>JACMRD010000186.1 GCA_014376645.1 Herminiimonas sp. | reverse complement strand
GATTGACAAACAAACAGAAAATGCTGTCTAATCTTGGGTTCACCATCCGCAGCATCGCAACGCCGGCCTGTTTTCTGGTCCGCCGCCGGCCATCCCCGCAGGCAACACGCTAGGGAAGCCGTCACCAGGCTTCGTCCTTCGGGATCGCGCAGCCTGGGTTGCGCGGAATGTTCCACTTTTCCGATTTATCCGATTTATTTTTTGACCGATCAGCGAGACCAACATGAAACGTACTTACCAACCTTCCGTCGTTCGCCGCAAGCGCACCCATGGCTTTCGCGTCCGGATGGCGACCCGTGGCGGCCGCGCCGTGCTCAATGCACGTCGCGCCAAAGGCCGCAAGCGCCTGGCAGCCTGATCCGACGGCTGCAAACTGGACGCATGCGTGACATCGGTGCGTGCCAATCGCACCAGCGGGACCTCAGGGCTGACAGGCATGCCCGGGCATGCGTCACGACTGCAGCCTGAGTCGATGGCGTGAACGCTCCCCTGTTACCGGCATTCCCACGCGAGCGACGCATCGTCAAAACGGATGAATTTTCATCCGTTTTTAATTTGCGCCCGGTGTTTCGCACTGCCCATTTCGTTTTATACGTTCGTCCCAATACCTTGCCGCATGCACGCCTGGGCGTGGTGGCGGCCAAACGGCTGGCGCCGCGCGCGGTCACCCGCAATACCGTCAAACGGATGACGCGTGAGCTGTTCCGGCAGACCCGTTTGCCGGCCATCGACTGCATCGTGCGCCTGTCTCGCCCTGTCAATGCGAAGGCCGGGCCAGCCACCACTGCAGGCTTGCGCCGGCTGCTGCACGCCGAGCTGATCCAGCTCTTCGATGCCCGGAAATTGCCTGAGGCGGCGCCATGAAACCCCTATTACTGCTGCTCGTGCGCGCATACCAGCTCACGGTGAGTCCGTACCTGGGGCAGAATTGCCGCTTTTATCCGACCTGCTCGAATTACGCGAGCCAAGCCATCCGCACCCATGGCGCACTGGCCGGTTCGGCTCTGGCGGCACGACGACTCTGCAAATGCCATCCCTGGCATGTTGGCGGCGTCGACCTGGTGCCTGTCGCAACCGTAGCAAAAGAAGCAACAGACTCCTCTGCAGCCGTTCGCGGCTGTGGCCCATCCTGAATTACTGAATTGCCGATCGAACCAAAATGGATATCAAACGTACCGTTCTGTGGGTTGTTTTCTCGTTATCGCTGCTTTTGCTTTGGGATAACTGGATGCGTGCCAGCGGCAAACCCTCGATGTTTTTCCCTAACCCGACGCTACAGGCCAAGCCGGCCGCTGCTGGTGCCGCTGGTGCTGCTGGCGCCGCCGGTGCGTCGACGGCCCTGCCGCAAAGCGCCGCCGGTCCTGGCGCCGACGCCGTGCCGGCAGCCGATGCAGCTGCGCCGGCGAGCCGGGGCGAAGTCATCACCATCGTTACCGACATCGTCAAGGCCGACATCGACACCGCTGGTGGCGAGCTAAAGCGCCTGGAGTTGCTCAAGCACCGCGACTCGACCGAGCCGACCAAGAACGAAGTCCTGTTCGATTCGAGCGACAAGCGCACCTATCTGGCTGAATCCGGCCTCATCGGCGGCAACTACCCGAGCCACAAAACGGTCTTCACCGCCCGTCCCGGTGTGCGCGTGCTCGACAGCGCCAACCAGGTCCAGTTGATCCTGGATGCCGAACAAGGGGGCGTCAAGCTGACCAAGACCTATACCTTCAAGCGCGGCGACTACACGATCGACGTCAAGCATGACATCACTAATACCGGCACGGCACCGGTGACCCCGGCCCTGTACCTGCAGCTGGTCCGCGACGGCAGCGCGCCAGCCGGCGAATCGCGTTTCTACAGCACCTTTACCGGCCCTGCGGTCTACACCGACGCCGATCACTTCCAGAAGCTGACCTTCGAGAAAATCGAAAAGGGCTCGGCCGAGCATGCGATGAAAGCCGACAACGGCTGGGTTGCGCTGATCCAGCACTACTTCGTCTCGGCCTTCATCCCGGCCGACAAGAAGCCGCGTGAAATTTTTACCAAGAAAGTGGCGACCAACATGTATGCGGTCGGCACCATCGAGCAACTAGGTACCATCGCTCCGGGCGCCACCGTCTCCGAGCAGTCGCGCTTGTACTCCGGCCCGCAAGAGTCGGCCGTGCTGGAAGCGACCGCGCCAGGCCTGGAATTGGTCAAGGACTACGGGTGGCTGACCATCATCGCCAAGCCGATTTTCTGGCTGATGACGCAGATCCACAAGATCCTTGGCAACTGGGGCTGGACCATCATCGTCCTGACGATCCTGATCAAGCTGGCCTTCTTCCCACTCTCGGCGGCAAGCTATCGCAGCATGGGCAAGATGAAGCTGGTCACGCCGAAGATGACTGCGATCCGCGAGCGCTTCAAGGGTGAGCCGCAGAAGATGAACCAGGCCATGATGGAGCTCTACAAGACCGAGAAGATCAATCCGCTCGGCGGCTGTCTGCCGATCGTGGTGCAGATCCCGGTCTTCATTTCGCTCTACTGGGTGTTGCTGGCGTCGGTCGAGATGCGCAATGCGCCATGGCTGGGCTGGATCCACGATCTGGCCGCACCGGATCCGTTCTACATCCTGCCGGTAATCATGGCCATTTCCATGTTCATCCAGACCAAGCTGAACCCGACGCCGCCGGACCCGGTCCAGGCCAAGGTCATGATGTTCATGCCGATCCTGTTCTCGGTGATGTTCTTTTTCTTCCCGTCCGGCCTGGTGCTGTACTGGGTCGTCAACAACGTGCTGTCGATTGCGCAGCAGTGGGTAATCACGAAAAACATGGAAACCGGCAAAGCCGCCTGATGACCGTCGCGCCGGCTGCGGTCGGCGCATTGTGGTTGCAGCAATACAAAAAGCCCGTGCGTAACCGCAACGGGCTTTTTTTCTATTCTTTAACATTGATCCAGCACGTACACTTTCCTTCATGAACCACGATACTTCTCCCATCGCCGCCATCGCCACCGCTACCGGACGCGGCGGTATCGGCGTGGTGCGGGTCTCCGGCAGGCAGCTCGGCGCCGTCATCGACGCCGTCTGCAAGCTGCCGGCCGGCGCCGTGCTGCAGCCGCGTCACGCCACCTTCACCAGCTTTATGAATGCCGATGGCAGCATCATCGACCAGGGTCTGGCGATCTTCTTCAAGGGGCCGCATTCCTACACCGGCGAGGACGTGCTGGAATTGCAGGGCCATGGCGGTCCGGTGGTGCTGCAGATGCTGCTGGCACGCTGCCTCGAGGCCGGCGCAGATATCGACCTGCGGCTGGCGCAGCCGGGCGAATTCACGCAGCGCGCCTTCTTGAACGACAAACTGGACCTGGCCCAGGCCGAGGCAGTCGCCGACCTGATCGATGCCTCGACCGAAGCGGCAGCCAAGTCGGCATCGCAGTCGCTCTCGGGCGTGTTCTCGCGCGCGATCCATGCGCTGGTGGAGCAGGTCATCCGGCTACGCATGCTGGTCGAGGCGACACTCGATTTTCCAGAAGAGGAAATCGATTTTCTGGAGAGTTCGGATGCGCGCGGCCAGCTTGCGGCGATCCGCGCCGAGCTCGACGACGTGTTCCGCCACGCGGCGCAGGGCGCGCTGCTGCGCGATGGCTTGAACATCGTGCTGGCGGGGCAGCCTAACGTTGGCAAGTCGTCGCTGCTGAACCTGCTGGCCGGCGCGGATGTCGCAATCGTCACCGCGATTGCCGGCACGACCCGCGACAAGGTAACCGAGACCATCCAGATCGAAGGCATACCGCTCAACATCATCGACACCGCCGGCATCCGCCATCCGGACGAAGCCACCGACGAAGTCGAGCGCATCGGCATCGAGCGCACCTGGCATGCGGTGCAGCAGGCCGACGTGATCCTGCACTTGCTCGACGCCAGCCACGGTCCGACGCAGGAAGACGACGCGATCGCCGCGCGCCTGCCGTCCAACGTGCCGGTACTGCAGGTCTGGAACAAGATCGACCTGTCCGGTCACCGGGAAGGTATCGAGCAGCGCGACGGCGTCACCCAGCTCTATATCTCGGCCACCGATCGCCTCGGGCTGGACCTGCTGCGTGCGGAATTACTGCGGCTGGCGGGTTGGCAGCAGACCGGCGAATCGCTGTACCTGGCGCGCGAGCGGCACCTGATTGCGCTGAAAGCGGCGCGCCTGCATCTGTGCAGCGCTGCGCAACTCGCCGATCAGGCCGACCGTGCGCTGGATCTGTTTGCAGAAGAATTAAGGCTGACGCAGGAACGCCTGAACAGCATCACCGGCGAGTTCAGTTCCGATGATTTGCTGGGGGTAATCTTCAGTCGGTTCTGTATCGGGAAATAAGGCGTGCCGAGGACGAATAAGAAAAACCAAAGTACCGTCGTGACCGAAAATTTGCCGATTCATCGGCCATGATCAGTCATGCAAACCTGCCGGAATTCGTGACAGGACGATGACGCAAACTGCCCGGACAATTTGTCACCCGCGTTTGATTTTTGGAGTATAGTTTTTTCTCCTCAAACCAACCTCGGAGGTGTCATGGAAGGTAACACTGAACGGCGCCACGATCTCCAGCTACGAGCGATCATCGACCAGGCTATCGAATTCAAGAATTCGTTAGGAACCGGTGGTGCCGTATCGTTCTTGGTCGAGCATCACGTTCCGCCGCCACTGCTGCAGCGGGTGCTGATGTCAGCGGCCGCGCCGCGAGCGCAGGAGTAACCCGCCGCCGTACCGGCCTTGAGCAACGCATCGATGCTGTCGGTACTCAACGCGTCGTAAACGACCAGGCCCGCGTGACGGCAGTCCCGTCCACAGTGCCGGCAAACTGCACGTCGTAAGTGGTGCCGGCACCCAATACGTCGAGTGGAATCAGTGCCGCCGCCGAGGCCGGCGTTTGTGGATCGCTGACATGCGCCAGCAATTGCGATGGCAGGACGTTGCCGCCACGCGAACGCACCGTAAAGCTAGTGACCGCGACGGTCGAGGTGATGTCGGCATGGATGCTGATCGGGTAGCCCACCTGGTTGCGTCCGGCAACCGGGTCCGGCGATTCGAAATCACTGAAGAACAGCGCTGGCACGCCCTGCTGACCATCGACCGGATACACCAGGAATTTGCCGGAGCCCAGCGCCGGGGTCAGCCCGTCCGCGGCAAAGTCGACCGTGAAATAAGTGCGTCCGCTGGAAGACACCGCCGAGCCGGCGCCGGCCAGGCGAAACATCGGCTCGAAGATTGCGAAGCGATGATAGATCGCCGTGATCAGATCTTCCGCGGCATTCACGCCGGAGGCGTCGCTGGTGCTGGAAATGACTTCGCCGTAAGCGTAGCTGGGACGGCTGAAGCGAAAGCCGGCGGCCGTTAGCCGGTCGGGCAAGAGCACGCCAGTGAAACCGGCCTTGCCGACAGTCTGTTCATGCGTGATCGTATTGTTGACCTGCTGATATTGAGAGTGGCTCTGTGCGGCGGTGTCGATCGCTGTGGTCCGCGTCAATGCAGGTTCGCCAAGAAGCTGGCGCCGGTAGTTGAACCAGTTAAAACCATCGGTCGCAGTATTGCCCGTCAACTGGGGCGCATTCGGCGAGGCAACCGGCGCCGTTGATGGCGCACCCGGCGCAACTGTCAGGACCGGTGCGGCCGGATCGGTGATGGCCGTGCTCGTGCTGCTGCTGGTACCACCGCCTCCACAGGCATTGAGCAACAGGGCGGCGAGCAGGACGCCAGCAAGGCGGGACGAGAACGGAGACACGAATGGGGACAAAAACGGATGGGTGGGATGTCGCTCAGTTGCCATGAATGCAGCTCCAGTAAATTTATGGAAAGCAATACTTCCGGATCGATCGACCGTACGCGGATTCATCGCACGCAACGGTTTTTTTTACATCCTGTTGCATGCCGATACGGATCGGCGAACCGGCTCGTTTCACAAGCGACAACTTGATTGCAATCAGCGACTGAAGTTCCGCATGACAACGTCTTTAAGCTCAACGTTTTCAAAGCGATTCGAATACCCCGGCAATGCGATTCTTCCGTACCTTGTCCCAGGCGAAGACCTGCGCATTCATCGCCACGTACACGCCTGGCGCCAGCGTCTGCGCGACGCCACAGGCAAAGCCCAGATTGAACAGAGCATCGGAGCCATCAATCTCGAACGGAATCATGGCGCCGGTCAGCACCACGGTCTTGTGCATGCCTGCCATGCCAAGCACCTGTGCCGTGTCGGGCATGGTGTCGGTGCCGTGGATGATGACGATGCGCGATTCGGCCGCACGCTGGCAAGCGTCGAGGATGCGTTGCCGGTCCGGTGCCTGCATGTCGAGCGAGTCGAGAAAGGGCAGCTGTTCGAGCGTCGACGGCTGCGCAATACGAGCACGCCTCAACGCCTCCGGCAGATGGCTGGCGCCGAACACCAGGGCGCCATTGATTTCATCGTAGTGCTTGTCGAATGTGCCGCCGGTGGCGATGATGCGCAGTGTCATGACTCGAACTTGTGTGCGGCGTAATCCACGCGGAACAACGATCATACCGCGTTGCGCAGCCGGGCCGTGCGGGTCTGCGACAATCCACCAGCGTTGCGACAAATCCCGCTACACTAACGATCCAACCTATCGCTCCGAAACACCCGTCTTGAATTTTTCCCAATGAAACCTGTTGCTCCCGGTACCGTCATTTTCCATCGCCATCGCGGCTTCGGCGTCATCACGTCGGTCAATTTGCTGACAGGCTGGATCGCTGCCCGGTTCGGCAGCGAAGTGCGTACGCTCGACCTGAACCTGTCGTCGGACGACGTGCAGCATGCCGATGGCGAACCGATCCTGTTTCGCCGGGCGCCGCCGGACCGCATGCCGCACGCGCGCCTCATGGCGATGGTGCGTGAACTGCACGGCGCCGGCTATCAGCGCCTGTATCTCTACAGCTGGCCGAAACCGTCGGGACTGCACTGGCGCTGGCATCTGTTTACCGGTCAGCGCAACTGGCTGCAGCGGCCCTGGCGTGAGGGCTGGTACGGTTCCGGCGCGGATTATAATTTCAATCCGGTCATGGGATGGGGCGATGCGCCCGGCGCCAGCGCCGCCGAACTGGCGAGCGCCCTGGCGCAAGCCGATCCGCACGGCATGGCGCAGGCGCTCGGGCGCGACGAAGACCATACCGAATGGTTTGCTGCGGCCTGTGACCTGCTGTTACCGAACTATGCCTTCAGCATGAACTGGGACCAGCGCACCGGCCCTGGCCCGGACGGCGTACCAATCATCGCAGTCAAGCGCAATGTTCCCGAATACAGTGGGCCGGCGCTACCGTGGCCACCCGGCTGGGCCCGTCTCTGGACCCATAGCACACCGCACATCCGGCGCGCGGTATCGGCGCCGCCGCCCGGCTTGGCGACGTCGCTCAAGGGCGACTGAAGCCGCTTTTTCCGACAATCAGAACAGATCGTACTGGCGTCCCTTGCGGCGCTGCTCGTGCAAGCTGGCCAGAGCCACCTCGCGCGCCCCGGGCACCAGCGTGATCGCATCCCCGGCACGCAGCGAGCCGGTCTCCACGACGCGCAGATAGAAGCCGCTGAAACCACTCTGCACCATCAGTTTCGATGCCCGATTGATTCCCATCCTGGCGTTGAACTTGAAGCAGGGATTGCGTGGCTCGCTGACCTGCAGCGTCACGGCGCCGATCAGGAGCCGATCGCCGATCCAGACTTCGGTTTCCAGCAAACCTTCCAGCGTCAGGTTCTCGCCCATGGCGCCGGATGTCAGCGCTACGTCGGCGACAGCGCGCTTGCTGCTGGCCTGACGCTGCGCATCCCAGAACGCGTAGTGCTCGACCGGATAAGCGTAGACCGCCTTGTCGAGTCCCCCATGCAAGCTGAGGTCGGCCTGCTCGTCTCCGTGCAGCCCCATGCGTCCGACCGCGACCGCGCCGGCGACAGGGTGCTTGTGGATGCCGGTCTTGATGCCGGCCGACTGTCCCGGCACCGGGTCGAACAGATTGGCGACAGTCCCGATATTGATGCTGATGATCTTCATGGGTCGCACTCGCTTCAAGCAATGCCGGCAGCGCCGTTCGCGGCCGGATCCGACTAGATGGGCAGATTGTACGCAAGCCTCGGGCCACCATCCCGCCAGCCGCCTTTCACCATGAACGGCAGGCCGCTCGCCGATGGTGCGCGCGGCATCGATCTTGGTGCGAGCGGGTTCGGTAAAGCCTCCAAATTGGCAAATACTTTGGGCACGCGATTTGCTCATTAGCAATCGCAGACCTTCCTCCCACCGTTCAGCAGAAAGCGCGTACACATGACCAATCTCTATCGGCCGTATGAAGCAGGTCAATCCCTGGGCGGATGCAACTGTGGCTCCCACGCCAGCCAGGCAGCGCATGACCTGGAAGAGCAGGCCAGATTGCGGGCGCGCGGCACCGATCCAGAGACGCTGTCCCAGGATTTCATCGAGGCGGCACTGGTCAAGGCGCTGTTTCCGCGAGACGGCATGCGACGGCGTTTCCTGCAGGCTGTCGGCGCCAACACCGCCCGCGCAGCCATTGCCAGCGTGCTGCCGATCGGTGCGATGCAAGCCATGGCGCAGGACAAGCGCCCGCTGGAAAAGAAGGATCTGAAGATCGGCTTCATCGCCATCACCTGCGCCACGCCGCTGATCATGGCCGACCCGCTCGGCTTCTACAAAAAAGAGGGCTTGAACGTCACCCTCAACAAGACCGCCGGCTGGGCCCTGATCCGCGACAAGATGCTTAACAAGGAACATGACGCTTCGCACTTCCTGTCGCCAATGCCGCTGGCGATTTCGATGGGCCTGGGCTCGGTGGCGCAACCGATGAACGTGGCAACCATCCAGAACATCAACGGCCAGGCCATCACCCTGGCCAACAAGCACAAGGACAAGCGCGATCCGAAGCAGTGGAAAGGATTCAAGTTCGCGATTCCCTTCGAGTACTCAATGCACAATTTCCTGTTGCGTTACTACTTGGCCGAGAGCGGTCTGGACCCGGACAAGGACGTCCAGATCCGCGTGACACCGCCGCCGGAAATGGTGGCCAATCTGCGCGCCGGCAACATCGACGGTTTCCTCGGACCGGACCCGTTCAACCAGCGCGCCGTGTACGACGATGTCGGTTTCATCCACCTGCTGTCGCGCGAGATCTGGGACGGTCACCCGTGCTGCGCTTTCGGCGTCTCGGGCGAGTTCATCAAGCAGAACCCCAACACCTTCATTGCCCTGTACCGCTCGGTGCTGACGGCCGCCGCCATGGCCCGCGAAGCCAAGAACCGTGAGTTGATCGCCAAGGTCATCGCGCCACAGAACTACCTGAACCAGCCGGAAGCCGTGCTGACCCAGGTCCTGACCGGGAAATTTGCCGATGGTCTCGGCAACATCCGCAATGTTCCGGACCGTGCCGATTTCGACCCGGTGCCGTGGGACTCGATGGCGGTCTGGATGCTCACGCAGATGAAACGCTGGGGCTACATCAAGGGCGACGTCAACTACAAGGAAATCGCCGAAAAGGTGTTCCTGCTGACCGACGCCAAGGTCCGCATGAAGGAGCTCGGTCAGAAGACACCGGACGGCGCCTACAAGAAGTACATGATCATGGGTAAGGAATTCGATGCATCGAAAGCCGACGCCTATGCCAACAGCTTTGCCATCAAGCGCACCTAGGACCCGATCGTGAAAAAGCCCGCTGCCCTGAGTCTCGGCCTGAAAGCCGCGCTGCTGTCTTTCCTGATCCTGATGCTGCTGATCGGGATCTGGCATACCGCCACCTTGCCGCGCACGGTGGCGGCGGTGAAGATGACGCCGGCCGAAGCCGAGTACGCCAAGATGCTGGGCAAGAGCACGACCGAAGGCACGACCAAGGCAAGCGATTTTCCGACACCGCGCCAGATGGGTGAAACCGCCCTGAAAAGCCTGGCCGATCCGTTCTACGACAAAGGGCCGAACGACAAGGGCATCGGCATCCAGATCGGCTATTCGCTGGCGCGGGTCGGCCTGGGCTTCGTGTTCGCGGCGATCGTGGCGATTCCCCTGGGCTTCGTGATCGGCATGTCGCCGCTGCTCTACCGTGCCTTCGATCCCTTCATCCAGGTGTTGAAGCCGATCTCGCCGCTGGCCTGGATGCCGATCGCGCTCTACACGATCAAGGACTCTTCGATCTCGGGGATTTTCGTGATCTTCATCTGTTCGGTCTGGCCGATGTTGATCAACACGGCGTTCGGCGTTTCGGGCGTGCGGCGTGAATGGCTCAACGTGGCCAAGACGCTCGAGGTCGCACCGTTGCGGCGCGCCTTCCTGGTGATCCTGCCGGCGGCGGCGCCGACCATCCTGACCGGCATGCGCATTTCGATGGGCATCGCGTGGCTGGTCATCGTGGCGGCCGAGATGCTGGTCGGGGGCACCGGCATCGGTTACTTCGTCTGGAACGAGTGGAACAACCTGTCGCTGACGTCGGTGATCTTCGCGATCCTGATGATCGGCATCGTTGGCATGATCCTCGACATGGCGTTTGCGCGCCTGCAAAAAGCCGTCACCTACTCGGAGTAAGCGGATGTTCGCAACAAAACACAAGCCGTTCCTGCAAATCGAGGATCTGGCAAAAGCGTATGGCGAGGTGCCGGTCTTCGAGCACGTCCATTTCGGCATCGACCGCGGCGAGTTTGCCTGCGTCATCGGCCATTCGGGATGCGGCAAGACCACCATCCTCAACATTCTGGCCGGACTCGATACGGCCAGCGGCGGCAATGTCTTCATGGACGAACGCGAGGTCGCCGGGCCGAGCCTGGAGCGCGGTGTCGTGTTCCAGGGACATGCGCTGATGCCTTGGCTGAGCGTACTGCAAAACGTCAGTTTCGCCGTCAAGTCGCGCTGGCCGCAATGGCCGCGGGTCAAGATCGATGCGCATGCGATGCGCTACATCGAGATGGTCGGGCTGGAGTCCTTCGCCGACAAAAAACCGTCGCAACTGTCGGGCGGCATGAAGCAGCGGGTCGGGATTGCGCGCGCCTTTGCGATCGAACCGAAGATGCTGTTGCTCGACGAACCGTTCGGAGCCCTCGACGCCCTAACCCGCGGCGTGATCCAGGATGAACTGCTGCGCATCTGCCAGGAGACCCGCCAGACCGTCTTCATGATCACCCATGACGTCGATGAGGCGATCCTGCTGGCCGACAAGATCATCTTGATGAGCAACGGTCCGCGCGCCCGCATTGCCGAAATCGTGCGCAACACCATGCCGCGCAGCCGCACCCGCACCGACATGCACCACGATCCGCAGTTCTACAAGATCCGCAACCACCTGGTCGACTTCCTGGTGCACCGGTCGAAGAAATTCGACGGCGCGGCCTTGCCGGTCGACTGGATGCCGCACGAAGTCACACCCGGCCTGGCCGACGCCGCCGCCACCTCCACCGCACACTCATCCACCCATTGAAGGAACACAGCATGGACCGCCTTACCGTCACCCAGAAAATCCTCAGCGCCAAGGTCAAGAACCACATGAAGTGGGGCGACATCGCACCGAAACTCGGCGCCAGCAAGGAATGGACGACCGCCGCCTGCCTCGGGCAGATGACGTTTACCAAGACCCAGGCCGAAGTGGCGCAGCAACTATTCGATCTCACGGACGAAGAAGCCGCCTGGTTGCAGATCGTGCCGTACAAGGGCTCACTGGCGACCTCGGTTCCGACCGATCCGCTGATCTATCGCTGGTATGAAATCGTCAGTGTCTACGGCACCACGATCAAGGAACTGATCCACGAAGAGTTCGGCGACGGCATCATGAGCGCCATCGATTTTTCGATGGATATCCAGCGCCAGGCCGATCCAAAAGGCGATCGTGTGAACGTCGTTTTATCAGGCAAGTTCCTGCCCTACAAAACCTATTGAAGCAACCGGAATGAATGATGTGCCGCGCGCCGGATGACGTGCGGCACGTGACGACCCCACGGGGTGTGCTCGGCCAGGGCGCACCCCGTTTTGTCGTGTTCTTTCATGAAAAGATTCATCTGAACAAGAAATGTCTTACCATTTGCGTTCGCGTGCGCACGTTGTCGTCGCGCCACTTCATGTCTCACAACCGATCAGGATGTTCCGATGACCCGTTTGTACCGCTTTCGTTTATCCCCGCTCGCCACCGCCTTTAGCCTGATGCTGACCCTGCCCGCAACCGGCAGCGCGGCAACCGCCGACACCCAGGCCCACCAGCCGCAGATCGACCGCATCGTCGCCGCCATTTCGGCGCAGCGCATCGAGGCCTACATCCAGAAGCTGGTGAGCTTCCACACCCGTCATACCGCTTCGGACACGGTATCGGACACCATCGGTATCGGTGCGGCGCGGCGCTGGATCAAGGGCGAGCTCGAACGCTGCGGCGCAGCGGCAGGCGGGCGCCTGCAGGTCGGCCTTGACAGCTACGTGCAGCCGGCCGGACCGCGACTGGCGGCGCCGACCGAAATCGTCAACGTGGTTGCAACGCTGCCGGGTGCCCAGAAGGAATCCAAAGAACGTCTGTACGTGGTCAGCGGCCATTACGACTCGATCGACGGTGACCAACTCGACGTCAAGGGTTTCGCCCCCGGCGCCAACGACGATGCCTCGGGCACCGCCGCCGTGATGGAAATGGCGTGCGTGATGGCCGGACATTCCTTCGATGCGACGCTGGTGTTCCTGACGGTGGCTGGTGAAGAGCAGGGCCTGTTCGGCTCGACCCACTGGGCCGAAGGCGCGCGGCAGAAAAACCTGAACATCGCCGGCATGTTTACCAACGACATCATCGGCAGCTCCCGCGCAGACGATGGCAGGGTCGATGGTACCCAGGTGCGGCTGTTTGCCGAAGGGGTGCCTGCACTAAAAGAGATGCCGGATGCGGTGCGCATGTTGCTGGCGACCGGCGGCGAAAATGATTCCCCGACCCGCCAGCTGGCGCGCCACGTCAAGGAAGTGGGCGAGCGTTACGTGCCGAACTTCAAGGTCTCGGTGATCCAGCGGCGCGACCGCTACCTGCGCGGCGGCGACCACATGCCATTCCTCGAGCGCGGCTATCCGGCGCTGCGGTTTACCGAGCCGAACGAGGATTTCAGGCACCAGCATCAGAACGTCCGGATCGAAAATTACACCCAATACGGCGACTTGCCGCAATTCGTCGATCCGCTGTACGTGGCGCGCGTGGCAAGCGTGAATGCGGCTGCCATGGCGTCGCTTGCGCTGGCGCCGGCCGCACCGCAAAAAGTGCAGATGAAGACCTCGCAGCTGGAAAACGATTCGACGCTGGTATGGTCGCCGAACACGGAGCCGGACCTGCTGGGTTATCGCGTGGTCTGGCGCGAGACGACGGCGGCGCAGTGGCAAGGCGCGCTCTTCGTCGGTAACGTCACGCAAACCACCATGAAGGGTCTATCAAAGGACAATTACTTCTTCGGCGTGCAGGCGGTCGACAAGGACGGCAACGCCAGCGTGGCGACCTACCCTGTGCCGCTGCGCTGACGGTCAGCGACGCGCCGGGGACGGATTGAGGACGTTCTTCGGTTGTCCGGCAGCGAAGTCGACGATGTTCTGGAACGCGGCACGGAAGTAGAGTTCGTAGCTATCGTTTTCGACATAGCCCAAATGCGGCGTGGCCAGCACGTTGTCCATCTTGAGAATGGGATCGTCCGGACTCAGTGGTTCGGATTCGTACACGTCGAGAGCCGCATGACCGGGGTGGCCAACCTTCAGGCCCGCCACCAGGGCGCCAGGTGCGACCAGTTCGGCGCGGCTGGTATTGACGAACAAGGCGGTCGGTTTCATGCGCGCCAGATCGCTCGCGCCAATGATGCCCCGGGTCGCATCGTTTAGGCGCAAATGGACGGTGAGTACGTCGCTCAGGGTAAAGAATTCCTCCTGCGAGCTCGCTGCCCGCAGGCCTTCCTGCTCGGCGGCGGCGCAGCTGGGGGGCCGGCCCCAGACCAGAATGTTCATGCCGAATGCACGGCCGTATCCGGCCACCATCCTGCCGATTTTTCCATATCCCCAGATACCGAGCGTGCGGCCTTTCAGGACCGTGCCCAGCATGTTGTGCGCTGGCTGCATCGAGCTGGCCTGCCACAGGCCGAGTTTCAGGTTGGCGGCGTACTGCGGCACTTTGCGCATGGCCGCCATGATCAGGGCCCAAGTCAGTTCCGCCGGCGCAGTCGGGTCGCCGATACCTTCGACGATCGTCACGCCGCAGGCAGTGGCTGCAGCGACATCGATGTGGCTGCTGACCTTGCCGGTTTGCGAGATAAGCTTGAGGTTGGGCAGTTTCTCCAACAGCCCCCGGGATAGCGCGGTGCGCTCGCGAATCAGCACGAGGCCGTCGAAGCCGGCCAGCCGGATCGCCAGTTGACCAGTACCGCGCGCGCCGTTGGTGAAGACCTTGACTTCATGCCCTTCGAGCAGGGAGAAACACGGCAGATAGCGGACACAGTCCTGGTAATCGTCGAGAATGGCGATCTTCAATGCGTTTCCAATCGTGAAGTGTGTAACAGTGCAACATGTCTGGATGAGCGATAAATACCTTACTACATAGGTCAAGCGTTCCTACTACCGTTTTGACTCAAGTCATTGAGATCAAGAAAACTCGGGTGTACAATCGCTCACCTGTTTTTAGCAATTGACACAATTTGTGCACGGTTTGGAAACACTAAAACTTGTGCAAAGCAGCATCGCTTTTGCCGCCGCAACATGCCCATTATTCCACCATTCGGCATGCGCGGTCAGCGGCGTCGCCCACGAGACGATGCCATCGGCGCGGCTCCCGCATCATCGTTCTGCCGATTTCATAGCTTGCGGCTGCTCCCCGCGCCGTGCCCCGCTTTGACCTCATTCTTATTGCCATTGGAGGAAGTGTCCATGAATCAACCCGTGATGGGTGGCGTCGTAGCCTTGAACGTTCCGGCGTATGTCAAGCAGCAGAGATTGGTCGCTTGGGTAGCGGAGATCGCCGCCCTGACCAAGCCCGATTCGATTTACTGGTGTGACGGTTCGCAGGAAGAGTACGACCGCCTGTGCGAAAAAATGGTAGCCGGCGGCACCATGAAACGCCTCAACGAGGACAAGCGCCCCAACAGTTATCTGGCCTGCTCGGACCCGACCGACGTTGCCCGCGTCGAGGACCGCACCTTCATCTGCTCGACCGACAAAGTCGACGCCGGACCGACCAACAACTGGACCGATCCGGTTGAAATGCGCGCGACTCTCAACGGCCTGTTCAACGGTGCCATGCGTGGCCGAACCATGTACGTGGTGCCGTTTTCGATGGGTCCGCTGGGTTCGCCGATCGCCCACATTGGCGTGGAGCTGTCGGACTCGCCTTATGTTGCTGTCAACATGCGCATCATGACCCGCATGGGTCGCGCCGTGTACGACGTGCTGGGAACGGATGGAGAATTTGTACCTTGCGTGCATACGGTCGGCGCACCGGTGGTGGCAGGGCAGGCCGATGTCGCCTGGCCTTGTAACCCGACCAAATACATCGTGCACTATCCCGAAACCCGCGAAATCTGGTCCTTCGGCTCCGGCTACGGCGGCAATGCATTGCTGGGCAAGAAATGCTTTGCGCTACGAATCGCCTCCAACATGGGCCGCGAAGAAGGCTGGCTGGCCGAACACATGTTGATCCTGGGCGTCGAGTCGCCGGCCGGCAAGAAACATTATGTGGCGGCAGCCTTTCCTTCGGCTTGTGGCAAGACCAACTTCGCCATGCTAGTGCCACCAGCCAGTTTAAACGGCTGGAAAGTCACTACCATTGGTGACGACATCGCCTGGATCAAGCCGGGCGCCGATGGACGTCTGTACGCCATCAATCCGGAAGCCGGATACTTCGGCGTGGCACCGGGTACCAACACGCAGACCAACCCGAACTGCATGGCATCGATGGAAGCCAACACGATCTTCACCAACGTCGCGCTGACCGATGATGGCGACGTCTGGTGGGAAGGCCTGAGCAAGGAAGCGCCAGCCCATCTGATCGACTGGCAGGGCAAGGACTGGACCCCGGCCATCGCCAGGGAAACCGGACGCAAGGCAGCGCATCCCAATTCGCGCTTCACCGTCGCCGCCATACAGAATCCGGTCATTGATTCAGCGTGGGACGATCCGGCCGGCGTGCCGCTGTCGGCCTTCGTCTTTGGCGGCCGTCGTTCGACCACCATTCCGCTGGTGACCGAAGCGCGCAACTGGGTCGAAGGCGTCTACATGGCCGCCACCATGGGCTCGGAAACAACTGCTGCCGCCACCGGCGAAAGCGGCATCGTGCGCCGCGACCCGTTCGCCATGCTGCCGTTCATAGGCTACAACATGAGCGACTATTTCCAGCACTGGCTGGAAACCGGCAGGAAAATTGCCGCCTCACCCGCCGAGCTGCCGAAGATTTTCTGCGTCAATTGGTTTCGTACCGACGAAAGCGGGAAGTTCGTCTGGCCTGGTTTCGGTGACAACATGCGCGTTCTAAAGTGGATGATCGACCGGATCGAAGGTACCGCCGGCGGTAGCGAACACGTGTTCGGCATAACACCACGCTACGCGGACCTGAGCTGGGATGGCATCGATTTTGCGGAAAAACAATTCGATCAGATTACCTCGATTGACAAGGCAGCTTGGGTCGATGAACTCAAACTGCATGCCGAACTGTTCGAGAAGCTGCATCACCATTTGCCGAAAGAAATGGTATCAACCAAAGCGCAGCTGGAAAAACGTCTGGCTGCCTGATACCCGGCTCAGTCCGTGGGCAACGTCGATGGTGGGCGTCGCAACAAAAAAGGCGCGAATCACTCGGCGCCTTTTTTTGTGTAAACACTTTTGATATGAATCGCTTCGCATGACAAGGCTCGACAAGCGCCGCGGGCGGACTGTCTGCAGATATCGATTCAGCCCGACGTTCGCCCGCTAGCGGCTATCAAACAACGGGTCGCTGACCGATTTCAACTCTTTCGCTTCCTCGACCATCCTGCGATGTGCGATGCGCTGGCGCATGATTGCAGCGTGTCGCTCGGCAGTCATGGGCGGAAGGGTGGTCAGATCCTTGAGATGCGCAATGTTGGTGTAATTGTTTTTGATAAGACGGCCCAAGTTATTCACTCCACTGATGAGGCAAAACCAAGACTGACAAATCTGCACGCAAAATTTCTTCTGCGCAACACTACGATCGACTCCGTACTGTTACCTTGATTCTGCCCTAAAACAGGCGCCATAGGCGCGGCGGGCCGAAAATACAGACGATGACGCAACGGTCATCCGGACCACCCGACGGCGCAAGAAACCCCGTCAGAACACGTCTAACGAGGCTGTATTTGCGTCGCGGCTCAACCAAAGTACTTGGTAGGGATTCACGCTGCACCGCAGCACAAACCACCCCGTGAAATCAGCCTCGGGAGGCCAGTAACCGTAGTTCTGCTGCCAGGCTGGGCTGCTGCGTATCGAGTTCCCGGGCCATCCGGTTAAGGGCACTGATGCTGCGCAGGGTGCGACGCTCATTGCGCTCGGCAAGCGAATGGCGCGGCTTGAACAGCATGACGCCGGCACGCGCCAGACCTCGTACCAGGGGCTTGAATAGCCAGAGCATGACGGCAAACAAACCGAATCCAAGCAGCGGGCGCAGTGCGGCGATCGCCACGCCGAGGGTGGCGAGGATCGGGCGGACAAAGGGAAGAGCGACTTCGGTAGTGAAAGAAAGGACGGCGATGGACATGGAATTCTCCTGGGAGGATTGGTGGTGTTGCATTGCAGTATAGTAAGGCGGGTGTTATACGACCAATTTCTATTTTCAATAACCAATATTCCAAATATTGATAACTGAATTCTCCCAGCCGGTTCACCGTCCACTTCCTGAGATGCGCCTTCTCAACCGTAATTTCAACCTTTTCCGGATATTCGGTGTCGTCATGGTCGAGCATAACCTGACCCGCGCAGTCAACCGCCTGGCCACGACGCAGTTGGCTACGACCGGAATGACAGGGGCATTGATTTCAAAGGAACTGCCCCGTGACATTCAGGGAATCGGCAGCTTTGTAGTGTTCTTGACTTCTTCCATCACCGCATAGGTGTGGGTCTCCCGGACGCCCTTGAGTTGCAGCAGTGATTTCCCGAGGAATTCGCGGTAGGCGTTCATATCCTTGACCCGCGCCTTGACGAGGTAATCGAAACCGCCCGCCACCATGTGGCATTCTAGAACCTCAGGAATTACCTGGATACTGCGCTTGAACGCGTCGAAGACGTCGGGCGTGGTCCTGTCCAGCACCACCTCGATGAAAACCAGCAGCGATACGTCCAGCAACTGTGGATTGAGCTGCGCGGTGTAACCCAGCACGTAGCCTGCGTCCTGCAGCTTTCTCACTCGTTCCAGGCACGCTGCCGGTGACAGATTTACGCGCGAGGCAAGCTCGACATTGCTGATGCGTCCATCGTTTTGCAATTCGGCCAGAATTTTCTTACTGATTTTATCGAGCATGATCGATTTCAAGGAAATAAAATTTGGTCTTTATTTTCCCACGAAACATAAAATCTTGCCATAAGACCGTTTTTCCAGAATAAATGTGCCTTTGTTGCTCATACAATCGATCATTCGCCCTGTCGCTACGCTCCGATCTGACGGCGGAGACGCCACCTATCAGGTTTGCAAAGGTTGTCATGTCCATTCCGCTCTCGCTCGTTTCCAGCAGTTCGACACGTCCCTTCGCTGCCCTGATGGCGGAGCTGGCCGCACCGCCCATACCGCTGCGCGCTGCCATTACCGCCGCGACCCGGCGGGATGAGCAGGCCTGCGTTGCCTTGCTGCAGACGCGATACGATCTGGCCGAGGGGACGACTAGCACGGGGGTGAACGAGGCAATCGCCACCAGAGCTCGGCAACTGGTCGAAGCAGTTCGCAAGGATCGCACCCAAGCTTCCGGCGTTGATGCTCTGATGCACGAGTTTTCCTTATCGTCACACGAAGGGGTGGCACTCATGTGCGTCGCCGAAGCGCTTTTGCGAATTCCAGATGCCGCTACCGCCGACCGACTCATTGCTGACAAGATCAGCAAAGGCGATTGGCGAGCGCACCTGGGGGGATCGCCGTCGCTATTCGTCAATGCCGCGACCTGGGGTCTGCTCATCACTGGCAAGCTGGCCGCCACCATCAGCGAACAGGGTTTAGGGTCGGCCCTTTCCCGTTTGATCGCACGGTGGGGAGAGCCGCTGATCCGCAAGGGAGTCGCCCTGGCCATGCGCATGCTCGGTAATCAGTTCGTCGCCGGTCAGACCATCGCGGCAGCACTCGAAAACAGCCGCCCTTGCATCGCCCGCGGTTACCAATATTCGTATGACATGTTGGGCGAGGGCGCGATTACAGAGGACGACGCACGACGCTACCTGACCTCCTACGAGAATACGATGCACGCCATCGGTACTGCGGCTGCCGGGCGCGGCATCAAGGCAGGTCCCGGAATCTCTGTCAAGTTGTCAGCGCTGCATCCGCGCTACAGCCGTGCTCAGCGTAGCCGCGTAATGATCGAACTGCTGCCGCGCTTGAAAGGGTTGGTTTTACTGGCAAAGCGGTATGCCATCGGCATCAACATCGATGCCGAGGAAGCCGACCGCCTGGAGCTGTCGTTGGACCTGCTCGAAGCACTCGCCTTCGATCCCGACCTTGCAGGATTCGATGGCATCGGTTTCGTGGTGCAGGCCTATCAAAAACGCTGCCCGTACGTCCTGGATTTTCTCGTCGACCTGAGCCGGCGCAGCGGCCGTAAATTCATGGTGCGACTAGTCAAGGGCGCTTACTGGGATGCCGAAATCAAGCAAGCGCAGGTCGACGGTCTGACCGGCTATCCGGTCTACACCCGCAAAGTCCATACGGACATGAGCTACCTGGTGTGCGCACGCATGCTGTTGGCTCACGCCGATGTGCTATACCCTCAATTCGCGACCCACAATGCGCATACCGTGGCGGCTGTGCTGCATTGGGCAAAGCAGCAGAGCGTGACCGATTTCGAATTCCAGTGCCTGCACGGCATGGGTGGACCGCTGTACGACGAAGTAGTCGGCCCAGTCCGGCTCGGCGTTGCGTGCCGCATCTATGCGCCGGTGGGTTCGCACCAGACCTTGCTGCCCTATTTGGTGCGGCGCTTGCTTGAAAACGGCGCCAACAGTTCATTCGTCAATCGCATCGTCGATCCCGCCATATCCATCGACGAACTGATCGCCGACCCTTTTGAGGTAGCGCGCGATCTTGGTGGCAGCGCACATCCGCAGATCGGCTTGCCGGCGGCTCTTTTCGGCCCCGACCGCGTCAATTCGGCCGGGTTTGATTTTGCAGACGAGCAGGCCTTGCATGAATTGGCATTGGCCTGTTCCGGACTCGGCGCACGGCAGTGGCAGGCAGGTCCGCTTCTGGCGACGAAGCCTGTCTCGCGTTCTACCCCGCAGGATGGCGAACCGGTACGCAATCCGGCAGACCATGCCGATGTGGTGGGGCAGGTCGTAGCGGCCACAGCGGAGGATATCGAGGCGGCGTTGGGCGCTGCCATCAGTGGAGCGGCGCAGTGGCAAGCCACATCGGCCGGTAGTCGGGCAATCACCCTATGCGCGGCAGCGGATCTGCTGGAAGCGCACCGCGACGAACTGCTCACCCTGATGGTACGCGAAGCAGGTAAGACGCTGCCCAATGCGATGCGAGAAGTGCGCGAAGCTGTCGATTTCCTGCGGTATTACGCGGCGCAGATCACTGCGGATGATGGAGGCATGGCGCTGTCACTCGGCGTCGTGGTCTGCATCAGCCCGTGGAATTTTCCGCTGTCGATTTTCATGGGTCAGATCAGCGCGGCTCTCGCAGCCGGTAACGTAGTTCTGGCGAAACCAGCTGGCCAGACGCCGTTGATTGCCACGCGCGCGGTCGAGTTGTTGCATGCGGCCGGCGTGCCACGCTCCGCGCTGCAATTGTTGCCGGGATCGGGACCCGATGTCGGCGCGCCTCTGGTGGCAGACAGCCGCGTGCGGGCGGTGTTATTCACTGGCTCGACCGGAGTAGCACAATCGATCAATCGGACACTGGCGGCACGGTCAGCCCGAGAGGGAATCGATTTACCGTTGGTGGCGGAAACCGGTGGCCAGAATGCCATGATCGTCGATTCCAGCGCCTTGCCGGAACAAGTGGTTCAGGATGTCATGGCGTCTGCCTTCGACAGTGCAGGGCAGCGTTGTTCTGCCCTGCGCGTACTCTGCCTACAGGAAGAAATTGCCGATGACGTAATCACAATGATCAAGGGTGCGCTGGCACAAGCCTGCATCGGCAATCCCGATCGGCTGGGTACCGATATCGGTCCGGTCATCGACATAGTTGCCAAGGGGCATTTGCTCGATCACGTTGCCAGATTGCGAAGCGTTGGTGCGCCGGTGTTCCAGATGCCGGCCATGAGTACGCCCGCGGCTGCGCTG
>JACMRD010000004.1 GCA_014376645.1 Herminiimonas sp. | reverse complement strand
GCCTGGATCGCGCCCTTGTCGTGGGAGACGATCAGCAAGGTCGTGCCGGCCTGGCGGAAGGCGCGGATGCGCTCGAAACTCTTGTGCTGGAAATACGCGTCGCCGACCGACATGGCTTCGTCGACGATGAGGATGTCGGGCCGGCTGGCGGTGGCCACGCTGAATGCCAGGCGCATCTGCATGCCGCTCGAATAGGTGCGCACCGGCTGGTCCAGGTACTCGCCGATTTCGGCAAAGGCGGCGATCTCCGGCATCAGACGGGCGATGTCGTCGGCTGCCAGACCCAGCAATTGTCCCGCCATGTAGACATTCTGGCGACCTGTGAATTCAGGGTGGAAGCCCATGCCCAGCTCCAGCAAGGCCGCTACCCTGCCTTCGATCTCGACGCTGCCGAGGGTCGGCTGGACGGTGCCGGTGATCATTTTCAGCAAGGTGCTCTTGCCGGCGCCATTGACGCCGACGATGCCGACCGCTTCACCGGATTCAAGCTTGAAGCTCACATCCTGCATCACCCATTTCAGCCGGTGTTGCAGACGCCGGGCACCGATCCAGCGGGGTGCCAGCCACTCGGCCAGCCGCGCCCATTGATTCGGATAGTGTTTGTAAGCCTTTCCGAGATGACTGACACGAATACTGCCCATCAGAGCTCATCCACCATTTCACCAACGTGGCGTCGGAACAGCCGCATGCCCACTACCGCCAGCACCACCGCCAGCACCGCCGGGTAGAGCAGGCTCGGCCAGTCCGGCCAACGGCCATTGACCAGCACAACTTGATACGCAGCGATGAGGGGAGCCATCGGATTCCAGTTCACATAGACTTGCACACCGGGCGGCAGGATCGTCGACGGATAAACGACTGGGGTGAACCAGAACCAGAACTGCAACAAAACGGTAAAGAACTGGCCAACGTCGCGAAAGAATACATTCAGCACGCCGATGACGATGCCCAAGCCGATGGAAAATACGATCTGGATCAATAGGACCGGAAGCAAGCCGGCAAAAGCGAGGCCCGGAAAATTGCCTGTAGTTATTAGAAAGACAATAAAAAGGCCGAAAATAATCGCGAAGTTGGTGCCAGCATTGCACACCACGATCAGTGGCAGGCAGATGCGCGGAAAACTGATTTTTTTGATCAGGTTGGCATTGTCCAGAAACACGGTCTGGGCGCGGCTGACGATCTCGGAAAACAGCCCCCAGGTCAGCACGCCGGCGCACAGATAAATGCTGTAGGCAAAAGTGTTATCGGTGCCCGGCAATTTCGAGCGCATCACCTGGGAAAAGATCACCGTGTAGACGACGATCATGGCCAGCGGATTGAGGATCGACCAGGTGGCGCCGAGCAGCGAGTTGCGGTAGCGCGACTGAAACTCGCGCCGCACGCTGCCCATCACGAAGCCGCGATAGCGCCAGACTGCTGCTGCGATACCGGACACCATTACTTGACGCGGCCGTAGATATCGTCGAAGCGCACGATATCATCCTCTCCCAGGTACGGTCCGCATTGCACCTCGATCAATGCCAGTTCGGTCTCGGTGACATTGGCCAGGCGGTGCCGGTGACCGGCAGGAATGTAGGTCGACTGGTTCGATTCGAGCCGGATGGTCTGGTCGCCGTTGACGACCTCGGCCACGCCGGAGACGACGATCCAGTGCTCGCTGCGGTGATGATGCATCTGCAGCGACAGCGAGGCGCCGGCCTTGACGACGATACGCTTGATCTTGAATCCCGGACCTTCCTCGAGGACGGTATAGGTGCCCCACGGCCGGGCGACGGTGCGATGCAGCTTGTGCGCATCATGGCCGCCGGCCTTCAGGCGACTGACCACCTGCCGCACTTCCTGGCTGCTGCTTTTGCTGGCCACCAGCAGGGCGTCCGGCGTGTCGATGATCAGCAGGTCGTCCAGCCCGATGGCGGCCACCAGGCGGGCCTGCGATTCGATGTGGGTGTTGCGGCTGTCGATGATGATCGTCTGCAGCAGGTCTTCCTGGGTGTTGGTCGTATTGCCGAATTCATCGCTGGCCGTGGCGTCGGCCACTGCGTTCCAGGCGCCGATGTCGCTCCAACCAAAGTCGCCCGGAATGACGGTGATGTTGGCGGCTTTTTCCATCACGGCGTAGTCGATCGAAATACTGTCGAGCGCAGAAAACGCTGCGGGCAGCTCGATTCGGTCGCCCTCGACCTGCACTTCCTTCCAGACGGCGCGGGCCGCATCGACCAGGGCCGGACTGCAGGCATGCATGGCCTCGAGAATGCCATCGGCGCGGAAGCAGAACATGCCGCTGTTCCAGACATAATTACCCTGCGCCAGATACCCTTCAGCTGTCGCCTGGTCCGGCTTCTCGACGAAGCGCTTGACCGCGAAGGCGTAGCTATCGACTGCCTCGCCCATCTCGATGTAACCGAAGCCGGTTTCCGGTCCGGTCGGGCGGATGCCGAACAGCGCCAACGTGCCTGCACGGGCCAGGGTCTCGGCACGCTTGACGGCCTGATGAAAGGCTGGGGTATCGGTGATCAGGTGGTCGGCGGGCATGACCAGCATGCAGGCATCGGCATCCTGCTGCAGTGCCCACAAAGCGGCCAGCGCAATCGCCGGCGCCGTATTGCGCCCGGTCGGCTCCAGCATGTAGTGCGGCTTGACTTCCTGCGCGTCGAGTTCGTCGCGTGAGAGGAAATAATAATTGGTATTCGTCACGATCAGGGGCGCGGCAAAGTCACACACCGACAGCGCGCGCTCATAGGTCTGTGTCAGCAGACTCTTGCCGCCGCCGATCTTCATGAAGGGTTTCGGGTGCGATTCGCGCGAAACAGGCCACAGTCGGGTGCCGGCGCCGCCGGACAGGATGATCGGTACTAGCATGGTTGGTTACCCTCTCTACTTTCTACTTTTTACTGACTGTATTGATGTCGTTGTGGCCAGTGCGGCCAGTGTGCCCAGTGTGGCGATGGTGTCCATCGCTACCAAGCAGCCGGGACCGCCACGCGCCCGCGTGGCAGCGTCGCATCTAGGCACTGCTGGCGTCCAGCAGGCAGGCACGCAGCGCGCTGTCCCACGCCGGCAGGCTGCCGAACTGCCGTTCGAAGCGCTCGCACGCCAGCACCGAATTCTTTGGCCGGGGCGCCGGCACCGGATAGGCATCGCTGCCGATCGGCGTGATGGTCACCTGACCGGCACGCGGGCCGCTGGCAATGATCTCGCTGGCAAAACCGTGCCAACTGGTGCAACCCTGTGCCGTCAGGTGATAGATGCCGCCGAACTGTTCCCAGCGGGACGGTACGATGGCCCTGTCGCCGGCATCCACGCCGATGCACAACTGCTCGATCACCCGTGCGGTACCGTCGGCAATTGTACGACACCAGGTCGGGGCCCCATACTGATCGGCGACAATCCGCAATTCATTCCGCTCTGCCGCCAGCCGTTGCATGGTCTTCAGAAAATTCTTGCCCCGCATGCCATATACCCAACTGGTGCGCAGGATCACGTGCGCCACGCCGCTGGCGGCGATCGCTTCCTCGCCGGCGAGCTTGCTCTGGCCATACACATTGATCGGGCAACCGACGTCCTGCTCGGTGTAGGCACCGTCCTTGTTGCCGTCAAAGACGTAATCGGTCGAATAATGGATCAGCGCGGCACCGCAGTCGCGCGCTTCGGCAGCGATGATCGCCGGCGCCTCGGCATTGATGCGCATGGCTAGCGCCGGCTCGGCCTCAGCCTGATCGACCGCCGTGTAGGCGGCCGGATTGACAACCAGTTGCGGCCGTTCGCGCCGGATCACCGCCCGGATCTGCTCCGCATCGGCCAGGTCCATCTGGCGACGGTCGAGCGCAATGACCTGCCCCAGATGCTGCAGACTGCGCACCAGTTCATGGCCGACCTGGCCGTTGACCCCGGTCACCAAGATCTTCATGCGAATGTCTCGGCGTCGGCCAGCAGCTTGCCTAGCTGGTCCTTTGCCGACAGCAGCGGCGCGCCGTCGAGAGGCCACTCGATGCCGATGGCGGAGTCGTTCCAGGCGATGCAGCGCTCGTGTTCGGGCGCCCAGTAATCGGTGGTCTTGTAGAGAAATTCCGCCGTCTCGCTCAGCACCACGAAACCGTGCGCGAAGCCGGGCGGTATCCAGGCCTGACGACAGTTCTCGGCCGACAACCTCATCCCCTCCCATTTGCCGAAATTCGGTGACGAGACACGTACGTCGACGGCGACGTCGAAGACTTCGCCCGCGATCACCCGCACCAGCTTACCTTGCGGCTGGCGGATCTGGTAATGCAGTCCGCGCAGCACGCCACGCGCTGACTTCGAATGATTGTCCTGCACGAAACGCGGCACCGGCGCGTCCGGACTTGCTTCATGCAAGGCGGCGAGAAAATTTCGCTCGTTGAAACTCTCGTAGAAAAAACCACGAGCATCGCCGAACACTTTCGGCTCAAACAACAGGACATCCTGCAGAGTGGTCGGGATCAATTGCATTTTAAAATACCTTGTCGGTCAGAATGCGCAGCAGGTATTGGCCGTAGCCGTTCTTTTTCAGGGGCTGGGCCAGCGCCTCGAGCTGACCGGCGTCGATGTAGCCCTTGCGGAAGGCGATTTCTTCGGGACAGGCCACTTTCAGACCCTGGCGCTTTTCGATGGTCGACACGAACTGTGCCGCTTCGAGCAGCGAATCGTGGGTGCCGGTATCTAGCCAGGCCATGCCGCGCCCCATCAGCTCGACCGTCAGTTCGCCGCGTTCGAGGTAGCAACGGTTGACGTCGGTGATTTCCAGCTCGCCGCGGGCCGACGGCTTGATGCCGGCGGCGATGTCGCACACCTGATTATCGTAAAAATACAGTCCGGTGACCGCGTAGTTCGATTTCGGCACCAGCGGCTTTTCGTCAATGCTCATGGCGCGCCGGTCACGGTCGAACTCGACCACGCCGTAGCGCTCCGGGTCCTCGACATGGTAGGCAAAGACGGTCGAGCCTTCGGTGCGATCGGCGGCATCGCGCAATTGGCGGTCGAAGGCGTGACCGTAGAAAATGTTGTCGCCCAGGATCAGCGCCGAGGGTCCGTCGTTGACGAACTCGCGCCCGATGATGAACGCCTGCGCCAGCCCATCCGGCGACGGCTGCACGGCGTACTGGATATCGAGACCCCATTGATGGCCGTCGCCCAGCAGGTCATGAAAGCGCGGCGTGTCCTGCGGCGTTGAAATCAGCAGGATCTCGCGGATGCCAGCCAGCATCAGCGTAGTCAGCGGATAGTAGATCATCGGCTTGTCATAGACCGGCAGGAGTTGCTTCGATACCGACGTCGTGGCCGGGTAAAGCCGGGTGCCGGAGCCACCGGCCAGGATGATACCCTTGCGTTTCGTGCCGGCGGAGGTGTACGTGGTCATGCCGATTCCGATGCCTGGTTCGATGAAGTGAGGACGGCGCCGGCCAGCGCCGTGGCGCCACGATCGCTGTAATTCTGTTCGACCCATTTCAGGTAGTCGCCCGACTGCACGTCGGCTACCCACGGCTGGTTGGCCAGGTACCACTGCACCGTCTTGCGGATGCCGGAGTCGAAGGTTTCGGCCGGTGTCCAGCCGAGCGCATGTTCGATCTTGCGGGCATCGATGGCGTAGCGCCGGTCGTGGCCGGGACGGTCCTGCACCCGGGTGATCTGAGCGCGATAACTGCTGCAATCCGGCTTTGGCCGCAGGTCGTCGAGGATATCGCACAGGGTGTGGACGACGTCCAGGTTGGCTTTTTCGTTCCAGCCGCCGATGTTGAATACTTCACCCACGGCGCCATCGGCCAGCACGCAACGGATCGCCGCGCAGTGGTCGCCCACATACAACCAGTCGCGCACTTGCTGGCCGTCGCCGTAGATCGGCAACGGCTTCCCGGCCAGGGCGTTGACAATAATCAGCGGAATCAGTTTTTCCGGGAAGTGATACGGGCCGTAGTTATTCGAACAATTGGTCGTCAGGGTCGGCAGGCCATACGTGTGATGGTAAGCGCGCACCAGATGATCGGCCGCGGCCTTGGAAGCCGAATAAGGGCTGTTGGGTGCGTACTGCCGGGTTTCGGCAAAGGGCGGCTCATCCGGCGTCAGTGAACCGTAGACTTCATCGGTGGAGACATGCAAGAAACGGAACACTGACTTGTCGGCCGCCTCCAGCGCCGACCAGTAACCACGCGCCGCTTCCAGCAGGCTGAAGGTACCGTTGACGTTGGTCTGGATGAAGGCCGCCGGGCCATGGATCGAGCGATCGACATGGCTTTCCGCAGCGAAATGGACGATCGCGCGTGGGCGATGGCGCGCCAGCAAGGCCGCCATGGCCGCGCTGTCGCAGATGTCAGCCTTGACGAAAACGTGACGCGGATCGTCGCGCAGGCTTGCCAGATTATGCAGATTGCCGGCATAGGTCAGGTTGTCGACGTTGACCACGCCTTCGTCCGACTGGCCGAGCCAATCAAGAACAAAATTCGATCCGATGAAACCTGCTCCGCCTGTAACCAAGATCATGTCATTCTCTTTCTGAACAGCCCGGGCACCAAAGTTCGCCCGCCGTCATTCTACTGTAGCGTTAACAAAATGGTAATTAAATCGCCTGACAGACGATCGTGCCGGGCGGGCATTGCCAGACCAGACGCGGGCTGTGGACCAGGAAATGCGCGCCCCACCCGCAGTGTAATTGGGTTCCACGCCGATACTTTTGCATCGGCGCAGGCTGACACAAGAATTCACATCCAGGCGTCATCGGGCCGCGCTTGAACAGACAGATCAAAAGTAGTACGTCACCATGGTCTGCAGCATCCGGCGCTGCGGCAACGCGCCGAATTCGCTCATTCCATCCCCACCGTTGTGCTGCAGCTGCAGCGACAGATCGACATGCTCGAAGTGATAGCGCGCCTCGATCCAGTTCAGCCGGCTGCGGTCTTGCAGATTCAGGTGCACCAGCGCCTTCAGGTCGAGACGGCTCACCAGCGCATCCTGCCAAGTTCCATACAGAAAAATTGCGCTGCGGGTCGGCAACTCCAGCTGATCCTGCA
Source organism: Herminiimonas sp. (assembly GCA_014376645.1). Taxonomy (GTDB): domain Bacteria; phylum Pseudomonadota; class Gammaproteobacteria; order Burkholderiales; family Burkholderiaceae_D; genus JANXSS01. Next base: position 1,890 of record JACMRD010000004.1, on the reverse strand, counting down.
CGCGGGCGCCGTACCCTGCATATCCTGCAGGTGCGCCCTTGCCGAGCGCGGCCCATTGCGATTTGCTCAGGCCGGCGCCGTTGTATTCAAATTCGGTCGTCAACGACATCTTGGCCGCGTTGGTGTAGGTCAGGCCAGTCGCGACCCGCTGCCGGAACCGGTTGTCACCTGCCGCGCCGGCGAAATCGTCGTAGAGCGAACGGCTCCTGCCGCCCGACCACTCAAGGAAGGCGACGCTGGACTGGTTGAGCAAGGTCGTGATGTTGGCGCCGACCTGTGCCGACTGCCCGGCGGCGCCGTGGGCCAAGAGTTGCGGGTTGAAATTTTCTGAAAACTGCCGACTCGCCGCAACCAACCAACGGCCGCGGTTATTGGTTGCGCCAAAATCCGGGCTGAACGCAGCTGCGCTGGGCGTGCGTTCGATCTTCGGCGCGTAGAGCGCCGTCAGGGAGCCGCTTGGCAACAGCGTCTGGCCGCGCAACATGACGGTACCGAGCCGGTTTTCGCGCAAGGTATTGGGGTCGAGCGACACCACCGAGCGGATCGCGCCGGTACGGAAATAATCGGTCGGATTGTAGCCATAGCCGACGCCGTAGCGGGCATTGATACGCCCGACGTCGACGATCTTGTCGCCTTCCGGATGCCAGCTCACATAGGCTTCTTTCAGCGTGTTGACGGTATTGTCAGGGCCGTCGCCGGAACTCAAGGTGCGATCGAGCCGGTCGCCGAAGATCAGGCGCCAGCCCGGCGCCAGCACGCCGTCGTAGACGACATCGAGCGAGAGCCGGCCGGATTGATAACCGGGCAGGCCGTAGCGTTGTTCAGTCCGTCCGGCAGCCGCCTCGGCAGTCACGCGCCAGGGGCTGCTGCGTTGCGCGGCAACGGGTGCGGCATCGGCCAGCGACAGCGCGGCATCATCGTTAGGGTCCGCCGCCAGTGCGGTGGTCGAGGCCGAGAGAGACGCCAGCAGAAGCAAAAGAGAAACAGGCAAAATACGCAAGGTGCTACTCCGGTTGGAAACGAGGAAGATAATCGCGTTGCAGCCATGCCTCGGGCACGTCTCGCCACGCGTAATCGGCGTACCGCATCACGGTCACCCATTGTGGGTCGAGGCCGTCGATGATCACGGATTCGGTCGGTCGTTCGACGCCGAGCTGTTTCTGATAGCGGCGGTAATAGACCGTCTTGAGCAGCCGTCCGCTTTCGGTGTAGAAGCGCGCCTTGATCGGACGGCTGTTGGCTTGGTCGACCCACATCTCGATGCTGCGGTACGTGACGTCCGGCGCCGTAGCCGTCAGTGCCAGCTTGTAGCAGCGGCGACTCTGCCGCTCGCCGTCGAGCAGGTCTTCTTCCGCCGCGACTTCGGCACGGTAATCCTTGGCCAGGTTGACGGTGACGACGTCGCCATTGGAGGCCTGCCCCAGCAGGCGCTGTTGCGGCGACAGCCGGACGCTGGCGCCGCTGCTGGGGTCGAAAAACCAGAGATCGTTGCCGTTCTTGAGCATCAGCTTGCCGCTCTCGCGTGCCGGGGCGACGAAGCGCATCAGGCTGCGGAACTGGCCGCCGTTCGGATCGGCGCGGGAATAGATCGCCAGCGTGTCGCTCTCGATCTGTTTGCCGGCACGGTACTCGATCAATGTGACGGTCAACCCGAACGACTTCTCGGGATTACGGATGGCATCGCTGGCGGCGAGGATCGCCTGGGCGTTCGGCGCCGCCTGCACCGAGGCCGAGAGCACCAGGCCGAGCAGGATCGTGGCAAGGGAAAAATGTCGCATTTCAGATTCCTTCAAGAGCCTACCGAGATAGGCTCTAAACATGGCGCAAGGCGTCTACGATATTCATGCGCGCGGCCTGCTGCGCTGGCAGCCAGGCCGAGACACCGGCGAT
>JACMRD010000185.1 GCA_014376645.1 Herminiimonas sp. | reverse complement strand
ATTTCCGCACAGGTTCGGCCCGGCAATGCGGTCGAAGCGCGTACACCTTCCCTTCCAGGCACAGTGTTCAAGGGTAAGGTCAGCAGCTTGCTTCCGGAAGTCAATGCGGCGACCCGCACGCTCAAGGCGCGGATCGAACTCGCCAATCCGAAGGGCGTTCTGGTACCCGGCATGTTTGCAACGCTTGGTTTTACGCCTTCGGCCCGCAAAGAGGTCTTGCTGATACCGAGTGAAGCCGTCATCCAGACCGGTACCCGTAGCGTTGTCATGGTGGCCATCGGCAAGGGTGGATTCATGCCAGTCGACGTCGAAACCGGTAGCGAAGGCGGTGGACAGACGGAGATTCGCAAAGGACTCGAAGCAGGCCAAAAGGTCGTGGCATCGGGCCAGTTCCTGATCGATTCGGAAGCCAGCCTGCGCGGGACCACCAACCGCATGGAAGGTATGGCGCCAGCCGCCGATGCCGCTGCGTCGAACACTCCCAAGCCACCTCAGCCCGCGACCCACCGTGGCCAGGGGAAAATCGAAAAGATCGACAAGGACGGCATCACGATCTCGCATGGACCGATTCCAGACTTGCAATGGGGACCGATGACAATGGGCTTCAAGGCGCCTGCCACCGGCTTGCCAAAAAACCTGGCAGTCGGCGAAGCGGTTGTCTTCGAAATACGGGCCACAAAAGATGGCGAATACGAAATTGCCAGCATCAGACCAGCTCCGTTGGGTGACAAGACAATGGGTGATCCGAAGCTGCGTCCGTCGGGAGCAGCAAAATGATGGGCAAGCTGATCCGTTGGTCGATTGCCAATCGGTTTTTGGTGTTGCTGGCAACACTCATGCTGTCCGCATGGGGCCTCTGGTCCTTGACGCGCACGCCATTGGATGCCATCCCCGACCTGTCCGACGTCCAAGTCATCATCCGCACGACGTATCCGGGACAGGCGCCGCAGATCGTCGAGAACCAGGTGACCTATCCGCTGACGACGACCATGCTGTCCGTGCCGGGTGCGAAGACGGTGCGCGGCTACTCGTTTTTTGGCGACTCGTTCGTCTACGTGCTGTTCGAGGACGGAACCGACCCGTATTGGGCGCGTTCACGCGTTCTGGAATACCTGAATCAGGTGCAGTCGCGTCTGCCGTCACAAGCCAGGACCGCGCTGGGGCCAGATGCCACCGGCGTGGGCTGGATATATGAATATGCGCTGGTAGATCGTAGCGGCAAGATGGATTTGTCACAGCTGCGCGCACTGCAGGACTGGTTTCTGAAATATGAGCTCAAGACCGTGCCGAATGTGTCGGAAGTGGCCAGCATCGGCGGCATGGTCCGCCAGTACCAGATCGTCCTTGACCCGGACAAGATGCGCGCTTTTAATATTGCGCATCGCAAAATCATCGACGCTGTGCAGAAGGCGAATCAGGAAACTGGCGGCTCGGTGCTTGAGCTCGGGGAAGCCGAGTACATGGTACGCGCCTCGGGGTATCTGAAAAGCCTCGATGATTTTCGCAAGATCCCGCTCATGACGACCGACGCCGGGGTTACGGTTCGCCTGGGCGATGTCGCCCGCGTCCAGATCGGACCGGAAATGCGTCGGGGAATCGCAGACCTGAATGGCGAAGGCGAAGTGGCAGGCGGCGTCATCATCATGCGCTCCGGGAAGAACGCGCTGGAAACGATCGAGGCGGTCAAGGTCAAGCTCGACAAGTTGAAAGCCGGCCTGCCGGCAGGCGTCGAACTGGTCACGACGTACGACCGGTCGAATTTGATCAAGCGAGCCGTGGACAACCTCGGCCACAAGCTGATCGAGGAATTCATCGTGGTCGCCATCGTCTGCGCCATCTTTTTATTCCATCTGCGTTCGGCACTGGTGGCGATCGTGACGCTGCCGATCGGCATTCTGATCGCTTTTACCGTAATGTATTACCAGGGGGTGAACGCCAACATCATGTCGCTGGGCGGCATCGCGATTGCGGTCGGCGCCATGGTCGATGCGGCGGTCGTCATGATCGAGAACGCGCACAAACATATCGAAGCCTGGAACCATGCGCATCTTGGCCAGACCCTGAAGGGAGACGCGCATTGGCGGGTGATTGCCGACGCCGCAGTCGAGGTCGGGCCGGCACTGTTTTTTTCCTTGCTGATCATCGTCCTGTCGTTCATCCCGGTTTTCACGCTCGAAGCCCAGGAAGGCAGGTTGTTCGCACCACTGGCCTTCACCAAAACGTATGCGATGGCGGCAGCAGCAGGTTTGTCGATCACGTTGATTCCGGTGCTGATGGGTTATCTGATTCGCGGGCGGATACCCTACGAGAACAAGAACCCGCTCAACCGTTTCCTCATTGCGGTCTACCGGCCAATGCTGGAAGCGGTACTGCACTTTCCAAAGACGACCTTGGGGGCTGCTGCGGCGCTGGCAGCACTCACTCTCTGGCCGCTGGCGCAGCTTGGCGGGGAATTCATGCCGCCGCTGGACGAAGGGGATTTGCTGTACATGCCTTCGGCATTGCCGGGCCTGTCCGCCGGGAAGGTCGCGCAGTTGCTCCAGCAAACGGACCGGCTGATCAAGACGGTTCCGGAAGTACAAAGCGTCTTCGGTAAGGCCGGAAGGGCGGAGACGGCAACCGATCCGGCCCCGCTTGAAATGTTTGAAACGATCATCCAGTTCAAGCCCGAGGCGCAATGGCGCGCCGGGATGACGCCTGACAAACTGGTCCGGGAGCTCGACAGCATCGTGAAGGTGCCAGGGCTGTCAAATATCTGGGTCCCGCCGATTCGCAACCGCATCGACATGCTGGCCACGGGAATCAAGAGCCCGGTAGGGGTCAAGGTCGGTGGGGCAAGTTTGCAGGAAATCGACCGCATTACTGCTGAGATCGAACGCATCGTCAAGAAGGTGCCAGGGGTGTCGTCGGCACTCGCCGAGCGGCTCAACGGTGGCCGATACATCGACATCGATATCAACCGCGACGCCGCAGCTCGCTATGGACTCAACATCGCAGATGTGCAGAGCATTGTCTCGGCCGGAATTGGCGGCGACAACATTGGTGAAACCGTCGAAGGCCTGCAGCGCTTTCCGATCAACGTGCGATACCCGCGCGAAGTGCGCGATTCGGTCGAAAAACTGCGGCAGCTCTCCCTTCTCACTGACAAGGGCGCACAGATTCGACTCGGCGATGTGGCCGAACTGCGCATCGCGGATGGTCCGCCGATGCTCAAGAGTGAAAACGCGCGCCTGTCCGGCTGGGTCTATGTGGATATTCGGGGGCGCGACCTGAGTTCGGCGGTGCATGACATGCAGGCTGCGGTCGCAAAAGAGGTGAAGCTGCCGGCCGGTTACGCGATTTCCTGGTCTGGCCAATTTGAATACCTGGAGCGCGCAACGGCGAAGCTGAAGATCGTGGTGCCGGCAACGCTGTTGATCATCTTTGTCCTGCTGTATCTGACCTTCAAACGCGTGGACGAAGCAGCGCTGATCATGGCGACGCTCCCTTTCGCCCTGGCAGGTGCGGTCTGGTTGCTGTGGGCACTCGGTCACCACCTGTCAGTGGCCAGCGGCGTGGGGTTCATTGCCCTTGCAGGTGTGTCGTCCGAGTTCGGTGTGATCATGTTGCTCTACTTGAAACATGCCTGGGAGGCACGCCTGCGCAATGGACAAGGTACCGAAAACGACCTTCTCGAAGCCATCAGGGAGGGCGCGGTGTTGCGGGTCAGGCCGAAGGCAATGACGGTTGCGGTGATCATCGCCGGACTGGTGCCGATCATGCTCGGTACCGGGACCGGATCGGAAGTCATGAAGCGCATTGCCGCGCCGATGGTTGGCGGAATGATTACAGCACCGCTGCTGTCGATGTTCGTCGTGCCTGTTGTCTATCTCCTCATGCGGCGTCGGCAAATCCGGAAGGCCCACGCGCAAGCGCAAGCAGTGACTGTGTCGGCAAGTAGCACATGACCATGGGGCGGATTCCATTGGTGGCTGCACCGCGTTGTCCTTGTTCGTCATACAGGAGCGAACAAAAAGCGCTACATGAGTTAGACTAAAGAGATGAATCGCCGGTTTAAGATAATGTTGATGTACCTGCTGATTTTCCTGGTCCCGCTCCAAGGGGTCGCTGGGTCGATTCGTTCGTCGTGCGGGCCTGATCACCAGATGGCGTCGGTTTTTACCGAAACGCTCGGTCATGATGGCGGTGGTGATGTGGTTCAACATGACGCTGGAAGGCATGTCCACGCGGCGGTGGCCGATGGTGACCAGACTTCGGACCATCACGATCACTCGCACCAGCACAAAAGCGCGTTCTGCGGCACGTGCGGCAGTTGCTGCACGGGTGCCTTTGCGCCGCCATCGAAAATCGATTGGGCGCTTCGGGCCGCCATGATTTCTATCGACATTCTTTCGCCAGTCCCGTTCGCGACTGGCTACATCCCCGACGGCCTTGAACGCCCACCCCGCATTTTTCCTGCTTGATCGATCCTGAACTGCAAGGACTGCGAACGCAATGCGTCCGGCTGCATGCGCTTTGGCGACCTCGCGTGTAGACACGCGTCTGTTTCATCGATTTGGAGAATCCCATGTCTTGTTTTAACCCGCACACCGTCGTGGCTGCGGCATTGCTGCCGTTATTCTTAACCCTCGATGTCCACGCCGCGTCAGGCGCAGATCCGGCGAGCGCAACTGCAACCGCCACAATGCAACCATACGAATCGGTATTCAAGAACTATCAGGCCACAGTGGACGAAACCACCAGTCCCGACAAGCTCTGGCGGAGCGCCAACGATGCTGTCGCCGCTGCGGGCGGCCATGGCGGCATGCCAGGCATGCCGATGGACGGTTCGATAACAAAAGGGGCGCCAACGCCGCCGGCCCCCATGCACCATGGCATGGACATGCATGAAGGGCACAAAGGGAAATAACCATGACTTCCAAACAGAACAGGCACCATCGATTGAAATTGGTACCGCTGGCCGTGGCGCTGCTGGCGCTCTCTGGCTGTGCCACGTTTTCGCAGGACGGCGGCATGGGCTCCGTCTCCGATCTGACCGAGCAGCGCACGGGGCAGGGGGTCAATCGGCCCCTTACATCCGAGGCTGCTTCCACGAACGCAGAGCGCGTTGCCAGGTTGCTCAAGCAGCCACTGGACCCCAATACCGTGGTCCAGATCGCGCTTCTCAATCATCAAGGACTGCAGGCGTCGTTTGCCGAATTGGGCGTCGCCGAAGCCGACTATGTGCAATCCGGGCGGATGCGCAACCCCGGATTTTCATTTCAGCGCCTGAAGGGCGGCAATGGCCTCGAAATCGATCGGAGCGTTACCTTCGATCTTATCGGCCTGCTGACGATGCCTTTACGCTCAGGCATTGAGCAGGGGCGCTTCGAGCAGGCGAAACTGATCGCGGCATCCGCCGCAGTTCAGCTTGCAGCCGATACGCGTCGCGCTTACTTTGAAGCCGTCGCAGCGCGCCAAACGGCGCTGTACATGGAGCAGGTGCAAAGCGCGGCCGAAGCCAGCGCAGAACTTGCCAGGCGCATGGCGCGGGTGGGCAACTGGAGCAAGCTCGACCAGGCCCGTGAACAGGCGTTCTATGCCGACGCCACCACGCAAGTCGCACGCGCAAAGCACAACGCGCTGGCGGCGCGAGAGCAGCTCACGCAGATGCTGGGTCTCTGGGGCGGCGATACGGCCATCACCTTGCCGGATCGCCTGCCGGATTTACCAAAGGCACCGACTGAGGCCGTCGACCTCGAAAGCCAGGCAATGGCGCAGCGGCTTGACCTGCAGGTTGCCAGGCGCGATGCGGATGCCACCGCCAAAGGGCTGGGGCTAACCCGGGCCACCGGCTTCATCAACGTGCTCGATGCCGGCTATGCGAACAAAAGCCAGACCGGACAGCCGCGCGAAAACGGCTACACCGTGTCACTGGAGCTGCCGATATTCGACTGGGGCGGCGCTCGTACGGCCAAGGCAGAAGCACTGTACATGCAGGCGGTCGCCCGTACCCGGGACACGGCAATCCGTGCCCGCTCCGAAGTGCGGGAAGCCTATTCCGCGTACCGTACCAGCTACGACGTAGCCCGGCATTATCGCGACGAAGTCGTGCCGCTGCGTCGCAAGATCTCCGACGAAATGCAGCTGCGCTACAACGGCATGCTGGCGAGCGTTTTCGCGCTGCTGGCTGATTCACGGGACCAGATCACGAGCGTGAATGCTGCCATCGAGGCGCAGCGCGACTTCTGGCTTGCGGACACGGATCTCCAGGGCGCGATCAGCGGTGGTGGCGGCCGCATGCAGGCCCGCACGCAGACTCGCCCGTCCAGCGCCAGCACCGCCAGCGCTGCTGCCTCGAACAAACATTGAGAAGGAAGATTCCCATGGTTTCACGTCGCGATTTTTTCATGGGTGCCGGTGCGCTGGCAGTCGGTGCCGGCGTTGTCAGCCGCGTTGGCGCCGCTTCCCTGCCCGAAGCTGCGTCTGCGGCAAATGCCACTACGCAGCCGCCACCGAGCCCGCCAAATGGCCGGCCTTTCAATCCGGTCGTCACGCTCAACGGCTGGTCGCTGCCCTGGCGAATGAATAACAATGTCAAGGAATTTCACCTGGTGGCCGAGCCGGTGGTGCGCGAAATCGCACCCGGCATGAAGGCCAACCTGTGGGGGTACAACGGCCAGAGTCCCGGGCCAACCATCGAAGTGGTCGAAGGAGATCGTGTGCGCATCTTCGTCACCAATCGGCTTCCGGAAGAGACCAGCATTCACTGGCATGGCCAGCGCCTGCCAAATGGTATGGATGGCGTCACCGGCCTGACACAAGCAGCTATTCCGGTCGGCAAAACGTACGTCTATGAATTCGTGGCGCAGCATGCAGGTACCTTCATGTATCACCCGCACGCAGACGAGATGGTGCAAATGGCAATGGGCATGATGGGGTTCTGGGTGACCCATCCGAAGAGCCCTGCAGTGCAGCAGGTCGACCGTGACTATGTCATGCTGTTGAACGCCTACGATATCGACCCTGGCAGTTTTACGCCAAAGGTCAACACGATGTTGGACTTCAATCTCTGGACCATCAACTCGCGGGCCTTCCCGGGCATCGCGCCGATGATGGCCAGAAAAGGCGACCGCGTTCGCATCCGGGTGGGAAACCTGACCATGACGAACCACCCGTTGCACATTCACGGCCACGCATTCGAAGTCGCAGGCACTGATGGCGGATGGATACCGAAAGCAGCGCGATGGCCCGAGGTCACCGTGGACATCGGCGTGGGCCAGATGCGGGCCATGGAATTCATTGCCGATGCACCGGGCGACTGGGCCTTTCATTGTCACAAGTCACATCACACGATGGGGCCGATGGGACACCAGGTGCCCACCATGCTCGGTGTCGACCAAAAAGACCTTGCCAAGAAGATCAACAAGCTGGTGCCGGATTACATGGCCATGGGAGAAAACGGCATGGAGAGCATGAGTTCGATGCACATGCCGCTACCCGACAATACGCTGCCAATGATGGATGGAAAAGGGCCGTTTGGCCCGATCGGCATGGGCGGCATGCTGACGGTCCTGAAGGTGCGTGACGGGCTGGCGCGCAACGATTATCGCGATCCCGGCTGGTACCAGCACCCGAAAGGCAGCGTCGCTTATGAGTGGGACGGCGCCATGCCGGCGGCCCCCGCTGCGCCGTCCTCCGGCGCAATGCAGCCGGGCGTCGAATTCAACGTGCGCAAACCACAAAGCCATAGTCATTGATCCGTTTTCAGTCAGGAGAAATTTCATGAACACCTATAGAAACCTGTTTGCTTTTCTGCTGACCATGGCCGCACTCGGGCAGGCGCCGGCATGGGCACATGCTGCCCTGGCGAGTGCAGACCCGGCCAGTAATGCGGTGCTGGCGACCAGTCCGACCGCAATCACGCTGCACTTCAACGAAAAACTCGAAGGTGCCTTTAGTGCCATCAAGGTCGTCGATGCAGCCGGAAGGCCGCTGCCGACCGGAAAAGCCGTAGTCGATGTTGCTGACCCGAAGATTCTGCACGTGTCAGTGCCGCCGTTGGCAACCGGTAAATACAGCGTGCGGTGGATCGCAATCGGTCATGACGGACATCGGCGTACTGGCGATTACAGTTTTTCGGTAAAGTAGACGTGCAGCCACCCATCGTGCAGTCGTTCGCGACAATGATGGTCAACGCCAGCCTTGCGTGGACGGTCGGCGCGCTTGCATCCAGAACCTGGCTGGAGCAAGGTAGTGACGCCAGACCCGGCAATGTGCGGGCGAAGCTTGCCTCCAGCATGGGCATCGGGATCGTCCTGTGCATCGTCGCCTCCCTGTGCTCGTTCTGGCAGGCGGCGGCGACCATGGCCGATGTGGGGTTGCTTGAGACGGACCTCACCTTGTGGCTTGCGTTCGCCGCAACCCAATACGGTATGGCGGGGCTCACCGGATTGGGTCTTCTGGTGCTGGCGGCGGTGATCTCGATCGCCGGGTCCAAAGGCTTTGCCGGACGCCGGCATGACCTGTTCGTCGCCGGCCTGCTCGGGCTCTATGCCGCATCCCGCGTCACGCTGGGTCATGCCTTTGAATACGGCCCCTTCAGCGCGGCGGTCGTGGTGGAATGGGCGCACCTGATGTTCATGGCGGTGTGGGTAGGAACCGTAATGACTGCGGCATGGATCGTCCTGCCGTATTTTAGTAATGCCGAAGCCATCAGCCGTCTGCTACCGGGCTACCTGGCTTCTGCGTCCACCTGGGCGACGTTTGCCCTGGCTGGCATTGTAATGACGGGTGCGTTCAATACTTACCGTGTGCTGGCCCATCCGGCAGAACTGGTGACGACTGACTACGGCTGGGTGTTGACGACGAAGCTTGCCTTTGTTGCTGTTGCGATCGCTTCGGGCGCTTACAACCGATTCATCGGTTTTCCGAAGGCGTCTGGAAGCTGGCAAGGAGCCGATGGCAGGAACGTGCGTCCTGCGTTGCTGGTCATGCGCATCGAATCGATCGCTTTGCTGGTGGTTCTCTATGCGGCAGCAGTTCTGACCGGGAGCGCCCCGCCAGGTGCAAGCTGAAGCCCTTTCCACTTTCGTGGTCCGTTTTAATCCTTTATCAACTTGAAGAAAGAAAAAAATGAAATCCATCCATGCACTCGTTATCGCAGTCACTTTGTCCCTCGGCCTGGCACAGGTAGCATTTTCTCAGACCGCCAAATCAGAAACGGCAATTAACGCTGCTGTTTCGCAAGGGGAGGTCAAAAAAGTCGATGCAGAAGCAGGCAAGCTCACCATCAAGCACGGCGAACTAAAGAACATCAACATGGGCGCCAT
>JACMRD010000184.1 GCA_014376645.1 Herminiimonas sp. | reverse complement strand
GCCGAAACGAATTGGCCGCTGGCATTCATGGCATAACCGGCCGGCGTCTGCATCCAGCTGTTGACGGACAAGATCCAGAAAGCCGAAATGAAGGTGCCGAGCGCCACCATGAGGGTGGCCGTGAAGTGCAGGCCGCGGCCGACGCGGTTGATCCCGAACAGCATCACGCCCAGGAAGCCGGCCTCCAGGAAGAACGCGGTCAGGACTTCGTAGGCCATCAATGGGCCGATGATCGGCCCGGCCTTGTCGGAAAAAACGGCCCAGTTGGTGCCGAACTGGTACGACATGACGATGCCCGACACCACCCCCATCGCAAACACCAGGGCGAACACCTTGATCCAGTAACGAAACAGATCCATGTACTCGATCCGTCCGGTCTTGAGCCACAGGCCTTCGAGCACCGCCAGGTAACTGGCCAGTCCGATGGTCACGGCGGGGAACAGAAAATGGAAGCTGACCGTGAAGGCAAACTGGAAACGGGCGAGCACCAGCGCTTCAGGAAGGGTGGACATCATGGTGGTCTCCAGGTGAAGCGGGACTGTCGCTCCTTGCAGGATAACCAGAATGCCGGTGCGGCAGGGTGACTGATTCAGGGTTGCCGGCCCCCGCTGGCGTGCACAAGGCGGTCTGCCACACATAAGGCGGTCGATATCCTGTTTGCGCCGCTTCGTGCGGCACGACGGCGCCGTATTGCCGATGGCCTCAGCGCATTGCCATGCCTGGATTCCCTTCGACGCCGACCAGTGTCGGCTGATTCAGGCGCGGCGCCTTGATGACCGGGTTGGCCTTGAAATACTGCTCCACCACGTCCCAGATCGGTTCGCCCTGGACGCCCTCGGCCACTGGCGCCCAGCCGGCGACCTTGTAGAGCCTGGAGGCGTCGACCGGCTTGCCGTTGAGGGTCATGTTGTTGATGCGCTCGCCCATCTTTGCGTTCGGTGTACAGGTGTACTGCAGGCCGCCGACCCGGACCATGTCGCCACCTTGCTGGTAGTAGGGATCGGGGTTGAAGAGGTTGTCGCAGACGTCTTCGAGAATGGTCTTGATGGTCTCGCCGCTCATCGAGCTCAGCGTCGTCGACGGATAGGTGATCGCCACCTGGTCCATCAGGTCGCCGCGCGTGATCGTCTGGCCGGGGAGGATGCTGGTGCCCCAGCGAAATCCCGGAGAGAACGCGATTTCCGCATCCTTGACCGCCATCAGGGCATCGATGATGACCTGGTCCCATGAGCCGTTGAAATTGCCGCGCCGGTACAGCAAGCCTTCGCTGACCGCCAGCGGTTGCGCCAGCCGCGCCTGGAACGGTTGCCTCACCCCGGCGATCAGTGCCGCCATCGCCGGGTCGGCCGGCAGCAGGTTGGAAAACACCGGCATGAGCTTGTAGCGGAAGTCCCGCACGCGCCCGCCGCGCACGTCGAAATCGAGCACCGCCAGGAACTTGCCGTTGGAGCCGGCGTTGGTGACCAGGGTCTGGCCCGTTGCGTTGGCCACGATTACAGGGGCCGGCACGCCGTCATGCGTGTGTCCGCCAAGGATGGCATCGATGCCGGTCACCCGCTGCGCCATCTTGAGGTCGACGTCCATGCCGTTATGCGACAGCACCACGACCACCTTGGCACCCTTGGCGCGCACTTCATCGACCACTTTCTGCATGTTCTCGTCCTGGATGCCGAAGGACCAGTCGGGCACCAGATAACGCGGGTTGGCGATCGGCGTATACGGAAAGGCCTGGCCGATGACGGCGACCGACACGCCGTTCATTTCCCGTAGTGCGTACGGCTCGAATACCGGGTCGCCGAAGTCGGCGGTCTTGATGTTCTGCGCCAGAAAACTGATCCTGTCCTTGAAATCGCGCCCGACGATTTCCCTGACGCGGGCCGCCCCGAGCGTGAATTCCCAGTGCCCCGACATCATGTCGACACCGAGCAGTTTGGCCGCATCCACCATGTCCTGGCCGTTGGTCCAGAGCGCCGTGGCCGATCCCTGCCAGGTGTCGCCGCCGTCGAGCAGGAGTGCATGGGGGCGCCCGGCCCTGACGCGTTTGACCAGTGTAGCCAGGTGGGCGAAGCCGCCGACCTTGCCGTAGGTACGCGCGGCGCTTGTGAAGTCGAGGCTGGTGAAGGCATGGGCGGCCGGGCTGCCGGCGGCGATGCCGAACTGCTTCAACAGCGCTTCGCCGACCAGGTGTGGCGGCTTGCCGAAGGCATTGCCGACGCCGAGATTGACGTTCGGCTCGCGGAAATACAGGGGCAGCAACTGCGCATGGCAATCGGTGAAATGCATGAAGCTGACATTGCCGAATGTCGGCAGGGCATAGAAGCGCTCGGCGCTGCCGCCATTGGCCGCCAGCACATCCTTGCCGGCCAGGCTCATGCCGCCGGCACTGGCAACGGCCAGGATCTGGAGAAATTCGCGCCGGGCCATGCTCATGATGATGTCCGATCTGACTGCCGCACCGTCGAGGTGCCTGCCATGATCATTGATTGACCGGCGACTTCGGGTCCAGCAGCAGCGCCATCACATCCTTCAGCTGCTGTTCGGTCAGGATGCCCTTGTGGCCGAAGCGCGGCATGTTGGAGCAGGCGTCGTAGGCCTTGGCGTTGTAGAGGCGGGTCCAGGTGTAGCGCACGATGGCGTCGCTGTCGCCGCGCAGCTTGCCGTAGTTGTAGAGCGAGGGGCCGAGGTTGCCATAGGAGACCTCGGCCTTGGTCAGCTGGTGGCAGGCATAGCAGTTGCCACCGGCGACCGATCCCGCCTTGTCGCTCCACTGCAGGCCGACGCCGGTCTGGGCAATTTTTTCGCCTTCGGCAAAATTGCCGAAGAACTTGCCGTCGGCTGGAAATTTCACCGTTGCCAGTTCGGCCTTCTCCAGAGCGGCTCGTTCCTGCGCGCTGGCAGCATTGTCGGGCTGCTGGTCGCACAGGCGTTGCACGCCGTCCTGGTCCAGGCGGTCCATCGTGGCCTGGTCCTTGTCGTGGAACGAGGACTTCATGAGCGCGATGGCTTGCGCCCGGTAGTCGGCATGGGTGTCGGTGGCGTCGGTGGCGATGGCGGCACAGCCGGCGATCGAGACGGTCAGAGCAGCGGTCGCCGCGAGCGTGCGTGTTTTCATGGGTGTCCTCCGGTCGGTTAGCGTTTCAGGCCAGGGGCGTTGTAGTCGCCGCCTTGCGCCTGCTGGGCCAGATACATGGTCAGTGCGGTGATCGCATCCGAGGCATAGCCCGGCTCGGGAAAGCGCTGCTGACGGAAACAGTCGTTCAACCGGTGCTGCATGGTGCGCACTTCGCCCTGGCTGACCCGGTAGGCCGGCCAGGTGGCGTAACTCTGGCGGGCGTCGGTCTTGTCGGTCAGGTTGGGCAGGTCCTGCAGCCGGATGCGCTGCGCCGGCGCCGCGTGGCAGGTGGCGCATGCGAAGTCGTGCGGGCCGCCGCGGTAATTGAAGATGGTCTGACCGATCTTGTAAGCCTGGACTTCCTTCGGGTGGGTCGAGCCCGGGGCGATCTTCATGCCGCGCGAGGCCGAGGCGATCCAGGTCACCAGCGCTTCCATGGTCGACTTCTTGCCGGTACCGGCGCCGAAAGGCTGCTTCGTGGCTTCGTCCAGCGACAGCCCCTGTAACGTGGTCATGCAGGTGATCAGGCGTTGCTCGACATCCTGCACCTTATCGGTATCGGCGAAATATTTTGGCAGGCCGACATAAGCGCCCTTGACCACGCCGGGGCCACGGCCCAGATCGCAAGCGGCCAGCGAGACCTGCTTCGGGCCGCGCTTCTCGTTCCACAGCGCTTCGCCGCGCATTTCCCACAGCTCGGCGGGGTTGTCTTCGGCCAGTGTCTGACGGTATTTGGCGAGCGATTCGCTGGTGGTCTGCGCCTGCGCCAGCGGACCGGCCAGCGCCAGCAGCAGGCCGGTGGCCACGATGGCGGGGCAGGTGGATTGATCCATGGGGTTCCTCGTTTTTGGATTGCCAAGTTTTGCAAAGGCTATACGATACACGGAGAATATGAAAAATGCCCTATGCTCGCGCCAGCGCCGCACACGCGGCTACCGTCACACCCGATCCACCTAATAGGAGCAGAAAAATGCATGCAGCCTGGTATGAAAAAAATGGCGCCGCCCGTGATGTCCTGCAGACCGGCGAATTACCCGATCCGGTACCCGCGCCAGGCGAGGTGCGGGTCAGGCTCGTCACCAGCGGTGTCAATCCCTCCGACGTCAAGTCGCGCCAGGCGCGGCCGCTGACGGTGCCGCGCATCGTCCCGCACAGCGACGGCGCCGGCATCATCGACGCGGTCGGCGCCGGCGTGCCGCAGGGCCGCATCGGCGCACGGGTCTGGGTCTGGAACGGCCAGTGGAAGCGCGCCCTGGGCACGGCCGCCACCATGATCGCGCTGCCATCGCAACAGGCCGTGACGCTGCCGGACAATACCGGTTTCGACGCCGGCGCCTGCCTCGGCATTCCGGTACTGACGGCCTTTCATGCCCTGCAATTGCTGGAGCAGCAGATCGGCAGCCTGGCCGGCAAGACCATCCTGGTCATCGGCGCATCATCAGCGGTGGGGCATTACGTGACGCAGATCGCTACCCGTGATCTGGGCGCCACCGTCATCGGCACCGTCGGCTCCGTCGCCAAGGCCGAGCATGCGCGCCGGGCCGGCGCCGCCAGCACCATCGATTACAAGAGCGCCGATGTAGCCGCCGAGGTATTGCGCCTGACCGAGGGCCGCGGCGTGGCAGCGATCGTCGACATGGATCTGTCGAGCACCATCGCACTGGTGCCCACCGGCGCGCTGGCCGACCATGGCGTCATCCTCTGCTACGGCTCGAACGTCAGCGACAAGGTGGCGCTGCCGTTCCGCGACATGCTATTCCGTTCGCTGGCATTGAAGTTTTTCGTGGCCTACGAGCTGACGGCGCAGGAACGCACGGTGGCTTGTGCCGGCATCAACCGGCTGCTCCAGGCCGGGATGCTGGACCATGCCATCGGCCAGCGTTTCCCGCTCGACCAGGTCGTCGCCGCGCATGAAGCCGTGGAAGGCGCAAGTGGGAAAATCGGCAACGTGATCCTCGATGTCGGCTGATTTTGGCGGCCTGAAATTCCGTTCCGGCGCCGCCCGGTAACGTCGATCGGACATTGCCCGCATTCACGCGGGCAGTGCTCTGCCAACGGCAGCGACAAGCTTGCTTCGCCGCCAAAAAGATTCCCTAGTTAAAGCTGCAACAGTAACTTACAATCCTTGTAAAAGTTGCATTAACATAACTAATTCAGGGGATAGGCATGAAGTGATGCAGTGATTGAGTTTGATCGAGCAGTGCGCATGCATGTGCGCCGGATGTTACAACCGTCGACATGACGCAGGCAGCCCGGCGCTTTACCTCACGCACGCCAGCGGGTGTGCATTTGACTAGAAAGTGAACGTCCGTGAACTGTCCAAATTGCCAGGCTGAAAACAAGACCGACGCACGATTCTGTGCAAAATGCGGCACAACGATGAAGGCCGCAGCCGCGACATTCGCTCCACCTGCCGCAACCGTTTCAGTCGAGGCATCGCGGACCTGCGGCACGTGCGGCAATACGTGCAAGCCCGACGCCCGTTTCTGCCCGAAATGTGGTGGCGCCTGTGTGACGTCGGTAACCGAGCCTGCGCCGGAGCCGGAGTTATCCACCGCGACGTCGACGACCGCCGATCCGGTGACACCGGTTATTCCAGTAGCAGTCCCGCTGGCACCGGAGGCGCCATCGATGCCGGATGCCATGTCGCCACCGTTCGTGCCGGCTGCAACCGAGGCGCTGCCAGACGCTGATTCGCGTGATGCTGAGCCGGATCGAAGCATCCCGGTATCGGTTCCTGCCAAGCCGCTGCCGATGGCCGCCATCGGCGGCGCCGTGGCGCTCGCCGTCGCAATCGCGGGCGGCGCATTTTATATGCTGCGTCCGGCACCCGACGGCGCACCGGCCGCAGCGTCGGCAGCACCGGCTGCGGTTGCCGCACCTGCCAAACTTGTTTCCGAGCCGACCGTCACGGCGGCACCTGCCGTCGCCGCCGTCCCGGTGCCGATACCGGTGCCGATACCGGAGCCAGCGCCGCCGGCCGTTCTCCCGAGCCAGGCGCAGAAGCCGGTCGAGCCGCCACCGTCGCCGGCCGTTGCTGCCCAGGCGCCGCCGCCTGAGCCGGTCGTCAGCGCGCCCACGCCACCAAAGCCAGCCCCGCCCGTGCGCGTCAAGGCGGTACCGAAGGCTGAACCCGCCATCGCCGCCGCACCGCCGCGTGACGACGGCGTCATGGCCGGCGCGATCACTGCCTCGCTCGACGAAGGCATGCAGTGCATGAACCAGAAAAAATTCGACTGCGTGATCGCCAACGCCAACACCGTGTTGCGGCTGTCGCCCGGTAATCGCCAGGCACAGGACATGAAGCGACGCGCCAAGGAAGCCCAGGACCGCGCCATGTCACAAATCAAGATCGAATAAGGAAGCACATGTCCTACGAATACAGTTCCGAGAGCCGCAGCCTCGATTTCCCGAATCCGTTCAAGGTCGAGAATCTGTTCCGCTTTGTCGGCGGCCTGATCCTGCTGGCTGGCGGCTTCCTGCTGCTGATGGTCTCGCGCGGCAACCTGGCCGGTTCCCTCTCCCTCTGGAGTGCCGCGCCGTTGCTCACCGGCGTTTTTCTGCTGGTGTTCGGCATTTTCTACATCGCCAAGGTCATGACCCAGCTGCGGTTCTTCTTCGGCCGTGGCGAGCCCCGCGGTCTAGGCCAGGAGCTGAGTGCCGACACCGGCACCGGCGACAAATACAGCGCTGGTCTCAAGGAAACCATGCGCCAGAATGCGCTGACTTTCGAGGAGCCGCGCGGCGCCCTCAACGGTTTGCTCTACACACTGCTGCCGCGCCTGATCTTCGCGCCGCTGCGGCTGCAGGGCATGGCGCAACGGCAGTTTCACACCGCGCTCGCCATGGCTGTCACGCTGCTCTCGCTGCTGGTGGCCTGGGTCGGGTTTGGCGCCAGCCGGCAGAGCGGCTGGCTCGGCCTGTTCTATTTTCTGTTCGCTGGTTTTCTGATGCTGCGACCGCTGGAAGACGGTGATCTGGCCAAGGCCGACCTGAACATTCGCGGCCTCGTCGCCCTGATCCTGGTGGCCATCTTCGGCCCGGTGCTGGTGCCGTTCGTGGCCAATCGCCTGCCCGACATCGGCTGGCTCTCGCTCAACGGCCAGACGTTCTTCCTGCTCATTGCCGCGATGGGCGCCGTCATGCTGTTCTTCATGGCGCTGACCAAGCAACTGGTAGCGCCGCCGGCCACCACCATGGGCTGCGAAACCGAAACCCTGTCCTTCAATGCCCATCCAAAGCAGGTCCTCGACGAACTCGATCGCGAACTCCAGCGTAACTGGGTAGAAAAAGTACCGAACCGCCGCTACATCAAGATCCTGCCGGTGCTGGGCAGCGGCAGCGGCGTCTTCAGCGGCGAGAGCCTGGAAGAGACCCAACCGTTCGCGCCCTCGACCCAGCCCCGCATCGACCTGGCAACCTGCCTGCGCGAGCCGCGCTATCAGTGGTTGACCTTTCTCAATGTTCTGGGCCTGGTGCTGATGGCCGTCGCCGTCGGGGCGCTGGTGACCTTCGGCATGAGCATCAAGCCGGACACCATGGAGCGCAGCGTCTTTGCCTATGCCACGTTTGGCGCGGCGATGTTGCTGGTAGCGCATTTCTGTTTCAAGGCCGGGCACCTGCTGTGGGCGCGTTTCGATTTTCTGTCGGAAGTGGTGTGGGTCGAAATGAAAGGCAACTACACCTCTGCCAAATTCGACTACGGCAACCAGTTCACCGACCACGTCAAGACGCAAAAAGACATCATCAACATCGAGACCATGACCCTGCGCGTTTGGGTGGCGCAGATCGAGAGCGTCACCTTCGGCAAGGGTACCGAGCGCTCGGTGATCGGCATGCGCGGCCTGCCCGACAAGGCGCGCTATCTGTGCGGGCATTTGTCAGCGTTCGCCGGCAACCAGAGCATGATCATCGCCCCGAGCTCGACGGCCGACATGCAGAAGGTCGCGGCGCTGAGCGCCATCAATCAGTTCAGCGCCAGGAATACCGACGGCGCCGCCACCCCGGCCGCGCTGCTGGAAAAAATGGGGGCCCCGTCCGCGCTGGCGGCCAGGGTCGCCGCTGCCGGCGCGCCACGGGTTTGCCCGGCCTGCGCCACCGTCAACGACGCCGAAGCCCGTTTCTGTACCAATTGCGGCAGTGCCATCGGCACCGCCTGAACCGCATCCATCCAAAGGGAGAACCACCATGAATCAAGCCATCATCACCGCACCAGCATCGATGCTCTTAACACGCCGTGCCCCGGCACTCGCCGTCGTCGTCGCCCTGATCGTCAGCGCTTGCGCCGCCCCGGGACCGGACGGCACGCCAAGCGCCGGACTGGGCTTCGATTGCAATCCTGCCGTCGCCGCCGGGCTCGGTGCGGTGGTGGGTGGCCTGATCGGTGGCGGCACCAACACGGTGCGCGGCGCGGCGCTCGGCGCCGGCCTCGGTGCCCTGGCATGCGTGGCCTTGAATTACCAGGCGCAGCAGGTCAAGACTGCCAAGCAGGTCCAGGACGAATACAAGGTTGCGCACCGAGGCATGCTGCCGGAGCAATCGACCCTGGTGCGTTACGACACCAGCTTCACGCCCAACACCGTACGTCCCGGCCAGAAGGCACAGACCGCTTCTTACATCGAAGTCGCTGCCGGCACCCGTGATGCGACCCCGACCGTGGAAGAAGAACTGACCGTCTACAAACCGGACGGAACAGTCGCCAAGACCGTGCGTAAACCGGTCTCGTCGACCAACGGTTCGGGCGGCTTCAAGGGCAGCTTCGCGATCCCGATGCCGGAAGGTGTACCGCAGGGCGTCTATCCGCTCAAGACGGCGCTGTACCTCAACGGCAAGCGCGTCGGTGGCCAGGACGGCAAGCTGCAGGTCGTGCAGGGTCCGCAAGGCGCGACGGTCACACTGATCGCGCTGGCCACCAACTGATGCGCCAGGCGCCGACCAACCGCAGCACCCGACCGACCCTTTGCTGATCATGGAGCCTACCGTAATGTCCGACACTACCCAGTCCGCCGAAGATCGCACTGCAGCCCGACCCGGCCTGTCCGCCACGCTTGCCTCGATGCTGTCGGCCACCGACGCCTTCAAGAACGTGCGCGCCATCGTACTGCTCGGGCTGACCTTCGTGGCCTCGGCCCTGATCGGCGGTGCCTTCGCGGCCCTGGGGGCGAGCACTCATTCGGCCGTGATCGGTTTTCTGGGCGTGCTGCTGGCGCTGGCCGTCGTGTTCTACGGTCTGAATGCGGTCGGCATCATGATGATGAAGGACGCGCAGGGCACGGCGCAGCATGCCATCGCCGATGCGGTCATGCTGTCGTTGTACACCAGTCACCGTGTGCTGGTGGTGGCGATACTGGAAGGACTGATCGTGCTCGGCGCGGTGCTGGTCATCGCGCTGGTTCTGTTCGTCTGCAAGGTTCCGGTGCTCGGGCCGATCCTCTACACCTTCGTCTTTCCGCTCTCGGCGATCATCCTCGGCGTGCTGGTGTTTTCGCTGTTCTACGTGATGCTGCCGCTAACTGGACCGGCGGTCTGGACCGGCAGCACCGTGTTCCAGGTCATCGCGCGCCTGTCGCTGATCGTGCGTACCCGCCTGGTCGAAGTAGTGCTGTCGCAGGTGGTCCTGTTCTTCCTGGCGGGTTTTGTCGGATTGCTGATCTTTGGCGTGGTGGGTATCGGCGTGATGATGACGGCCGGTATGTCGGCCGGTATCTTGGGCGCCGGTGAAATCGGCATGGGTGGCATGGGCGGCATGATGGCCATGATGCAGGGTGGCGGTAGCGGGTATGCGATTGCCGGCGCGCTTGGTGGCGGTTTGCTGTTCGCGATCGCGGCGGTGATCCCGGCACTGATCCTGACCAAGGGCATCTGCCTGATCTATCTGAACACCACCCGCGATCTCGATTTTGCGGCGTCGGAAGCGCAACTTGGCGACGGCCTCGCATCGGTCAAGCGCCATGCCGACGAAGCCCGTGAACGTGCCCGGCAACTGGCCGAGCAGCACCGTCCCGCCAGCCCGGCGGCGGTGGCGCCTGTGGCACCTGTAACGCCTGTAACGCCTGCAACGCCTGCAACGCCTGCCGCTGCGGCCCTGACCTGTCCGAACTGCCAGACCGTGGTGGCAGCCGACGATGTATTTTGCGGCAATTGTGCCCACAAGTTGCACTGAGAATCCCATGGCACATTTCTGTACTAAATGCGGTACCGCTGCCACTGCCGAAGCGCGCTTCTGCGACAACTGCGGCGCGCCTCTGGCAGCGGCGGCTGCAGCAACAACAACGTCTGCACCGGCACCGGCACCGGCAGCGCCTGCCGCAGCGTCAGCCCGGCCGGCCATGAGCCCGCGCACGATGGGTCTGATCGGCGGCGCGGTGGCGGTCTTGGTGATCGGCGGTGGCTTGCTGGCCTTCTCGCTGTCACCCGAGTCGCCGTCGGCGGCCAGCTTCACGCGCGCGATCGACCGCCATTTTGCGGACAATCCGGCAGCACGTGACCAGCTTTTGTGCTTCAACAACCTGCCGTACAAGACCGATCCGATCCGCGCCGACGAATACGACCAGCGTACCCGCGGCTGGCTCGATACGCTGACGCGCGCCGGTGTCTACGCCGCGCCGCGCACCGAGACCACCGGCGGCTTTTTCCGGCAGACGCAGTACGTGTATCAACTCACCGATATCGGCCGGGCCGCGCTGCGCGAGAATCGCCTGTGCGTCGCCGCCGGCGTGCAGGTCGTCAGCGTGACCGGATTCGATCAGATCCAGAAAAATGGCGATCGCAGCACCGCGATCGGTCGCGCCACGCTGGCGCCAGTCAAGGAAGCCGACTGGCTCAGCAAGTCCCCGGAGCGGGCGGCGATCCTGCAGCGCCTGTCGGGCAACAGCATGACCGGACAGTTCCCGCTGGCGCTGGTGGACAAGAAGTGGCAGGTTGATACGACGCCGCGTTCGGCCCGCAACTGGCCGCAGCGTGCCGATGGTTCGGCTGACGGCCCGCTGGCGTCACGTCCGGAAATGCCGGCCGCTGCGGCAAGCTCGCCCGGCCTGCTCGACAAGCTGTCGTCGATGTTTCGGTTCGGCGGCCATCCCTTGGTCGGCAAATGGACCGACGAGAGCGGGATGGTGTCCTTCGAATTTACGTCCGACAGCATGATCACCAACAGCGTATCGGTGCCGGCCACCTTCAAGACCAAGGGCGACGATGTCTACATCACGCCCGCCAACGGTGGCGGCCAGAGCATCATCGTCAAGATGCGCGACGCCGACCATGCGGCGCTGGACATGGGGATCATGTCGGTGGTGTTGAAGCGGGTGAAATAGTTAACTACGGCCCCGAAGAACTGTGCTGACAGATCTTCGGGCCGAGTGCGGGCCGGCCAGCCGATCCGATCACTCCTTGACCGCCCCCGTCATCCCCGAAACGTAATACTCGACGAAGAACGAATACACCACTGCCACCGGCAAGGAGCCGAGCAGGGCGCCGGCCATCAGGGCGCCCCAGTGGTAGACGTCGCCGTCGATCAGTTCCGTGATGACGCCGATCGGCACCGTCTTGACCTCGGACGAGGAGACGAACGTCAGTGCATAGATGAACTCGTTCCACGACAACGTAAAGGCGAAGATGCCGGCCGAGATCAGGCCGGGAACCGCCAGCGGCAGGATGATCTTGACCAGGATCTGCCAGCGGGTGGCGCCGTCGATCAGCGCGCATTCTTCCAGCTCGTAGGGAATCGAACGGAAGTAACCCATCAGCAGCCATGTGCAGAACGGGATCAGGAAGGTTGGATACGTCAGGATCAGCGCCCAGCGGGTGTCGAACAGGCCGAGTTGGACCACGATCGCCGCCAGCGGAATGAAGAGGATCGACGGCGGCACCAGATAGGCCATGAAGATCGCCAGCCCGACTTTTTTTGCGCCCTGAAAGCGCAGCCGTTCGATGGCATAGGCGGCAAAGACGCTCGCGGCCAGCGAGGTAAAGGTCGCCACCGTCGACACGATCACCGTATTGAGCATCCACGACGGATAGGCGGTATCGAAAATCAACTTCTTGAAATGCGCCAGCGTCGGCGCGATCACCAGGAACGGATTGCCTGTGCGCGACAGCAGTTCGGCATCGGGCTTGAACGCCGTGATCACCATCCAGTAAAACGGAAACAGCAGGATGAAGACGAAGATGCCGAGCGGTATGTAGATCGTCACCCAGCGCCGCGGCAGGCTCTGCAGGTAGTTCATCCCGCCGCTGTCGTTCTTGCCATCGTCCTTCGATGCCGCTGCGCGTGCGAGTTTGCTCACGTGTTTGCTCACTTGTCGCCTCCCTGTTGCCAGCCGCGTCGCTGCAGGCCGAAATATGAAAACATGATCGCCGCCAGCAGGAACGGCACCATCAGCGTGGCGATCGCCGCGCCTTCGCCCAGCGCGCCGCCGGGAATCGCGCGCTGGAACGACAGCGTCGCCATCAGGTGCGTGGCGTTCAGCGGACCGCCGCGCGTGAGCACGTAGATCAGCTGAAAATCGGTGAAGGTAAACAGGACCGAGAACGTCATCACCACCGCGATGATCGGCGTCAGCAGCGGCAGGGTGATGAAGCGGAACTGCTGCCAGTCGGTCGCGCCGTCGATGGCCGCCGCTTCGTAGAGGGAAGGCGAAATCGTCTGCAGGCCGGCCAGCAACGAAATGGCGATGAACGGAATCCCGCGCCAGACATTGGCGAAAATCGTCGAGCCGCGCGCCAGCCACGGATCGCCCAGGAAATCGATGTAGTGGTCGATCAGGCCCATCTTCATCAGCGCCCAGCTCAGGATCGAGAACTG
>JACMRD010000183.1 GCA_014376645.1 Herminiimonas sp. | reverse complement strand
GATAGATCGCCGCCGCAGTCGCCATGCCGGCGGCGTCGGTAACCGAGCCGGCAACCGAGCCGCTAATCGAGTCGGCAATCTCGCTCCGGGTACAGCCGCACGCAAAGACATGCTCCTGCAACTTGTCGAATGCGACGGCATACAGGTCATCGCGCCGACTCTGCCAGACGATCTCGCCATCGGCCTCCATGCCGAACGCCTGCAGCTGTGCCACCATCGACTCCGCGGCACCCGGCACCGTCCGGGTCTGGTCGACATCCTCGATCCTCACCAGCCACTGGCCCTGGTGCGCCTGCGCGTCCAGATAACTGGCCAGCGCTGCCACCAGCGAGCCCGCATGCAGCGCACCGGTAGGCGAGGGCGCAAACCGCCCGACATAGGGCCGGACCACGGCAGGGAATGGCAGTTGCGGTGGGATCAGCATTGCAACAGCCGGCGCACCGCGTACGTAATTGCAGACGGCACCCGGTCGAGCGCCTCGGCTACGGCGGCGAAGCTACCCGTGCGGTCGATCGTATCCAGGATGTGCAGTGCTTCGAGAGACAAGTGCATCGCGGGCTCGGCATTGGAAATCTTGTTCGGTATATTTGAAAGACTCCTCTAAAATTATGCCCTGTTTCGGGTGCGGCCGAGTTGTTATAGTGATGCCATTCCAGCGACCCGCATTCCACAGGAGCAGACAACATGATCACCCTTCGCAAAGCCGATCAACGCGGTCACGCCAACCATGGTTGGCTCGATTCGTATCACAGCTTCTCGTTCGCCGATTACCACGACCCGCAGCACATGGGTTTCGGGCCGCTGCGCGTGATCAATGAAGACCGCATCACGCCTGGCGCCGGTTTTGGCACCCATGGTCATCGCGACATGGAGATCATCAGCTACGTGATCGAAGGCGAGCTGGCGCACAAGGACAGCATGGGCACCGGCAGCGTGATCCGTCCCGGCGACGTCCAGCGCATGAGCGCCGGCAGCGGCGTGCGTCATTCGGAGTTCAACAACTCGAAAGAACACGGCGCACACTTCCTGCAGATCTGGATCCAGCCGAACGTCACGGGAATCGCGCCGAGCTATGAAGAAAAGCGCTTCCTGCCGAGCGAGAAGGAAGGGCGCCTGCTCTTGGTTGCTTCGAGCGACGGTCGGGATGGCTCGGTCACGATGCACCAGGATGCCAGTCTCTACGCCGGCCTGTTCGACGGCACGCAGGCAGCCGATCTGGCGCTGGCACCGGGTCGCCTGGCCTATGTCCACGCCGTGCGTGGCGAAGTGACGGTCAACGGTCAACTGCTCGGCGCCGGCGATGCCGCCAAGCTCAGCGGCGAGCAGGCGGTTCGCCTGAGCGGCGCAAAGGGGGCGGAGGTGCTGGTCTTCGATTTGCCGCAGTAAAGCTGCTGTTGCAGTACTCGGCCGACGCCATCGTCTTCGGTTCGCCGACCTACATGGGTTCGGTGTCCTGGCAGTTCAAGAAATTTGCCGATGCCTCGTCCAAGCCATGGTTTTCCCAGGTCTGGAAAGACAAGATCGCAGCCGGCTTCACCAACTCGGCAAGCATGAACGGCGACAAGCTGTCGACGCTGCATTACATGTTCACCCTGTGCATGCAGCACAGCATGGTGTGGGTCGGCACCGACACGATGCCGGCTAATTCCAAGGCAGCGCAGCGGAGCGACGTCAACTATCTCGGTTCGTTTGCCGGTGCGATAGCGTAAAGTCCGTCCGATTGCTCGCCGGAAGAAGGCCCACCTCCAGGCGATCTGGAGACGGCGAAATTGTTCGGCAAGCGGGTGGCGGAGATGGCGGCGAAGTTTCGGAAGTGATCGAGTAGCGGCATGCGCCTGACTAGCGGCGGCGCCATCAAGCGCCCCGCTGGTGAGGCCTGCAGGATCAGGACGTTACCGGTCAAGACCAGCGCGATGCCGGCCTGCTTCATGAGTCCAAAGGCTTCACCTAGCCCAAGACAAGATACCAGAGCAATCAGCAAGATGGTCGCGCCGGCCATGATCGACGATGCCACCGACAATGGATTGAGCGCAAAGACCCGACTCGTCAACAGGAAGCTTGCCCCGTAGAGCACCACCACGGCGATCAACCAGGGTGACAGCCATCCGCTCATGGCGCGGGCGCTCTCTTGCATCTGTTCCGCCAGTTTCATGGCAAGCTGTGCGAACACATTGCAAAGAATGGCCAGCGTTGCGAGCCACGGTGCATTCAATGCAGCTCCCGCATCGTTGGCTTGATAACGTATGAGGAGCGTTTCTTGACCTCGTCGCAGAGGCCGGCTGAAGTGGCCCCGTTTGTTTGGACGGAATCTGTTGATTCTTAAGTGGTGCCTTGCCGATGTAGGGTTATCCACGGCGCCGCTCGCTGCGCCCTTTGCAGAGCAAGAGCGTGCGGCGCGGTGGGTAACCCGGTCCAGCATCTACGCCGCCTGTTGGTCAGCGCCAATTTAAGCACACCTATTCCGCCTAGCTAAAAGGGCGCACGATTGCGTCCGCAACTACATATTGCGGACGCAACCATGAACTTTGGTTACACATTTCGCCCCCTCAGGGTTATCCGTACGGGTCGGGCGGCAAGCGGACCTTCGATCGGATCGGCAAGCGGATGCTGATCGAGGCGTGCCTCGTGCCAGGCGTGTCGATCTCCAGGATGGCCTTGAAGGCCGGAATCAACGCGAACCAGTTGCGCAAATGGATTCGGTCAGGCCAGCGGT
>JACMRD010000182.1 GCA_014376645.1 Herminiimonas sp. | reverse complement strand
GTCTCGTCTGCGCCGACGGCGGCAATCCGGACCCGACTACGACACACGGCAAGAACGCCGAAAAAGCCAAGGAAGTCGAACTCAAAGGCTGGTCCTATCCGAAGCATTTGGCCGGTAGAGCCTACGGCCTGGTTGTGCATGGCGACGTGGCCGGGATCGAGGGTCTGCGGCGCGGCCTGTCTGACTGGCTCGACTGGATGGGCCTGATCGACGCCGGCGCCATGTCACGGCTGGATCGGTTCATCGGTTATTACGAATCGTATGCCGAGAGCCACGAAGCCCTGGACCGCGACCACGCCGTGCAGGAAGAGGTACGCAACGTGGCGCGGGCAGTCGCCAACGCCGTAGGCGAGCTGCGCAAGGGACAATTGGTGCCCCCCGACGCTGGACTGGAACGTCCGCGGCCGAAGTGAGCCGGCGATGACAGCGGCGGCCAGAAACTCGAAGGTACGATATAGTTCGTAAAAGAAACACAACGAACGTCGGTGCCACCTTCGAGGAATCCGCATGACTGCTGCATCATCCGACGCTACCCATACCACCGAAGCCGGCATCGATTCGGCGCACAGACCGCGCACCGGGGACCCGTCCGATTACCTCGACAATTCCCAGCGCAGCGACCGCCTCTCGGGCGGCGTGCGCAAGATCCCGATCACCACGGCGCACGGCACGTTCAACATCTGGACCAAGCGAGTCGGCAACAACCCGCGCATCAAACTGTTGCTGCTGCATGGTGGTCCGGGCGCCACCCACGAATATTTCGAGGCCTGTGATTCCTATCTGCCGGCAGGCGGCATCGAGTACTACTACTACGACCAGCTCGGTTCGGCCTACAGCGACCAGCCCGACATCGACGCGCTCTGGGAGTTGCCACGCTTCGTGGATGAAGTCGAGCAGGTGCGCCTCGCACTCGGCCTCGATGCAGATAATTTTTTTCTGCTCGGGCACTCATGGGGCGGGATCCTTGCCATCGAATATGCACTCGCCCATCCGAGGCATCTGAAGGGCCTGATCATCTCCAACATGATGGCCAGTATCCCCGCCTACAATGCCTACGCCGAGCAGGTCCTCATGCCCGCGATCGACCCGGCCGCGCTGGCGGCCATCAAGCAGCTCGAAGCCGATCAGGATTACCAGAATCCGCGCTACATGGAACTGCTCATGCAGCACCACTACGTCGACCACGTCTGCCGCATGCCGATCGGTCACTGGCCGGACCCGGTCGATCGCGCTTTCGCCAACCTCAATGCCAAGGTCTACATACCGATGCAAGGACCGAGCGAACTTGGCGCCAGCGGCAAGCTGCTGGCGTGGGATCGCGTGTCGGACCTGGGACGCCTACCGATGCCGACGCTGACCATCGGCGCCCGCCACGACACGATGGATCCGGCCCACATGGAGAACATGGCACGGGCAATTCCGCGTGGGCGCTACCTCGACTGCCCGGATGGCAGCCACATGGCGATGTACGACGACCAGGAGCGCTATTTCGCGGGCCTGACGCGCTTCCTGCACGACGTCGATCGCGGCGCGCTGTAGCACCGCAGCCGTCCCCGACCCGTCCCCGCAATCTCAACCAGGCACGCACCTCATGTCCAGCATCGAGCAGTTCGGCTACAAGGAAGAACTCAAACGGGTACTGAGCACCCGCGACCTGCTGGTCTACGGCATGATCTTCATGGTGCCGATCGCGCCATTTGCGATCTTCGGTTTCGTCTGGAACGATGCGAAGGGCATGGTGCCGCTGGCGTACCTGATCGGCATGTTCGCCATGTTCTTCACCGCCCTGAGCTATGCCACCATGTCGGAGGCGTTTCCGGTGGCCGGCTCGGTATATTCGTACGCGCAGCGCGGGCTGCATGAAGTCGCGGGCTTCTTTTCCGGTTGGCTGATCCTGCTCGACTACATCCTCATACCGGCACTGCTCTACATCGTCAGTGCGGTCGCGTTGCAGCCGATGCTGCCTGCGGTGCCGGCATGGGCCTGGATCATCGGCTTCATCGTCTTCAACGGTGTGGTCAACCTGCTCGGCATGCAGTTCACGGCCCGTGCCAACCTGGTCCTGCTGGGCATCGAACTGATCGTACTCGCATTGTTTGTCGGTTGCGGCCTGGTGGCGCTGTACTCCGGGCAAGGCGCCGGTCATCTCACCATGAAGCCACTCTACAATCCCGCTGTCTTCAACCTCGCCACGGTGGTGGGGGCGACCTCGATCGCGGTCCTGTCGTTTCTCGGCTTTGACGGAATTTCGACCCTGTCGGAAGACAGCAATGGCGGCCCGAAGGCGATCGGTCGCGCTACCCTGCTCTCGCTGGTGCTGGTCGGTGCACTGTTCCTGCTGCAGACATGGATCGCAGTCGACCTGTCAGAGGGCACGTCATTCAAGTCGCCGGAAACCGCCTTCTATGAAATCTCGCGGATGGCTGGCGGAGTCTGGCTCGAACGCGTGGTGCTGATCTCGGTTGCCTTGTCCTCGGGTGTGGCCAACGCCATGGCGGCGCAGGCGGCGGTCTCGCGCATCCTGTTTGCGATGGCGCGTGACGGCAAGCTGCCGCGCATTCTCGCCAGAATCCATCCGCGCTATCAGACACCCTACGTCAGTACGGTGCTGGTGAGCGCCATCTCCCTGGTCGCCGGGCTGTATTTTCTGCAGCACCTCGACGACTTGTCGCGCCTGGTGAATTTTGGTGCGCTGTGCAGCTTCCTGGTGCTGCACGTGTGCGTGGTCAATCACTGTTTTCTGCGCCAGCGCAGCGGCGCCTGGCTGCGCCACCTGGTGTCACCGCTGCTGGGCTTCACGGTCATCGCCTATGTACTCATCGAGATGGATCAGCGCGCGAAGATCATGGGCCTGGCGTGGCTGGCAGTGGGCGTCGTCTACTATGTGGTTCTCACGCAGGTGCTCAAGAAACCGGTGACACTGGAGCTCTGAACGATGGCGCCGGATGGCCGCGCAGCCATCTGCTCTAGTGTTGCGCCATCTGGGAAGCGCCGCGCCGATCTGCATCGTACTGCGCTTTCTGGTCTCTGTTCAAGCGCCGGCCGACGATCACCATCTGCGGAATGTCTTGCAGCGCCTCGGCGCCGTCAATACCAGGCCCGCCGTGCGAACCCGAGCTAGCGCTCGCGCCCGAGGTCGGCAGCGCAGCCGGCATCTCCGCCTGCACACTCTGGTTGATCAACTCCATCATGCTGCTCGTGTAATCGGCCGGCAGACCGATCTCCGACACAAACCCGGCCGCCGCTGCGCCAGCCACCATGCCCACGCCCACGATAACCTTCGAACTCAAGACCTTGGCTGCTACCAAATGGGCAACGTGCGCAGTTTTTAGTGTGGTCAACATGACGAGCCTCCATCCGTTCTTTTACACCCGAAATCTTCGATTCACACCATGCATGACAGCCGGGCGGTGACGCTGGCAAAATCAGTATAGGGCAGGTTATCCAGACTGCAAGGAATCAGCCACAAGCATTTTTTCCTCGAGAGTCTGTCAAAAAAATAATGCATTAAAGAAAATAAATGGCATCATGGTGAAGGCCTCGAAATTCTCGCAATGCCGGGATTGAACCCGCTGGCGCACACTGCGAAACGCCCTGAACCTGCTGAAGAGAGTCTCCCTGCCCCGATCAATGCACTTGTTGGCAACGCCGATTGCGATTGCCGCGCTCGCCGCCGCAGTGATTGCCGCGGGACCGGGCGTCTACCCGTGGTTCGCCTGGCTGGCACTGGGGCTTTCCCTCACCGGGCTGGTGCTGACGGTGCGGTACCTGCGGCGCGAGCGTGATGGTTTCCGCCTCAATGTCGACGACATTCCCAATCCAATTTTCATCAAGGATTCCACCGGGATCATCCGCAGCATCAATCGCGCCTTCGAAGAAACCACTGGGATTTCCCGTCTCGAAATAGTGGGCAAGACCACCGCCGATTTTTCCACGGAATTGCAAACGGCAGCACATCTGGCGGCGGACCGCGACCTGATGGAAAACGGCGGCCTGTGCACCTACAAGGAGTCCATCCGCCTGCCGGATGGCAGCGAGCGGATTTTCCTCTACAAGAAATCGGCATTGCACAGTGACGGCCAGTTGCTGGGCGTGATCGGCAGCTTCATCGACATCTCCACCGAGGAAGTCGCGAAGCTTCAGCTCGCGGTCAGCGAAAAAGCCTATCAAACCATCGTCGAGACCGCCAACGAAGGTATCTGGATCATCGACAGCCATAGCGACACGACCTTCGTCAATGCGCGTATGGCGCAAATGCTGGGCTACACGGTCGAGCAATTCCTGGGTCGGTCGATGTTCGATTTCATGGATGACGCGGCCAAGATCGAAGCGCAGAACAACATGACCCGGCGCAGCGAAGGCATCGACGAGGTCCATGACTTCCGCTTCAAGCACAAAAATGGCAGCGATCGCTGGTTCATCGTCGGTACCAACGCGATGATAACGGATGCCGGCACGTTCGATGGCGCACTCGGAATGCTGACCGACATCACTGCCAGAAAACACGCTGAGGCCGAGCTCCTGAAAATCCAGGAGGCGCTGGAAGAAAAGGTACTGATCCGAACGGCCGAACTGGAGCAGAGCAACCGACAACTGGTGCAACGCCAGCGCGCCATTGACGCCGGTTCACACGGCATCGTCATCTGCAAGGTCAGCGACGGCAATCTGATAGTCGACTACGCCAACCCGGCTTCCGAATGGCTCACCGACACCGCCCCGAGCGACGCCATTGGCCGCGAGTGGGGCGATCTGATCCGCTACGATCCCGCTGCCGGCGAGGCCCGCAAAATTACCGAGGCCCTGCGTTCCGGTGGCGATGACAACGCGATCCTGGAAATCCTGCACGGTGACGGCAAGCGTGGTTGGTGTCATCTGCACGTATCATCTGTAAGCGATGCGCAGGGCACCGCCACGCACGTCGTGCTGGCCTCTTACGACATCACGTCGCTGCGCCAGTACGAAGAGCGCATCGAGCACCTGAAGAATTTCGATATGCTGACCGGCTTGCCGAATGCGGTGGCGTTTCATCAGCGGATGCTGGAAGCGTTCGACCTGGCCGGCAAGCTGGGGCATTGCGTGCATCTGGCGGTGTTCGACCTGGACCGCTTCCGCGCAACCAACGACAGTCTCGGTGAAGCGCGTGGTGACTTCCGGCTGCGCGAGGTCGCCACGCGCCTCGCATCCGGACGCGAGGCGACCGACGTCGTCTCCCGGCTAGGAAGTAACCAGTTCGCGATCATGGCGCCGCGCAGCCGCGGCGACGCCGATTCCTTCTCGGCCCTGATCGGCAGCATCCAGCAGGAAATCGCGCTGCCGCTGGACGTGTCGGGCCAGGCGGTCAAGCTCTCGGCCAGCGTCGGATTGGCGACCTACCCGGACGACGCCCAGCTGCCTGAAATCCTGATCGAGCGCGCCAGCATGGCCACCTACCATGCGAAGGAACAGGGCCGTGGCGGCCTGGCCCGCTATGACAATTCGATGGGCGCCGCCGCACTGCAGCGGCTGGAGATCGACATCGCTCTCGGCCGTGCAGTGCAGAACGATGACTTTTTCCTCCAGTATCAACCGCAGATCGACATCGCCAGCCGCCGCACGATCGGCTATGAAGCGCTGCTGCGCTGGGATTGCACCGATCTCGGCCGGGTATCGCCGGCGCGGTTCATCACACTGCTCGAAGCATCGGGCGACATCGTCGTGGTCGGCCAGCGGGTGCTGCTCAAAGCCTGCCAGCAGGCGCAGAAATTCAACGCGGTCTCCAGCGAGCCGCTGCACATGTCGGTCAATCTCTCGCCGCGCCAGTTCAGCGACGAGCGACTCATCGAATGTGTGCAGGTGGCGCTGGACTCGACCTCACTTCCGCCCGCATGCCTGATCCTGGAAATCACCGAATCGGTCCTGGTGCACGACATCGACCGCGCCATCGCCACCATGCATGCGCTGCGCGCCATCGGCGTAGGGCTGTCGATCGACGATTTCGGCACCGGCTACTCGAGCCTGGCGTATCTCAAGCGCTTCCCGCTGACGGAACTGAAGATCGACCAGTCGTTCGTGCGCGACATCATGACCGACCCCGGCGACGCGCTGATCGTCTCGTCGGTGATCAACCTGGCGCGCAGCCTGGGCTTGCAGGTGGTGGCGGAAGGCGTCGAGACCGAGGACCAGCTGGGATTCCTGACGTCGCAGGGATGCAGCATCGCGCAGGGGTATCTGTTCAGCCGGCCTTGCGATGCGGCGGATCTGATGCCGAAGTAGCGACGCCTTTCAGGAACCGACAGACATGATCTTCACGCAGTTCGAAGCGAAGGATGCATCGCAGGTGGTCGCGCTGTGGCATGCGTGCGGACTCACGCGCTCCTGGAACGATCCGATGCGCGACATCGCACGCAAACAGCTGGTGCAGCCGGAGCTGTTCCTGGTCTTGCGTGAAGGCGAGACGATTGCGGCGACCATCATGGCCGGCTTCGACGGCCATCGTGGCTGGGTCAATTACCTTGCGGTAGCCGAGACGCACCGTGGACGTGGGATCGGCCGCGCGCTCATGGCAGAAGTCGAGCAGCGCCTCGAGCGAGCGGGATGCCCGAAACTGAACCTGCTGGTGAGAGCGGACAACTACGCCGTCCTGGATTTTTATACCCATCTTGGCTATGTCGCGGATGACGCGGTGGCGCTGGGCAAGCGGCTGATTCATGATGTCGCACCAAAGCCCGGCCCCGGGTAGTCCGATCGGAATCGACCCGTTTTTAAGTTAGTTACTCCATCCCTTGGAAATGGAAAATCGATACGCCGATCGTTTACCGCCCTGATATTCATCCTGCCTCTGGCGGGGTGGTCTGCTTCGTCCGTCCAGGCCCGGCCTGCAGCGCCGGCTAGCGATGCCGTGCTGTGGGCGAAGCTGAAAACCGGCGGCGACACGCTCCTGATCCACCATGCCGAAACCGACGCACAATTACGACATCGACGCCATTGCCGGCGTCTCGACAGCGCCGGGCGACATCGTCGTGATGGAGGCCGACCGCGAAGGCAAACCGAAGGTAATGGGGCGGCCGACGATTCCGTAATGATCCACCTGCACAGCGCGCTGAATGCCAAAGAAACAAGTAGGTGTGCTCTGCCGTGTACGCTCAGTGCGTTCCTTCCAACAAGCCGTCCGCAAAGCGGAACGCATTTTTCCCCGCTGCTTTGGCGGCATACATCGCGTCGTCGGCATCCTTGATCAATCCGTCGGCCGTCTTGCCATTGTTTTGAAAAATGGCAATGCCCATGGATGCGCCTACGTGCACGGTGTTTTCGTCGAACCGCATCGGCGCATTCACTGCATCAATGATGAGCGAAGCAACGGTGGCGACGTTATCGCGGCTTTCCGGGTTGTCCAACAAGATTACAAATTCATCGCCGCCGATACGTGCCACAGAGTCAGTGGCCCGCAGCAAATCCACCAAGCGCGTCGACACGACCTGCAAAACCTTGTCCCCCATCCCGTGACCCCACGTGTCATTGACCAGTTTGAAACCATCCAGATCGATATACATCAGGGCAATGCGACGTGATTCACGATTCGACATGGCGATCAACTGGGCCAAACGTTCCGTTAATAACGAGCGGTTTGGCAAACCGGTCAATGGGTCATGCAATGCCATATGGCGAACCAGCTGAACCTTGTTCCACTGTTCGGTGATGTCATCGAATACTCCGACATAACGAATGACTTCACCAGCATCGTTGGACATGACAGTAATAGAGAGTCGCTGCAAATATTGTGAGCTATCTTTTCGTTGACACCAGACCTCACCCTTCCATAGCTTGTTGGCGCGGAGTTCGTCATACATCGCGGC
>JACMRD010000181.1 GCA_014376645.1 Herminiimonas sp. | reverse complement strand
GACGAACCGGTGATTTCCACCTTTTCGATTTTTTCGGGAGCAGGCGCGGTCTGGCCAAAGGCGATGGACGGTAACAGAAAGCACGGCGCCAGAGTGGCGGCGACGGCCAGTACCGACGTTTTAAGGGTCAATTTTGATGCAGACATGCGAACGAACTCCTGGTGGATGACAATTGAAAAAGATTGCAATTAATGAACAAACCGGGTTTTGGATCTTCAAGGCCGTTTCCATCTCGTCCGCTGCCGCCCGACGATCATTGTGGCCACGCCGACATCGTGCGGCTGCAATGTAGTTGCTTGAAGAACATTTATTTTTAGAATCTTATAGCAAAACGCATGCCGGGTTTTAGAAATTTTGTACTGGTTGGTCGGATAAGAACTGTCTGGTCGCATCGCGGGTCGCGGCGGGAGGGCGGCAGAGCGCCAGCGCGGTCGTGGCCGCGTTGGTTCTCTGCCGCCGGTGGTGCGACCCGCTACCGGTCTGGATTTGGAAAATGCAACTTTTTGGCGCGCTTGAGCACCGGCGTGGTGCGCATGCACGAGATGAGGGCAGTCCACGATCAGCCTGGCTCGTCTGGAAACGAGTTTTTCGCCAAAGTGCTATTCTCTGCGGCCCTTTGTTGTACGCAAAAATGGAATCAGACTCTCTCGCCGTCGGCGTCGTCATGCAGCGCTTTGCCATCGTCAACCGCTGGCAGTCGCATCAGTGGCGCCCGCTGGACATCATTACCGCCCCCGCTGACTTGGCCGCCGGCACCCGCCGCCTGCCCGATGAAGGCTCGGACAGCGCCGACGACTGCCGCTGGCTGTTCACGGGTTTCGACGTGCGCCTGTTCTCCGACGAAGCCGAAGGGTATTTCCTCAATGTCAGCGCGCCGTTGCCGTGCTGGTTCATCATGTCGCGCTTCGAGGAGCGCGATGGGACCGAGGTCCTGACGCCGCAACGCGTCACGCTCTCCTACAATGAAGCGGCACGACTGATGGATGGTGGTGAGCGGGTCGATACGCTACCGCTGCCGGTCGCGATGCTCGAACCCATGAACGCCTTCATCCAGATCCACTACAAGCCCGAGGTGAAGCGCAAGCGCAAAAAGCCTTCCTTCGAAGGCGGCGCGGGCGTCGATTTGATGGCCCGTGCCGAAGGCAGCGGCGATGGCCGCTAGCGACTTTTTCTCGCGCTGGGCCAAGCCGGGCGCCACCGTCGATCCGGCCGTGCTGCCGGACGCGTCCTCTGACGCAATCGCTGCGCTTGAGCCGCTGGCGCCACCCGTGTCACTGGTGCCACCCGTGCCGCCGGGCGAACTGACTCTGGCCGATGCCGCCGGGCTGGGCGCCGAGTCCGATTTCGTGCCCTTCATGGCATCGAACGTCGATCCTGGCGTGCGCCGTCTGGCGCTCAGGCAGCTGTTCGCCGATCCGCGCTTCAATGTCATGGACGGTCTCGATACCTACATCGAGGACTACAACACATTCGTGCCGATGGACGCAGCGATGGTGGCCGCGCTCAACCATGGCAAGGCGCTGCTCGATCCGCTGGCCGGCCTGGCGCGCGGCATTGTCTCGGCGCTGGCGCCGGCAGATCCGGCGCAGCCGGAGGCAGCGCCACCGCCACGGCCACCGGTCACGCTGCCTGCATCTGCATCTGCCAGCGCATCCGCACTTGCACCAGCACCTGAATCTGCAGTCCTACGTGCACCCATTTCAACGCCGGCGCCCGTTGCGCCGGCCGCCACTCCCCATTCAGGAACCCATGACGAGTCGTTACCAGGTTTGTAATTGCAACCGCACCATGCCGCTCGACGCCAAGGCCGGCGCTGCGCTCGGCACGGCGCTTGGGGTCGGCGCGCTGCCGGTCGCCACGGCGCTGTGCCGCCAGGAAGTCGGCACTTTTTTGACGGGAATCGACGGCGTCGATCAGGTGGTCGTGGCCTGCACCCAAGAGCGGGCGCTGTTCGCCGAGCTGGCGCAAACGCGCGGCACGGTCGCGCCGCTGCGCTTCGTCAACATCCGTGAAACCGGCGGTTGGGGCCGCGACGCCGCGCGCGCCGTACCGAAGATCGCGGCCCTGCTGGCGGCCGCAGCTTTGCCGGACCCGGAGCCGGTGCCTACGGTCGACTACGACAGCGGTGGCCAGGTCCTGATCATCGGCCCTGCCGCGACCGCGCTGCCGTGGGCGGCGCGTCTGGAACGCCAGCTCGAGGTCAGCGTGCTGCTGACTGACGCCACGCCAGTACCGGGCGCCGAAGAGGCCGCAGCCATGCTCGAGGAGCGCAGCTTCCCGGCGTTTTCCGGCAAGGCGATTGCGGTCGCCGGCTGGCTCGGTGCATTCGACGTCACCTGGCAGCAGGCCAATCCGATCGATCTGGAGGCCTGCACCCGCTGCAATGCCTGCATCACCGCCTGTCCCGAAGGCGCGATCGATCTGCGCTATCAGATCGATCTCGACAAATGCAATTCGACCCGTGCTTGCGTGGTCGCCTGCGGCGCCATCGGCGCGATCGATTTCATGCGCCAGGCAACCGAGCGCAGCGGCCGCTTCGACCTGGTGTTTGACCTCTCGGCGCAGCCGATCGTGACCCATCATCAGCGGCCGCAGGGTTACTTCGCGCCCGGCGCCGACCCCGCGCGTCAGGCCGGCGACGCGCTGGAACTGGCGCAGATGGTGGGCCGTTTCGAGAAGCCGAAATTTTTCATCTACAAAGAGAAGCTGTGCGCCCACGGGCGCAATGGCAAGCCCGGCTGCAATGCCTGCATCGATGTCTGCTCGGCCGGCGCAATCGCCTCGGCCGGCGACCAGATCCGGGTCAATCCCAATCTGTGCGCCGGCTGTGGCGCCTGCACCACGGTCTGCCCTTCCGGCGCGCTGGCCTATGCCTACCCGCGCGTGCCGGACCAGGGTCTGAAGATCCGCACCATGCTGTCGACCTACGCCGGCGCCGGCGGCACCTTGCCGGCACTGCTCCTGTATGGCCGTGAGCACGGCAGCGCCCTGATCGACCGGCTCGGCCGCCAGGCCCAGGCGCGCGGCGTGCTGCACGGCGTGCCGGCGCGGGTCATGCCGATCGAGATGCACCATGCCGCCTCGACCGGCATCGACGTCTGGCTCGCCGCCATCGCCTGCGGGGCCGCCAATGTCGCGGTCCTGGTCGGCAGCGACGAAGCGCCGCAATACGTCTCGGCTTTGGAGGAACAGATGGCGATCGCGCAGACCATCCTGGCCGGCCTGGGTTACAGCGGCACACATCTGCAGCTGCTGCAGGCCGATACGCCGG
This sequence comes from Herminiimonas sp., assembly GCA_014376645.1. Taxonomy (GTDB): domain Bacteria; phylum Pseudomonadota; class Gammaproteobacteria; order Burkholderiales; family Burkholderiaceae_D; genus JANXSS01. The sequence continues at coordinate 20,172 of JACMRD010000181.1, read as the reverse complement.
CGCAGCTCGACGCCGCTCTGCGCAGGGTCCAGCCTGGCGCGGTCGTGACCCAGCCAGCGCGCTTCAATGGCCTGCCGGACAAGCGTGGCACGCTCGACATGGCGCTGGGGCACCTGTTGCAGCATGCACCGCGCCCGGAACAGACCCCGGCGCCGGAGGTCATCGCGTTGCCGGCGGGCGCGCCTTACGGTAGCGTCACCGTCAACCAGTCCAGCTGCACGCTGTGCATGTCGTGCGTTGGCGCCTGTCCCGAATCGGCGCTGATGGACAACGCCGATGCGCCGCAACTGCGCTTCGTCGAAAAGAACTGTGTCCAGTGCGGCCTGTGCGAAGTCACCTGCCCGGAAAATGCGATCACCCTGACGCCGCGCCTGCTGCTGACCGATGTCGCACGCCAGGCGCGGGTCATCAACGAAGCCCGGCCGCACCACTGCATCGTCTGCCAGAAGCCGTTCGGCACCGTGCAGATGATCGATACCATGCTGGCCAAGCTGTCGCAGCATGGCGCGTTTGCCGGCAACCTCGACCGCATCAAGATGTGCGGCGACTGCCGGGTAGTCGACATGATGGCCAACAAGCAGGAAACCCGCGCCACCGATCCCACCACCACCGACCTCAAACGCGGGCGCTGAACCATGACTGAACAACCGATCCAATTCGCCACCGCCGATCAGGGCGTGGAAACCGCCCGCGCCGATCTGTACGGCCTGCTCTCGGCGCTGTTTGCGGGGCCGCCAACGATCGAGTTGCTGACCTCGATCGCGCAGGCGCCGGCGGCTGGCGAGGGCGCCCTCGAGGCCGCCTGGCGCGACGTCGTCGCCGCAGCCGGCGCGCTGCTGGACAGCGGTACCGACGCTGCGGCGGTGGAATCCGTGCGCCAGGAATACGAACGCCTGTTCATCGGCATCGGCAAGCCGGAAGTGATGTTGTACGGCTCGTTCTACCTGTCCGGCTTCCTGATGGAAAAGCCGCTGGCCGCATTGCGCACCGACTTGTCCCTGCTCGGCATCGAACGGGTCGACGCAGTGGTCGAGAGCGAGGATCACATCGCATCATTATGCGAGGTCATGCGCTACCTGATCGCAGCCGATGAGATCGGCAGGGCGCTCGACCGGCACAGCCTGGCGGCACAGAAGCAGTTCTTTGGCACCCACATGCAAAGCTGGGTGGCCGACATGTGCGCTGCCGTCGCGGCGCACCCGCAGGCCGTGTTCTACGGCGCCGTCGCCGGCCTTGCAGGCCGGTTCTTCGACGTCGAGATGCAAGCCTTCGAGATGGATTGATTGAAGGTGGCGGAAATGGGTCTGTGCAAATAGGCAAACCCGAGCCGTTTCTATTGGTTCTGGTAAGCAGGTTTCTCAATCGCAGCGTATCATTCGGACATCGCCAATTCATGGCACTTCGCGGTAGCGACGGCTGGTCGCAATCGCAGGTCGCACCCACACTATTCACACGCTATCCACCGGATCCGGGAGCTTTCATGGCAGAGCAAAAAATTCTTACGCGCCGACGTTTTTTCGGCGGCATCGGGCTGGTCGCAGCCGCAGGCGTTGCAGTCAAGGTTGCAGCCCCCGTGACCACTGTCGCAGCGGCCCTGCCGGCTGAACCGGAAGGCAACAGCTATCGCCTGACCGAGCACGTCAAGAAATACTATCGCACCACCACCATCTGATTTTCGAGGCGCCCCCATGCTGCTCACCCGCAAAGGCCCGTCTGGCCAGTCCCCTGATTCTTCCTTGAACGCTGCCGCCCAAGGCCGGCCGACTTCGCGCCTGTCGGCGAGCCTGTCTGCCAGCCTCTCGCGCGCCTTGCCGACCATGGACCGGCGCGCCTTCCTGCGCCGTTCCGGCATCGGCATCGGCGCCGGACTTGCCGCCACCCAACTGGCGCTGATCCAGAAAGCCAAGGCTGCCGCCGGCACCGACTCGCCCGGCGCCAAGATCGTGGTGCGCCGGACTGTTTGCACCCATTGCTCGGTCGGCTGCGCGGTCGACGCCGTGGTCGAAAACGGCGTCTGGGTGCGCCAGAATCCGGTCTTCGATTCGCCGATCAACCTCGGCGCGCATTGCGCCAAGGGTGCCGCCCTGCGCGAGCATGGTCATGGCGAATACCGTCTGAAGTATCCGATGAAGCTGGTCAACGGCAAGTACCAGCGCATCAGCTGGGACACCGCGCTGACCGAGATCTCGGCCAAGCTGCTCGACGTGCGCAAGACCAGCGGTCCGGATTCGGTGTTCTGGGTCGGATCAAGCAAGCACAACAACGAGCAGGCGCAGCTGCTGCGCAAGTTCGTCTCCTTTTTTGGCACCAACAACTGTGACCACCAGGCCCGCATCTGCCACTCCACCACGGTGGCCGGCGTTGCCAATACCTGGGGCTACGGTGCGATGACCAACAGCTTCAACGACATGCAGAATTCGAAGGCGATCATGTACATCGGCTCGAATGCGGCGGAGGCCCATCCGGTGTCGATGCTGCACATGCTGCATGCGAAAGAGAAGGGCGCCAAGATCATCGTCATCGATCCGCGCTACACCCGTACCGCCGCCAAGTCCGACCAGTACGTGCGGATTCGCTCGGGTTCGGACATCCCGTTCCTGTATGGAATGCTGTTCCATATTTTCAAGAATGGCTGGGAAGACACCAAGTACATCAACGACCGCGTCTACGGCATGGACCAGATCCGCACCGAGGTGGCGAAATGGACGCCGGAAAAGGTCGAGGAAGCCTGCGGCGTGCCGGAAGCCGAGGTCTATCGCGTCGCCGAAACCATGGCCAAGAACCGGCCGTCGACGCTGGTGTGGTGCATGGGCCAGACCCAGCACACCATCGGCAATGCCATCGTGCGCGCTTCGTGCATCGTCCAGCTGGCGCTCGGTAACATCGGCGTGTCCGGCGGCGGCACCAACATCTTCCGTGGTCATGACAACGTCCAGGGCGCAACCGATGTCGGTCCGAATCCCGATTCCCTGCCGGCCTATTACGGTTTGGCCGCCGGCGCCTGGAAACACTGGTCTGCGGTCTGGGGTGTGGATTACGAGTGGGTCAAGGGCCGCTTCGCCTCGCAGGCGATGATGGAAAAATCCGGCACTACCGTTTCGCGGTGGATCGATGCCGTGCTCGAAAAGAACGAGCTGATCGATCAGGACAACAACGTCAAGGCCATGGTCTTCTGGGGCCACGCGCCGAACTCGCAGACCCGTGGTCTGGAGATGAAAAAAGCCTTCGACAAGCTCGACCTGCTGGTCGTCATCGATCCGTATCCATCGGCCACGGCGGCGATGGCGGCGATGAAGGTCGACGGCCAGGAATTGAATCCGAACCGCGCCGTCTACCTGCTGCCGGCAGCGACCCAGTTCGAGACTTCGGGCTCGGTCACGGCTTCGAACCGCTCGATCCAATGGCGCGAGAAAGTCATCGAGCCGCTGTGGGAGTCGCGCACCGATCACATGATCATGTACCAGTTCGCCGAAAAGCTCGGTTTCGCCAAGGAGCTGGTCGCCAAGATCAAGCTGGTGCCGGGCAAGGGCGGCATGATGGAACCGGAATCCGAGTCGATGCTCGAAGAGATCAACCGCGGTTCCTGGTCCATCGGCTACACCGGCCAGTCGCCGTTGCGCCTGAAAGCGCACATGCGCAACATGCACCTGTTCGACGTCAATACCCTGCGCTGCGCGGCCGGCAAGGATGCGGCCACCGGTTATGACATGACGGGCGATTTCTTCGGCCTGCCATGGCCGTGCTTCGGCACACCCGAGATGAAACATCCGGGGACCGCCAATTTGTACGACACCTCGCGTCACGTGATGGACGGCGGCGGTAATTTCCGCGCCAACTTCGGTGTCGAGCGCGAAGGCGTAAGTCTGCTGGCCGAGGACGGCTCGCACTCGAAGGATGCGGATCTGACCACGGGCTATCCGGAATTCGATCATCTGCTACTGAAGAAGCTGGGTTGGTGGGACGATCTGACCGCGGTGGAAAAAACCGCGGCCGAAGGCAAGAACTGGAAGACCGATCTGTCCGGCGGGATCCAGCGCGTGGTCATGAAGGTCCATGGCTGCTATCCGTTCGGCAACGCCAAGGCGCGCGCCGTGGTGTGGAATTTCCCTGATCCGGTACCGCTGCATCGCGAGCCGCTGTACGGCAACCGCCCGGATCTGATCGCCAAGTACCCGACCCATGAGGACAAGCGTGCGTTCTGGCGCATGCCGACCTTGTACAAGTCGCTGCAGGACAAGAACGTCGAAGCCAAGCTGGCGGAAAAATTCCCGCTGGTGCTGACCTCGGGCCGATTGGTCGAGTACGAGGGCGGCGGCGAGGAAACCCGCTCCAACCCGTGGCTGGCCGAACTGCAACAGGAAAATTTCGTCGAGATCAATGCGGCCGCAGCCAGTGCGCGCGGCATCCGAGATGGCGAGTACGTGATCGTCACGACGCCACCGGGTGGGCGCCTGAAGGTCAAGGCGATGGTCACACCGCGCGTGGCGCCGGACACCGTATTCATCCCGTTTCACTTTTCCGGTTGGTGGCAGGGCAAGGACATGCTCGAGTTCTATCCGGAAGGCGCGGCGCCGATCGTGCGCGGCGAGGCGATCAACACCGGCACTACCTACGGCTACGACTCGGTCACCATGATGCAGGAAACCAAAACGACCATCTGCAACATCGAACGCATCGCCTGACGCCACGGCGTCGGACAGCACAACACAGTAAAGAACAGCATCACGATCGAGAAGATCAGGAATTCGAGGACATCATGGCAAGAATGAAATTCATCTGCGACTCAGAGCGCTGCATCGAGTGCAACGGTTGCGTCACCGCCTGCAAGAACGAACATGAAGTCCCGTGGGGCGTGAATCGCCGCCGCGTCGTGACCATCAACGACGGCGTCGTCGGGCAGGAAAAATCGGTCTCGGTCGCCTGCATGCATTGCTCGGACGCGCCCTGCATGGCGGTGTGTCCGGTCGACTGCTTTTACCGCACCGATGAAGGCGTGGTCCTGCACGACAAGGACATCTGCATCGGTTGCGGTTACTGCTCCTACGCCTGCCCCTTCGGCGCGCCGCAGTTTCCATCCAACGGCACCTTCGGCCTGCGCGGCAAGATGGACAAGTGCACCTTCTGTGCCGGCGGACCGGAAACCGATGGTTCGCAGGCCGAATTCGATAAATACGGCCGCAATCGCCTGGCCGAAGGCAAGCTGCCGATCTGCGCCGAGATGTGCTCGACCAAGGCACTGCTGGGCGGCGACGGCGATGTGATTTCGGATATTTTCCGCAACCGCGTCATGCGGCGCGGCAAAGGCAGTGAGGTCTGGGGCTGGGGCACCGCCTACGGCCGCGCGCCGCATCCGGAAGCCAAGGCACCGGCAGAGAAATCATGATGCGCGCCGCAATCGTCACCGGCCTGTTACTGGTGCTATGCGCCTGCAACGAGCGCGACCAGTCCCTCAACACCTCGGCGGCCAAGTCGGATGGCCAGCCGTGGCAGGGCGTGCAGAATGGCTTTGCCGCGCCCGGCTACCAGGCCGGCGACAAGGTGCGCTGGGAGACCCAGATGCGCCAGCGCGCACAGTCCCAGAACGAGTACGTGAAATCCAATTGAACACGGTAACGCCAGACGCGGGAGCCGCAATGAAAACAACGATCGTGACAGGCCTGCTGATACTCGCGCTGCTGGCATCCGGCGCGGCGCCGGCCCAGAACCGGGTCGATCAGGGCAAGGTGGGCGCGGCGCAGACAGTGAGCGGTGCACCGGTGACGCCCTCGACGACGGGGCCGGCGTCGACGCCGAATGTCGAGTCCATCGACATCCTGAAGCAGAACCAGGCCGAGCGCTCGCGCGACCAACCGGGCAATGCCGCGCCGACCTTCCGCATCATCAAGGAGGGCACCAAGAATTATTCCAGCCTGCCGGCGCTGGAATCCGGTGTCCTGATCCAGCCGAAAGCACAGTTTCCGCTACAGGCGCGGGCCACCACGGCCGGTGAAGCGTGGCGCAACTATCGCAACGGGCCGCTGACACATTTTGGCGGCTGGATACTGCTGGGCGTACTGGCTGCACTGGCTGCGATGTACTTCATCGCCGGCCCGGTACGGCTCAAGTCGCCGCGCACCGGGCGCCTGATCGAACGCTTCACCGCCATCGAGCGTCTGGCCCACTGGAGTACGGCGATCACGTTCGTACTGCTGGCGCTGTCGGGCCTGACGATGCTGTTCGGTAAATACATCATGATCCCGGTCTTCGGCCATCCGCTGTTCGGCTGGCTGGCTTTCCTGTGCAAGAACGTGCATAACTTCGTCGGGCCGCTGTTCACGGTTTCCATCGTCGTGACGTTCATCGTGTTCGTGAAAGACAATTTTCCGGGTCGCGGTGATCTGACCTGGCTGTTGCGCCTTGGCGGCATGTTCGGCGGCAAGCACGCCCATGCAGGACGCTTCAACGCCGGCGAGAAACTCTGGTTCTGGGGCGGCGTGGTCGGCCTGTCGCTGTTGGTGAGCGCCTCCGGTTTCGTGCTCGACAAGCTGGTCCCCGGGCTCGAATACTCACGCGGTAACATGCAGATCGCCAATGTCATCCATCTGGTCGGCGCCGTGCTGGTGGCGGCCATGTCGCTGGGCCACATCTATCTCGGCTCGATCGGGATGGAAGGCGCGCTCGAAGCGATGACCACCGGTTACGTGGATGACGAATGGGCGCGCGAGCATCATGACCTCTGGTACGACGATGTCGTCAGCGGCAAGGTACCGCGCATCCGCACCGTACCGCTTGCCGACACGGTCCGTGCCGACCCCGGACCGGCATCGGCGCCGAGCTGATGCGCCGCCGACCGATCATCCTGCTACCCGTTCATGGAGTATGAAATGCGACTGCCCACCACACCGACCCTGTTGCACACCTTGCTGACGCTGACGCTGACCGGCGCGGCCCTGATCGCACCGGCGGTCCAGGCCAAGCTGCCGGCGCCGAGCCCTGAAGAGAAAGCCAAGAAGGATGAAGCCGCCGCCAAGACGGCAGCCAATGACAAGATCGCTGCCTACAAGCTGTGCCAGGTGCAGGACCGGGTCGCGGGCGTGTATCTGAAAACCATGGCGACTGCAGGCAAGCCGCTGCAACCGGCAGCCGACCTGCCTGCCTGCACTGACCCGGGGCCGTATGTTGCCGCTGCACCGGCGACCAAGGTCGGGGTAGCCGATTCTCTGCCGCTGAACAAAGAGCCGATCAAGAAGTAAGCAAGTCCGACAGCGTCGCCGACGCCCGCTGGTCGCCGGCCGCGGCGCGCTGAACCACCCACCAGCCCGGCAGCAGGCGCTGGATTTGCGGCCGCAAAAAGCGGTCGTCGATCAGGTACACCACGCCGCGATCGGCCTGGGTGCGAATCACTCGGCCGGCGGCCTGCACCACCTTGCGAATGCCCGGATACAGATAGGTGTAGTCGTACCCGGCAGCGAAGATGTCTTCCATCTTCTGCATCATTTGTTCATTGACCGGATTGACCTGCGGCAGCCCGAGCGTGGCAATGAAGGCGCCGATGAGGCGATCGCCCGGCAGATCGATGCCTTCGCCGAACGAGCCGCCCAGCACGGCGAATCCGATCCCGCATCCTCCTGCGACAAAACGGTCCAGAAACGCCGTGCGTGCGGCTTGATCCATGCGGCGCGCCTGCTCCCAAACTGCAATCCCCGGATGGCGCTGCCGGAACAGTTCGGCCACCTGCTGCAGGTAATCGAAGCTGCTGAAGAACGCCAGGTAATTACCGGGCGTCTCATCATGCTGGCGCGCGATCAGTTCGACGATCGGCAGGAGCGACTCGCGCCGGTGCGCGTAGCGGGTCGAGATCGAGTCGACCACCCGCACCGCCAACTGATCGGCCACGAACGGCGACGGCACGTCGGTCCACACTGCGTTCTCGGGCAGGCCCAGGGTGTCGCGATAAAACTGTTCCGGACTCAGCGTTGCTGAAAACAGCGTCGCCGTATGGGCGCTGGCAAAGCGGCCTTTCAGGAACGGGGCGGGCACCGCATTGCGGATGGCAAGCGTGCGCAGGATCGTGCCGGCGCGGCGGCCATCGTCCGCCGGCGCGGTGCTGATGTCGAACAGTGAATGCTTGCCAAAGCTATCGACCAGCCGCGAGAAATGCAGGGCGTCGAAATAGAAGTCGAGCAGCGCCGGCGCGGTCTCGGCAGGATGCTCGGCAAGGAATTCGCCGATGGCGGCCAGCGCTTGCTGCAACGTCGTCTGGAACGATGCGGGGATGGTGGCGTGCACGGAGTAGGCGGGCAGCGCGGCGCCCGCCGCGCCGGTCGGCGGCAATCCGGTCCAGCTACGCTGCAATCGCTGCAAGGGTGTTTTCAATGCCGCCGGCGCCGTGCGGCGCACCTGGCGCAAGTGGGCCTGATCCAGGCTGGCGGAATACATTGCCCGCGCCCGCTCGACCAGATTGTGGGCCTCGTCGATCAGCAGCGCCACCCGCCATTCGTTGGCCACCGTCAGGCCATGCAGCATGGCCGAATAGTCGAAGTAGTAGTTGTAGTCGGCCACCGCCACATCGGTCCAGCGCACCAGTTCCTGGCCCAGGTAATACGGGCAGATATCGTGCGCCAGCGCTACCGTGCGCACGCTCGCCTGGTCGAGCAGCGCCGTCTGCGTGCTGCCGGCGCCCCCTGCGCCATCCAGCGCCGCCTGCCGCGCCATTGGCAGGCGGTCATAAAATCCCTTTGCCAGCGGACAGGCGTCGCCATGACAGGCGTTCTCCGGAAATTCACAGGCGTTGGCGCGGGCGACCAGCTCGATGACGCGCATCGGTTGCGCCTGCGTCGCACTGTCGAGCAAGGCCAGGCTATCGAGAGCTACACGCCGTCCCGAGGTTTTCGCCGTCAGGAAAAATACCTTGTCGAGCTGCTGGCCGGGCATCGCCTTGAGGACCGGGAAGATCGTGCCGATGGTCTTGCCGATACCGGTCGGCGCCTGCGCCATCAGGCAGCGGGCACTGGCTGCGGCCTTGTAGACGGCCTCCGATAACGGTCGCTGCCCGGTACGAAATGAGCCATGCGGAAAGGTCAGGATGCGCAACGCTTCATCGCGGCGGCTACGGTGCGCCAGTTCCTGCTGTGCCCAGGCTAGAAAGCGCCCGCACTGCTGTTCGAAAAATGCCTGCAGCTCGCCGGCCGTCCACATGGTCTGGATGACGGTTTCTTCCTGGCTGGCGATGTCGAAGTAGACCAGCGCCACGGTCAGTTCGGCCAGGCCGCGCGCCTGGCACAGCAGCCAGCCGTAGATCTTGGCCTGCGCCCAGTGCAGCTGACGGTGGTTGTCCGGCATGCGTGCAAGATCGCCGCGGAAGGTCTTGATTTCTTCGAGCCGGTTGGCGTGCGGATCGTAGCCGTCGGCCCGGCCGCGCACCAGCAGCGTTTGCCATGCGCCGGAGAGGCTGACTTCACTTTCGTAATGGGCCGGGCGCCGTGCCGCCACGACCTTGTGGCCCGCGATGCCTTCCTGCGCCGTCGGCGAGGGCGTGAAGCGCAGGTCGAGATCGCCCACCTTGGCGGTGAACTCGCACAGGCTGCGAACGGCGACGGTGTAGTTCATGGGGAAGGACGTCTCAGCACCGGGCTAGCCGCGATGTGGCTGCGGGGGCGAGGATGGCGTTTTGACGGTCTGAGCTGATGCAGTACGGATGCACAGTATAAAGGAATCAGCCCATCCGCATTGACGACTGCGGGGACGACCGTAACTGCACCGTTCGGAGTGGTCCGAATCGGCGAATCGGTCCGTCTACATCAGGCAGGGTTTCGCGCCGGATGCAAGCGGGCCCCGACGCGCAAGGTGGCGTCGCCAATGGCCCAGCGCGACTGGCCCGCAATCTGCAAGGCGAAACCGTTGGCCTGCAATCGACGGCTGCGCAACAGCCTGCCGGTCGCATGAAGGATGCTGCCGGCGCCAATCAGTGCCATGCCGTTGAATTTGATCCTGTTCATGTTGGGTCTCCCGTCCCGATTCGCATTAACCAAATCTTAAAAGCAACGATAGCGCGCGAATGTGCGCTCAGACACTTAGCCTAAAAGAAATTTATTGCCGCGTTGTGACAATCCGACATGCACCGCTCAAAGGATTCTCGCACTGGTGGCTGGCATTGAATTTCGCTAGCGGAATCGATGATGCTGGGTTGCGGACGAGTGCCGCCGTACCGCATGCTGAAGAGGATTTGTCGGATGAATCAGTGTTCGCTTCCGTACATACCTGGGTGGGTGTGCGGGTTACGGTTTGGGACTAAATAGTTGTCGTCGCGGCGTGACTGCGCGACATCAGTTCCTGACATGCATTGCGCGTGGTGACGACGATTCGCCATGCAGACCAACTGGAGAGCAAAGATGACCCGAACCAAATCGACTGCCCATGCCAAAGACGGGGCCGACCAATCCATCCCGGCGCCGACCGCTGGCAATGGCGGCGAATGGCACCAGCAGGCAACTGCCGGCATGCCGCCCCTGACTACTAACCAAGGCCTGACCGTCGCAGATAATCAGAATTCGCTGCGCGCCAATCCACGCGGACCGACACTGCTGGAAGACTTCATCCTGCGCGAAAAAATTACCCATTTCGATCATGAGCGCATCCCCGAGCGCATCGTCCATGCGCGTGGAACCGGTGCGCACGGTTACTTCGAACTGACCAAGTCGCTGGCCAAGTACACCACCGCCAAGGTCCTCACCGAAGTCGGCGAGAAAACCGAGCTCTTCACGCGCTTTTCGACAGTCGCCGGCGGTTCCGGCTCGGCCGACACGCCACGCGACGTACGCGGTTTTGCAGTCAAGTTTTATACGAAGGAAGGCAACTGGGATCTGGTCGGCAACAACATCCCGGTCTTCTTCATCCAGGACGCGATCAAGTTCCCCGACCTGATCCACGCCGTGAAAATGGAACCGGATCGCGGTTTCCCGCAGGCCGCATCCGCCCATGACACGTTCTGGGATTATATTTCGCTCACGCCGGAAGCCATGCACATGGTCATGTGGGTGATGTCGGACCGCACGCTGCCACGTTCGCTGCGCATGATCGAAGGCTTCGGCATCCACAGCTTCCGCCTGCTCGACGCGGCTGGCAAGTCGACCTTCGTAAAGTTCCACTGGCGCCCGACGCTCGGCCTGCAGTCGACCATCTGGGACGAAGCGGTCAAGATCGCGGGCGCGGACTCCGACTACCATCGGCGCGACCTGTTCGAAGCGATCAGCGCTGGCAATTTTCCGGAATGGGAACTGGCGGTGCAGCTCTTCACGCAGGAAGACGCCAATGCCTTCCCGTTCGACCATCTCGATCCGACCAAGCTGATTCCGGAAGAACTGGTACCGCTGCAGGTGATCGGCCGCATGGTCCTGGACCGCTGGCCGAACAATTTCTTTGCCGAGACCGAGCAGGTCGCATTCTGCCCGTCGCACCTGGTGCCGGGCATGGATTTCTCCAACGATCCGCTGCTGCAGGGACGCCTGCACTCGTACCTTGACACGCAACTCTCGCGCCTGGGTTCGGTCAATTTTCATCAGATCCCGGTCAATGCACCGAAATGCCCGTTCGCCAACAACCAGCGTGACGGTCACATGCAGATGGGCCAGCCGACCGGGCGCGTGGCCTACGAGCCCAATACCCTATTAGCCACCGCGCCACGCGAACTGACCGCCAGCGGCTTCCGTTCGGCCGCAATCGAAGAGACCGGCACCAAGGGCCGCATCCGCGCCGAGACCTTTGCCGATCACTATAGCCAGGCGCGCCAGTTCTATCGTAGCCAGACGGCATTCGAGCAAGCGCATCTGGCCTCGGCCCTCGTGTTCGAGTTGTCGAAGCTGGAGCACCCGCATATCCGGGACGCCATCGTCGGTCACCTGCGACACATCGATGGCGACCTGGCACAGCGGGTCGCCGATGGCGTGGGTATGGCATCGCTGCCGCCGGCGCCGCCAACCGCCGTGCTGCCAGAAGAGCGTGCGCCATCGCCGGCCCTGCAGATCATCGGCAAGATGAAGGACACGCTGCAAGGGCGGTCGGTCGGCATGTTGATTGCAGACGGTTCCGACCGCGCCCCGATCGAGGCGCTGCGCACAGCGCTGCTGGCTGCTGGCGCCACGGTCAAGTTCATCGCGCCGAAAATCGGCCCGGCGACCCTTGCCGACGGCTCAGCCCAGACCATTGACGGCCAACTGGCAGGCACGCCGTCGGTGCTGTTCGATGCGGTGGCCGTGTTGTTGTCGGCTGATGCGGCGGCGAAGTTGGTCAAGGAGGCCGCAGCGGTGGATTTTGTGCGCGATGCGTTTGGCCATCTGAAGGCGATTGCCGTCGATCCGGGCGGCCAAGCGCTGCTCAAGGCAGCCGGTGTCGAGCCGGACGCCGGCGTGGTCGCCGCGGCCAAGGTCGAAATGTTCATTGCTGCCGCGAAGACCCGCCAGTGGGCCCGTGAATCCCGGGTGCGCACGCTGGCCTGATCGGCGCGCGGCGCATCCAATGACTGGGGCCGCTGTCAATACGACGGTTCCTTTTTTTGTGTGGTGTCGAAAAATATCGGCATACCCCCGGGCCATTGTGGAGTTACTCGCGGTAACCATGCGAGAATCAGGAATGGACGAATTAAATGGTCATTCCCCGGGGAATACGCTAACGCCGCTGGATTACGCCGCGCTGTTCGCGGCTTCGCCTTATCCTTATCTCCTGCTCGATACCGGGCTGGTGATCATTGGCGCCAACCGGGCCTACCTGCAGATGACCGGGCGCGCAGGCGACATCGTCGGGCAACATCTCTTCGACGCCTTCCCGCCGAACCCGGACGATCCCGATTCGACCAACATCGATTACGTCAGGAACTCGCTGCTCAAGGCGATCGCCACCAAAGTCGCCGACAGCACGCCGTTCCTGCGCTACGCCGTTCGACGCGAGACGCCGGACGGCACCATTTTTGACGACCGCTACTGGAGCGCGGTCCACACCCCGATCCTCGACAGCGCCGGTAACGTGCTCATGGTTGCGCAGAACGCGAGCGATGTCACCGATACCCATCGCGCGCAACTGGCACAGCGCGACACCGAGCGGCGCCTGCAGGAAGGCATGATCGCGGCGCGCATGGTGATATGGGACCTCGACCTGGTCAACGGGCAGGTGCGGTTTTCGGCGAATGCAAACGTGGTCTTTGGCGGTGACTGGACCGGCGTCGGTTCGGTCTGGGAAGCGATTCACCCGGACGACATGGCCGGACTGCACGCGGCGCGCAACAAAGCCATCACCGAGCGCGGGGATTATCGCCAGACCGTGCGCCTGATCCGTCCCGACACGGCAGCCATCCTGTGGCTCGACGTACGCGGAAAGATCGTCTGCAACGCCGACGGCATACCGATTGCCGTACGCGGCGTATCGGTCGACATCACCGAGCGCACGCGGGCAGAGGAAGAATTGCGCGAAGCCGATCGGCGCAAGGATGAATTCCTGGCGATGCTGGCGCATGAGTTGCGCAATCCCCTGGCGCCGATCAGCGCCGCGGCGCAACTGTTGCGCATGCCGAGCGTGAATACGGACGTGATCCGCAAGACCAGCGATGTCATCAGCCGTCAGGTCGCGCACATGACGCGCCTGATCGACGATCTGCTCGATGTCTCGCGCGTCACCCGTGGCCTGATCGAACTGGAGCGCGCCCCGCTTGCAGTGCAGGACATCATCGCCGATGCGGTCGAGCAGGTGCGGCCGGCGGTGGCGGCGCGGCGCCACGATCTGATCATCGACTTGCCGGCCATAGCCATCGAGCTGATCGGCGACCAGAAACGGCTGGTCCAGGTCCTGACAAACCTGCTCAACAATGCAGCCAAATACACGTCCGAAGCAGGGCGCATCCGGCTCGGCGTGTCGGTCGTCGCCGGCGACGTCGTCATCTGCGTCGAGGACAACGGCATCGGCATTGCGCCGGAACTATTACCCCATGTTTTCGATCTTTTTACCCAGGCCGAGCGTACCCCGGACCGGTCGCAGGGAGGTCTCGGGCTGGGCCTGTCGCTGGTGTCGAGCCTGGTGGCGCTGCACGGCGGCACAGTGATGGCCACGAGTGGCGGACGGGGTATGGGATCGGTCTTCACCGTGCGTCTGCCGAGCACGGTGGTGCCCGCTCAGCCGGTACCGGAAACCCTTCCGGCGGCACCGCAGGCGCCGCGCGCCACCGGCTTGCGCCTGCTGGTGGTCGACGACAACGCCGACGCCGCCGAGATGCTTGGCGCCTTCATGGAATCGGCGGGCCACACGGTGCGTGTCGAATACGATCCCTTGCGGGCGATCGAGTGGGCAAAGGTGGACCCACCGGACGTCTGCTTGCTTGACATCGGCCTGCCCGGAATGGATGGCAATGAACTGGCGCGCACCCTGCGCACCTTGCCGCAACTGGCGCAGACCATGCTCATCGCGGTGACCGGCTACGGCAAGGAGTTCGACCGCGATCAGTCGATCGCCGCCGGCTTTGACTATTATTTCGTCAAGCCGGCCGATCCGGCCGCGCTGGTGACGTTACTGACCGGGTTCAGGCGCCATTGATTGCACCACAGTGCGATCCAGCGTACCGACAGCGCTCGCCATTGCTGTCAAGGTTCCTCCGAACGACGTCACCCCACCGGAGAACGACATGCTCGAAGAACAAGGCTGGAAAACCGAGGAATACCGCAGCGCATTGATGCGCGTGCGCGCCAACCGCAGAGCCGGACACAATCCGGCCCTGACAGGCCATGGTGAAGAATGGGATTTCACCGTCGAGAACGAGAACCGCGACCGGCTCCCGGCCGAGGTCGCCCTGCCACAAGTGGTGCGCTCCGATCCGGCGGTGTTCTACAGCACCCAGGCAATCGCCGAGAACATGGCCTTCATCAAGGGCCGCGAAGTCATCGAGCACCGCAGCGCGCCCGGCGACACCCTGAGCGACCGCGACCACAGCGTCGGCTGAACTCATGCGTAGGCAGCGTCAATGTGCGGGTGTCTTGTTAAAGAGGTATCCTCACAGCCAACCAAGGGCGATACATCGCCTGTCATCCCCACCGAATTCAGAGGAACCATGGCCTACCAAAGCACCAATCCATTCAATGCAGAAGTCCTCGCCACCTTTGTCGAGCACGACGCTGCCGAACTCGAGTCGCGCCTGGCGCGTGCAGCCGATTGCTACGACAACGCCTGGCGCAACACGACCTTCGCCGAGCGCGCCGCCGTGCTGGCCAAGGCCGCTGCCATCATGCGCGAGCGCACCGATGAATTCGCCAACCTGATTACCCTCGAAATGGGCAAGCTGATCGCGCAAAGCCGCGGTGAAGTCCAGTTGAGCGCCGCCATCCTCGACTATTACGCCGAGAACGCCGAGCGCTTCCTGGCCCCGGAAATCCTGCCGACCAAGACCGGCGAAGCGATCGTCGAAAGCAGTCCGATCGGCGTGTTGTTCGGTGTCGAACCGTGGAATTTTCCGTACTACCAGATCGCCCGCTTTGCCGCGCCGAACCTCATGGCCGGTAACGTCATCATGGTCAAGCATGCCTCCAACGTGCCGCAGTGCGCGCAAGCCTTCGAGAAACTCATGCAAGAAGCCGGCGCACCGGCCGGCGCCTACACCAACCTGTTCATTTCCAAGGACCAGGTCGCGCAGGTGATCGACGACGTGCGAGTGCGTGGCGTGGCCCTGACCGGCAGCGAAGCCGCCGGTGCGGTGGTGGCCTCCCGCGCCGGCCAGAATCTTAAAAAGACCACCATGGAGCTCGGCGGCAGCGACGCCTTCATCGTACTGGAAGACGCCGACCTGGAGCGCGCGGTCAAGTCCGCCGTCATGGGCCGCATGGGCAATGCCGGCCAGGCTTGCACGGCATCGAAGCGCTTCATCGTCGTCGAATCGCTGGCCGACGCGTTCCTGGCGCAGTTCAAGGCAGCGCTCGCCAACTTCAAGCCAGGCGATCCGATGAACAAAGAAACGACCCTGGCGCCGCTGTGTTCGGAAGACGCACTGCAGCACCTGTTGAACCAGGTCCAGCAATCGGTCGACAAGGGTGCCCGCGTCGTCATCGGCGGTGCGCGCATGGACCATCCGGGTGCCTTCATGGAGCCGACCATCCTGACCGATATCGACACCAGCAATCCAGCATACAAGGAAGAATTCTTCGGCCCCGTGGCCCTGTTCTTCCGAGTCGCCGACGAGAACGCCGCGATTGCCTTGGCCAACGATTCGCCGTTCGGCCTGGGCGGCTCGGTGTTTACCCAGGATATCGATCGCGCCAAGCGCGTAGCCAGTCGCGTCGAGACCGGCATGGTGTTCATCAACCGTCCCGCATCGTCGGCGCCGGATCTGCCGTTCGGCGGCATCAAGAATTCCGGTTATGGGCGTGAACTGTCGGGCGCCGGTATCCAGGAATTCGTGAACAAGAAACTCATTCGCGTCGCTTGAAGAAGGCCGGTCTGAGTTAGGTCGTCATCCCGCACCCGGTCGATGCCAGTATCGACCGGGCGCCTTGCAGCCACGGTGCAATGCCGCTGCAATCAGTCACCGCACATTCTTTTCGATCACAGCGAACGGCCCGGCGTCAGTCAGGTCAGTCAGTCAGGTCAGACACTTCGCCGGTTCCCGCGTGGCGGGCCGTTCAGTTCACCATTTTCCGAGACTACCCATGTCTGTTCGCAATCTGGAGCATCTGTTCAATCCCACGTCCGTCGCCGTCATCGGCGCATCAGAAAAGCCGCACAGCGTCGGCGGTACCGTGCTACGCAACCTGGTCGCCGGCGGTTTCAAGGGCGCCATCCTGCCGGTCAATCCGAAGTACACGCACCTGGCCGACTTACAGGTTTATCCGAGCATCGCCAGCCTGCCGCAGACGCCGTCGCTGGCCATCATCTGCACGCCACCGGCCACCGTACCCAGCCTGATCCGCGAACTCGGTGAGCGCGGAACGCGCGCGGCCATCGTGCTGACGGCCGGCCTCGGGCAGATCAGGAACGACGACGGCGTCACCCTGAAGCAGGCCATGCTCGATGCTGCCCGGCCGACCCTGTTGCGCATCCTGGGGCCCAACTGTGTCGGCCTCTTGGTGCCCGAAATTGGTCTGAACGCCAGCTTCGCCCATATCGGCGCCGCGCCCGGACAGATCGCCTTCGTCTCGCAATCGGGCGCACTGGTCACGGGTGTGCTGGACTGGGCGGTTTCGCGCGGCATCGGCTTTTCCAAATTCATTTCGCTTGGTGAAAGTGCCGACGTCGACTTCGGCGACGTGCTCGATTACCTCGCCAGCGACACCCAGACCCACGCCATCCTGCTGTATGTCGAGGACGTGCGGCATGCGCGCAAGTTCATGTCGGCCGCGCGTGCTGCTGCCCGCAGCAAGCCGACCCTGGTGATCAAGTCCGGGCGCATGCCGGAGGGTGCGCGCGCTGCCGCCTCCCACACTGGTGCATTGGCCGGCGCCGACGATGTCTACGATGCCGCCATCCGGCGCGCTGGCATGTTGCGCGTGCTGACCACCGAAGCCCTGTTCGCCGCCGTTGAAACACTGGCCCGCGCACGTCCGGTCAGCGGTGAGCGGCTGGCCATCATGACCAACGGCGGCGGCCCGGGCGTGATGGCCACCGACGCCCTGGTCTGCAGCGGCGGCAAGCTGGCGACCCTGTCGGCGGCTACGCTGGAGCGGCTGGATGCAGTGCTACCCCGCACCTGGTCGCGCGCCAATCCGGCCGACATCATCGGCGACGCCCCGGTCGAACGGTATCGCCAGACGCTGTCGGCGCTGCTGCAGGACCCGGACTGCGACGCGGTCCTGTTCATCCATGCGCCCACCGCGATCGTACCCAGTGCCGACATCGCCCGTGCCATGGTGCCGCTGATCATCAACGCTTCGCGCAACGTACTCTCGTGCTGGCTGGGCGGGCCGGCGGTGGCGCAGGCGCGGCAGATTTTTTCCGCGGCCGGGATTCCGACCTACGACACGCCAGAAGAAGCCGTCAGCGGCTTCATGCAGATCGTGCAGTACCGGCGTAACCAGAACCTGCTGATGCAGGTGCCGCCAGCCCTGCGCAACGACACACTGCCGGACCGCGCCAGCGCCCGCGCACTGGTGAAAGCGGTCCTCGACGACGGCCGCGACATGCTCACGGAACCGGAATCGAAGATCCTGCTGGCCGCCTACGGTATTCCCATCGTCGAGACCCAGGTCGCCGCCAGCGTCGAAGCCGCGCTGGCAGTGGCCGGGCAGATCGGCTACCCGGTGGCGCTGAAGATTCTCTCGCCCGACATCACCCACAAGTCGGACGTGGGCGGCGTGGTGCTCGACCTGGAGACGCCGGCCGCGCTCGAAATTGCCGCCTTCGGCATGCACAAACGCCTGGCGACGTTGTATCCGGAAGCACGCTTGCATGGCTTCTCGGTGCAGGCGATGGCGCGCCGGGCTGACCCGCACGAACTGATCGTCGGCATGACGACCGATGCCGTATTCGGGCCGGTGATCCTGTTCGGTCACGGCGGGGTGTCGGTGGAAGTCACGGCCGATCACGCCATCGGTCTGCCGCCTCTGAACACGGTGCTGGCGCGCGACATGATCATGCAGACCCGGGTCTCGAAACTGCTGGCCGGCTATCGCAACCGCCCGGCTGCCGACATCGAGGCGATCTGCCAGACGCTGGTGCAGATTTCACACCTGGTGATCGACTTGCCGGAGATCCTGGAACTCGACATCAACCCGCTGCTGGCCGACAGCAAGGGCGTCATCGCGCTCGATGCACGGGTCCGTGTCGGGCGCGCCACGCAGGGCGCCGGCGGCATGGCCCGCCTGGCGATCCGGCCCTATCCGGAATCGCTGGAGCGCACCATCGACTGGCAGGGTGGGCAAATCCTGCTGCGCCCGATCCGACCCGAGGATGGCGAGGCGCATGTCGCCTTCTTCCATGCCCTCACGCCAGAAGATGTGCGATACCGCATGTTCATCGGCATGCGTGAGCTGCAACCCTCGCAGCTGGCGCGTTTCACCCAGATCGACTACGACCGCGAGATGGCCTTCATCGCCACCCGCAGCGGGCCCGACGGACGCCCGGAAACGCTGGCGGTGGTGCGGGTGATTTCCGATCCGGACAACATCGAAGCCGAATTCGCCGTGACGGTGCGCTCGGACCTCAAGGGACAGGGACTGGGCTGGATCATGATGAACGCTGCGATCGACTATTGCCGCAGTCGCGGCACTCAGGTGATCGTCGGTGAAGCGCTGGCGCAGAATACGGCGCTGCTGCACTTGGTCGCCGGACTTGGGTTCAGCGTGACACCGGAGCCGGGTGAGGGGACGATGCATTTGCGGTTGGTGCTGTAGGCTGCGCCATACAGGTCGCCGCGCAGTTTGCGGTCGTGTCTATCACGTCGGACCGGGTGGACGTAACCGATGGAAGCGCAGCACAAGTGTACGAAGCTGGGGCAAAGCTGGGTAAACACATGAATTGGGTATGGATGGTCACCTGATATCAGGCTAAGCTTGCTTCTGTGCAATATGAGCGCTTCGAATACATGTGACAGGCTGACCATTTATGACTTCCACTGAAAACTACGCGACGAAAGACAGCTTCGATTATTTTCGTCAATGCAAAACCGCGTTTTCTCTAGCGCATTCGAAATTTTATACAGAAATACTGAACATAGAGTCCGATCCCAAACATGATAAAACAGCGTGTGCGTCAGCATTGAGCGAGCTGGAAGTACAGTTCCAGCACTATGTCAGCGCGACAAAAAACTTGCTGAATGGGCGGTAGCGCACAACGGATTCAACCACTGAAAATCTTGCCGGTAGTCTACAAAATAAGTGCGCCAACCCCGTAGATGCTGGTGACGCTTCTCCGCGAGGATCGGGATATCCTGCAGGTCTTCATAAAACGAGAAAATGGCGCGGGCTCGGCCGCACCTGATTTTGCAACAGGGTGGCGCAATCGGATCGCTCGACCGCATGGCGGCCAGCAAAAACAT
Source organism: Herminiimonas sp. (assembly GCA_014376645.1). GTDB lineage: Bacteria > Pseudomonadota > Gammaproteobacteria > Burkholderiales > Burkholderiaceae_D > JANXSS01. Next base: position 197 of record JACMRD010000181.1, on the reverse strand, counting down.
AATCCCTTATGCGCCACCCGGCGCCACCTTCGCCCGCAATTCCCCAAGCTGCGCCTCCAGATCCTCGATCCGCTGCATCAGCGTCAGCGCCAGCGAGACGCCATTGCGATCGAGCTCGAAGTCGTCGCGCAACCTTCGCGCGGTGGTGGCTGTCACGACCCAGCGCAACGCGAAAGCGGGCGGGCCGCTGGTATCCT
>JACMRD010000180.1 GCA_014376645.1 Herminiimonas sp. | reverse complement strand
GAACCGATCCAATGACACGACGAGACCGACGATGCTGGTAATCCGCGCCATTGCGCAATCCGATCTGGACGGCCTGATGGGCCTGGCGCGCCAGGTCGGCGATGGCATGACGACGTTGAAGGCCGATACAGGCATGCTGCAGCATCGCATCGACGTCGCCTGTGCGTCCTTTGCCGGCACCATCGCCCCAGAGGAACGGGATTATGTCTTCGTGATGGAGGACACCGCGACCCGGCAACTGGTCGGTGTCTGCGCGATCAAGAGTGCCGTCGGCATGCATGAACCGTTCTACAATTACCGCATCGGTACGCTAGTCCACTCCAGTACCGAACTGGGTATTTTTTCAAAGATGGAAACGCTGTATCTCTCCAACGACCTGACCGGCAGCGCCGAACTGTGCTCGCTCTTCCTGCATCCGGACTACCGTACCGGGAGCAACGGCAAACTGCTGTCGAAGTGCCGCTTCCTGTTCATGGCGCAGTTCCCGCATCTGTTCGGCGACAAGCTGATCGCCGAGATGCGCGGCTTCCAGCGCCCGGACGGCACCTCGCCCTTTTGGGAAAACCTCGGCCGCCATTTTTTCAAGATGGACTTCAAGCGTGCCGACGACCTCAGCAGCCTGGGCAAGAAATCCTTCATCGCCGAACTCATGCCGCGTCATCCGCTCTATGTCGCCTATCTGCCGGCCGAGGCACAGGACGTCATCGGCATGGTCCATGTCGATACCGCCCCGGCGCGCCATCTGCTGGAACAGGAAGGCTTGTTCTACGACGGCTATGTCGATATCTTCGACGCCGGGCCGGTGCTGCAGGCGCGGGTGGCGGATCTGCGGGCATTGCGCGACAGCGTGCTGCAAGCGGCCGAGCGGGGGGGCTTGCTGCTGGATGCGACCGGGACGCCGATCATGGTGTCCAACACCAGGCTGGATGATTTCCGGGTGATCGCGGCGGCAGTGGTGGCGCCCGGCGCGCAGCGCCTTGTTCTGTCCGACGAAATACTCGATGCGCTTCATTGCGCCCCTGGAGATCTCTTGCGTAGTCTGTCCCTGAGCCCGAAAAAAAATGTCAGCATGTAGTCATTACATCGACGGTGCCTGGATTGCCGGAGCGGGTAGCGCCTTCGACGTCGTCGATCCGGCCACCGGAACGACAATCAACCGGTTCGCTGCCGCCGATGCCGACGAGGTCGATGCCGCCTGCGCGGCGGGCCGCGCTGCCTTTGCCGCCTGGAGCGCCACGCCGCTGGCAGACCGCATCGCCGTCTGCACCCGCTTTGCGGCACTGCTGAGCACCCACGCAGCTGATCTGGCGCAGACCATTTCGCATGAAGTCGGCAAGCCGCTCTGGGAAGCCCGTACCGAGGTTGCGTCGATGGCAGCCAAGGTGGCGATTTCAATCCAGGCCCATGCCGCTCGCACCGGGACGACCCAGGCGGCCGTGGCAGATGGCACCGCCGTGCTGCGTCATCGCCCGCACGGCGTGCTGGCGGTATTCGGCCCCTATAATTTCCCCGGCCACCTGCCGAACGGACACATCGTGCCGGCACTGCTGGCCGGTAATACACTGGTCTTCAAGCCGAGTGAATACGCGCCTGGCACCGCGATCCGGACCGTCGAACTGTGGATCGAAGCCGGCTTGCCGCCGGGTGTGCTCAATCTTGTCAATGGCGGACGCACGACCGGCGCCCTGGTCGCGGCACTGCCCGGTCTGGACGGCATCCTGTTCACCGGCAGTTACCGCACCGGCGTCATCCTGCATCGCCAGCTTGCCGGCCAGCCGGGCAAGATGCTGGCGCTTGAAATGGGCGGCAACAATGCGCTGGTCGTCTGGCAGGTTCAAGACATCGAGGCGGCCGTGCATCACGCGATTTTTTCCGCTTTCGTCAGCGCCGGTCAGCGCTGCACCTGCGCCCGCAAGCTGATCGTCGCCGACAACGCCGACGGGGCCGCCTTCGTCGCCCGGCTGGTCGAGGTCGCCGCGCACATTCTCGTCGGCGCCGGCGATGCCGAACCCGCGCCTTTCATGGGGCCGGTGGTATCGGCCGCCGTGGCGCAGAGCCTGCTTGCCGCGCAAAGCGACCTGGTCGGGCGCGGTGGCCGCGTGCTGCTGGCGATGCGCCAGCTGCTGCCCGATACCGGCTTGCTCAGTCCGGGCATCGTCGACACCACCGATGCGGTCGGGGTGCCCGACGAAGAATGGTTCGGCCCGCTGCTGCAGGTGATCCGGGTTCCTGATTTTGGCGCTGCGATCGCTGCCGCCAACGCGACCGACTACGGCCTGGCTGCCGGCCTGCTCAGCGACGAGCCCGCGCTGTGGGAACAGTTCCAGCTGCAGGCGCGCGCCGGCGTCGTCAACTGGAACCGTCCGACCACCGGCGCGGCCAGCAGTGCGCCTTTCGGTGGCATCGGACAATCTGGTAACCACCGGCCCAGCGCCTACTACGCAG
>JACMRD010000179.1 GCA_014376645.1 Herminiimonas sp. | reverse complement strand
TCGCCCGCCACGGGCACCAGCAGCTGCTTGCCGTCGGGCGACCAGTCGTAATCGAGAATCCCGCTCAAGCCGGCAGTACGCTCGCGTTCGCGGCGCGCCTGCTCCTCGAGTGAAATCGATTCCGTAGGTACCAGCGCCTTCGCATCGATCAGCCGATACGTACGCTTGTCACGCAGGTTGAATTCCCAGAGATCGAACTGGAACCGGTTGTCGTCACGGGCCCGCAGGAACGTCACCCGCGTGCCGTCCGGCGACACTTTGAGCTGGCGCACACCCGGCCCGGATAGCGCCGGATCGGCATGGATCCGGTCCAGCGTCAGCCGTTCGGCGGCAGCCGTCATGGGAACGATCCCGGCCGACATGGAAGCAAGAAGCAGGAGAAGGAAATGCATGGTCGAAGGCCTGATCAGAGGGAGTTATCGGTTCGCTGGCTTGAAATCAGGCAACAAGATAACAGAGCCCTTCCCGTCCTGCTACGGCGCAGGTCAGGCCATTCCGTGAACCCGGATGGCACTGTGTCAGAATCCCGGCTGCAGCAAATTAAAAAAACAAAACCCGGAGATCAACACAACATGAAAATCCTCACCGCAATCCTTGCATTCGCAATGGCGCTGTTCGTGCTACCCGCACAAGCCGCGCCGGCAATCACCATGGAAGAATTCATGGTGCCCTCGGTGGATGCCGGCATCGACCTGTATGTGCGCAACAAGCATCCGGCCGGCGTCAGCAGTTTCACGCCGAACAAGGTGCTTCTCTATGTCCACGGCGCGACCTATCCGTCTGAGACCGCTTTCGATCTGCAACTGAACGGCCTGTCCTGGATGGATTACATCGCCGAACGCGGCTACGACGTCTACCTGGTCGACCTGCGCGGCTACGGCCGCTCCACGCGGCCGCCAGAAATGGACAAGCCGGCACTCGAGAATGCACCGCTGACCCGCACCGCGACCGCGGTCAAGGACGTGGGTGCCGCAGTCGACTTCATCCGCAAGCGCCGCGGCGTGGCAAAGATCGATCTGCTGGGCTGGTCATGGGGCACCAGCGTCATGGGCTGGTACACGGCGCAGAACAATGACAAGGTGAACAAATTGGTGCTGTATGCGCCGCAGTGGATTCGCGCAGGCGGGGCGTCGCTGACCGACAATGGCGCGCCGCTCGGCGCCTATCGCAGCGTGTCGATGAGTTCGGCACGTGATCGCTGGTTGACCGGCGTCCCGGAGAACAAGAAAGGCGACCTGGTTCCGGCCGGCTGGTTCGACGCCTGGGCCAGCGCCACCCTGGCAACCGACCCGGTCGGATCGAAAGCCGACAAACCGGTACTGCGCGCGCCAAATGGCGTGGTGCAGGACGGCCGCGAATTCTGGGCCGCCGGCAAGGCACTTTACGATCCGGGTGAGATCCGCGTACCGACCTTCCTGGCGCACGCAGAATGGGACCAGGACCTGCCCAGCTATATGCTGCATGCCTACTTCGCCAAGCTGACCAATGCGCCATACAAGCGCTATGTCGAAATCGGCGAAGGTACGCACACGATCATCATGGAAAAGAACCGGATGCAATTGTTCCAGGCCGTGCAGCAGTTCCTCGATGAGGATATCAAGCCGAACATGTGAGGCGTTCGGTCGCCTGATTCGGTACACCGGGGCAGAGTACAGACAAGAGAGGATCAATGGTCTACTATCAGACCATTAAAAGTCTATTTCTGGACAATGCCATGACTGAGCTGCAAAAGAAATCACTTTCCCAGGGTGCTGATCGTGCGCGACGAAAATTCGGAGCGTCGCGCAAGCTCGTCGCTCCACCCGGGCGGACAGCGCATCGGGAGATTGCCGTCAAAAGCCCAGGCTTTTTAGCATTCTCGGGTAGTCCTTCTCAGCTCATCGACCGTATGCGCGACGGCATCAACGCGCACGCCGTGCCAGCGATCGCTGATCGGTTGCACATCTCGCAAGACAAGCTGTTCGAGGTTCTCCGGCTTCCCAAGAGCACGATCAAGGCGCGAATCAGCAAAAACCAGTCTCTGTCTCCTACTGAACAGGATCGTATCTACCGTGCGGAGAAGGTGTTCATGCGCGCCATTGCCGTCTTCGAAGACGAGGGCGATGCACGCGATTGGCTGGGCAGCGCGATCCGTTCACTCGGAGGCGAAACGCCGCTCTCCCTGCTCGACACGGAAGCAGGCTACGAGCTCGTCATGGATACATTGAGCCGCATCGAATTCGGCGTCTACGCTTGAGGCCGCCCGCTGGAACGGTACTCTGGCGGATCGCGAAACACACCCCTCTCTACAAGGCGACCGATTTGACCGGGGGAGGTGCCAAGATGACCGGCGGTCGATGGAACAGCAAAGGCGTACCAGTCGTGTACACCTCGACCACGATTGCGCTCGCAACGCTCGAGACGATGGCGCATCTCGGCGACATCAACACCCGCAACGCGTTTCTCGTCAAAATAACGGTGCCTCGATCGGTATGGGATCGAAGAGAGTACGTCGAGGCGCAAGATTTCGATCCCACCTGGATCGCTGAACCGCCTGGCTCGACGTCGATCGATTATGGCGACGAGTGGTTGCGCAGCCGTTCGGCACCGCTTTTACTCGTGCCATCCGCCATCGTGCCCGAGGAATACAACGTACTCGTCAATCCCGTTCACCCTATATCGCGAAAGATCAGTTCAGCTGTCTTGCGACAATATATCTATGGTCCAAGGCTTGGTTGAGCGAGTTGCGGGACGAGGCGGCACCGATCAATACCGATTGGGCTCTTTGCAACCCTCGTGGCGTCAATTCCCGTACGCCGCGCACCACTTGCGCTTGCTCAGCCCCGCATAGCCATTTGCAGCCTGCGCGGGCCCTGCGGGGTATTGATATGTGCAACCAGAGTGGACGCAGCGTTACCGGCAGTCGGGTGCACGACACGCTCAGGCTGCGGACGGAAGAGTTCCAGCTTGACATCCTCCAGCATCATGGCCGGGTAAGCGTCGGCATCCCATTGAATCAGCGCAGGCTGCCGGACAAAAGTATCGCCGGCATGAGTCCAAACAACAATAACATCAGAAGGTACACCGACCCCGACACCGGATCCCGGCTGGCGATGTACTGCATGATCGACTGATCCTGAATTATCCCGGCGAGCAGGAGTTCCGCCGCCAGTGACAATGCCAGTGCCGAGAATCCAACCTGCAGTCGTACTGCTGGCCTCGGTGCAAGCGCGAAGCGCCTGACGATCAGTCTGGCGGCCAGCACGATCACGACGAACATGATCGGCATCTCCAACAATTCTGCATACCGTTCGCCAAGACGGGGCACGACGAGCGGCACGCGGACAATTCCCAGCACGAAGCCAGTGCCGAGAACGATTGCAAAGTAAAGCAGGCTTGCCTTGATTCGGTTCATGGAGCGCCTTGTCGCGATGAAAAGGGTTGGGAGTCACGCATCAAAATTGCATCGGCTGAGGTTTCTGTCGCTGCGTCAGCGCGCGGACCCAAGCGACCAGCGCCACACCAGCTGCTTATTAGTATCTCCCCCCCCAAAGTCTAATTTGGTGCACCCGGCACGGAAAGAATGCGCAGCCCACCTAAATCTCACGCAAACCTACCATCTTCCCCATCGAACACGCTTTAATTCTCGGGAATCGTGTGGCATAGATTGTGCTTTTAGGAAATCCAGTAGTATTTATTTTGATTTCCGTAATACCAACCCGTCTGAAAGGAATCTTTATGGTTGCCATCCAAATGAAGAGAAAGCTCCAGCGACTGTTGTCGAAGGCGCTGCTGCCGATCGTTTCCGTCGGCTTTGCCCTGTCGGCGCAAGCGGCGGAACCGTTAAAGATCGGCTACAGCGATTGGCCGGGTTGGGTTGCGTGGCAGGTGGCAATCGACAAGAACTGGTTCAAGGAAGTGGACGTCGATGTGAAGTTCGAGTGGTTCGATTATTCGGCGTCGATGGATGCCTTCGCCGCCGGCAAGGTCGATGCGGTCCTGATGACGAACGGCGATGCGCTGGTCACCGGTGCCGGTGGTGCGCGCAGCTCGATGATTCTGATCACGGATTACTCGAACGGCAACGACATGATCGTCGCCAAGCCCGGCATCAAGTCGTTGACCGACCTGAAAGGGAAAAAAGTCTCGGTCGAGGTCGGGCTGGTCGAACACCTCTTGCTGCGCGCCGGAATGAAGAAGGCCGGGATGAAGGCAGGCGATATCGATATCGTCAACGCCAAGACAAATGAAATGCCGCAGATGCTGGGATCGAAGGACATTTCTGCGGTCGGCGCCTGGGAGCCGGTCGCAAGTCAGGCCCGCAAGGCAGCGCCAGGCTCGAAGGCAATCTATACCTCCGCGGATGAGCCCGGCCTGATCTATGACGTCTTGGCCGTCAATCCTGCCAGCGTCAAGGCGCACCGCGCCGAATGGCAGAAAGTGGTCAAGCTCTGGGACCGCGTCGTCGCCTATATCGAAGATCCGAAAACCCAGCCTGACGCCGTCAAGATCATGGCCGCCCGCTCCGGGGTCAGCGTTGCGGAATATCTGCCGCTGTTGAAGGGCACCAAGCTGCTGTCGCTGGAGGAAGGCCGTAAGGTCTACGTCAAGGCTGCCGGCTACCAGTCCCTGTACGGCTCCACCGAGATCGCCAACACCTTCAACTGGTACAACAAGGTCTATGGCCTCAGCCAGAACGTGCCGAGCTATATCGACCCGTCGCTGACCAACGCCAAGTGATCCGGCGTGGACCGAGCCTTCCCTGCAGATAAAGCGCTCGTGATCACGCCGGCGCGTTCGACGACCGTGTCGGACGCAGCCCGGCGGTACCGGCGCTCCCTGCTGACTATCGGCTCGTTCATTCTTCCGGTGCTGGTCTGGTGCGCCGTCAGTTATGTGCCGTTCATCTGGCACCCCAAGGTGATGGTACAGGCCGTCGGCGGCGTCGATTACTTCGAGCCCGGCATGCTGGTCGACCGCGACGAGTTCAACGAGCAGGCCGCCGCCATGCTGACGCAAAAACGCGCGGCGCCGCAAGGCACACCTGCCAATCCGATCTATCTGCCGGCTCCCCACCAGGTGGCTCGCGCGCTCTACACGGCCTTCACCGCCGTGCCGGAGCAAAAGGGTGCACCTTGGCTGCATGAAAGCCTGTGGCACAGCATGAAGGTCATCTTCTGGGGCTTTCTGATTTCATCGGTGATCGGCGTCCCGCTCGGCATCCTGGCGGGCACCTACCGCGCCATGGGTCAACTGTGCGAGCCGTTCATCGAGTTCTTCCGGTACTTGCCGGCGCCGGCTTTCGGCGCACTGGCCGTCGCTGTCCTGGGGATTTACGACGGGCCAAAGATCGCCATCATCGTCATCGGTACGTTCTTTCAGCAGGTTCTCATTGTCGCCAACACCACGCGCAAGCTCGAGGCCACCCTGATCGAAGCGGCGCGCACGCTCGGCACCCGCGGCGTGCGGATGATCACCCGTGTCATCCTGCCGGGAATCCTGCCGGATCTGTATCGCGACCAGCGCATCCTGCTCGGTTGGGCGTGGACCTACCTGATCGTGGCCGAGCTGATCGGCACCAGTTCCGGCATCACGTTTTTCATCACCCAGCAGGCGCGGTATCAGCATTTCGACAATGTCTACGCCGCCATCATCATCATCGGCGTGGTCGGCTTCGGCAGCGATCTCTTGCTGGGTCGCCTGGGCCGCAAGCTGTTCCCCTGGGACTCGGCTCGCAAATCACCCTAAGGATGCATGCGCACCATGTTGCCCCACTCCCTACCCGCCGCCGGCGACCTTCCCGACTATCTGGTCCAGTCACCTGAAGTGGCAGCCCGCTTTGCGCGCCTGCATCAGCGTGAAGTGATTCTGGAAGTGAAAAACCTGAGCAAGCGCTTCATCGGCGCCAAGGGTGAAACCGACGCCCTGCGCGACGTCAGCTTCAAGGTGCACCGGCGCGAGTTCGTGTGCGTCATCGGGCCTTCCGGGTGCGGCAAATCGACGCTGATCCGAATCCTGGCGGGCCTGGAGACGCATAGCGCAGGTGATGTCCTGCTGGACGGCAAACCGGTCAAAGGCCCGGGACCGGAGCGCGGGATGGTGTTCCAGGGCTATTCGCTGTTTCCGTGGCTGACGGTCAAGCGCAACGTCATGTTCGGGCCCGAAATGAATGGCAGTTCCCGGACCATGGCCGAGGTGCATGCGCGCGAATGGTTGGCGCTAGTGGGATTGAGCGACTTCGCCGACGCCTACCCGCACGAACTCTCGGGCGGCATGCGCCAGCGCGTGGCGATTGCCCGCGCCCTGGTCAACGAGCCGCGCGTGATGCTGATGGACGAACCGTTCGGCGCGCTCGATGCACAAACGCGCGCGAAGATGCAGGCGCATCTGCTCGACATCTGGCGCAACGTCGACATCACGGTTTTTTTCATCACCCACGATCTGGATGAAGCCATTTACCTGGCCGACCGGATCCTGGTGTTCAAGGCCCACCCCGGTGAACTGCAGGAAATCATCGAGGTGCCGGTACCGCATCCGCGCTCCGCTGCGCAGGTCGGCAGCCCCGAATTCAGGGCCACCAAGGCGCGCCTGGAAGCGTTGATTCATCCGCCGCAAACACAGGAGTCGCCCGCGCATGCTGATGACGCCATGGACAATACGCCGATGATTCGTTTCACGAACGTCGCCGACAACATTGATTGATCGAGGTTGCCATGCTCTGGTCGGACATTACCTGGACTGAACTACCGTCGATTCTCGCCAAGGTCGGCAATGCAGCCATGCTGCCGGTGGGCGCCACCGAGCAGCATGGGCCCCATCTCGGTTGCGGCGTCGATACCGTCATCGTCGACAAGCTGTGCCGGGAAGTCGCGCACATGACGGGCGTACCGATGCTGCCGCCGCTGCCGTACGGCTGTTCCATCGGTCACAGCCAGCGCTGGCCCGGTACCATCGCCGTCACGCCCGTGCTGCTCATCGAATTCGTCAAGCAGATCGGCGACTGGGCCCATCACAGCGGCGTGCGGCGTCTGTTCATCGTCAACGGTCACGTGACGAATGCCGCACCGCTGCGCTGCGCCCTGGAGATGCTGCGCGCAACCCACGACGACCTGATGGTGGCCGTGATCAATACCGCAACGCTCAGTGAACGGGTGCGTGAATTCCACAGCGCCGACGCGGCCGACTGGCATGCCAACGATGCCGAAACCTCGCTCATGTTGGCCATCGCTCCCGAGGGCGTGCGACCCGACCGGGTGCCGCAGGCCGACGATCCGGACCGGACCTGCGGCTGCGTTTTTGCGCATCCGGTCAATCGCACCAGCTTGAATGGTGTCACGGGCCAACCCAGCCTGGCGACCCGCGCGAAGGGCGAGGCCTGGTTTGGCTGGCTGGTCGACGATCTCGCGGCACTGGTGCGCACCGGCTGTGACGAAGTGCCGCCGCTTGACTTTTCCTACACCAGTCGCGCCTGAGCCAGACGCGCTGATCGCATCATCACTCCGTTGCCTTGAAAGGACCTACCTTGAACACTCCTGAAGACCTGCGTCGTCTGCAAAAAGAGCTGGAAGACAAAGGCGTCAAATACTGTATCGGCGCCTATGTCGACATCCACGGCGTACCCAAGGCCAAGGTGGTGCCGATTCATCACTTGGTCCAGATGGCAAACGGTTCGGAGCGCTACACCGGCTACGCGGTCGACGGCCTGGGCCAGGCGCCGAATGACGATGAGCTGACCTCGATGCCGGACTTCAGCCGGATGATGCAACTGCCGTGGGAGCCGAAGATCGCAT
>JACMRD010000178.1 GCA_014376645.1 Herminiimonas sp. | reverse complement strand
GCCTTCTGTTCGGCCTGCAAGCGATCCGTGCCGCTACCGTCGGTGCGCGCGACCAGTTCGTAGATTTCTCGCTGAGCGGCGTCACTGCGGGCCTGGCTATCGCTGCAGGCCTGCTGGTCGCGCTCGAGTTGTGCCTGACTGCGGGCGATGGCGTCTTCCGCGTCGCGCGATTGCCGGCGCGCCGCATCGGCGGCGCGCGCATCGCTGCTGCGCTGATCTTCGGCCAGCGCTTTGGCGCGCGCATCGGCCCGGGCCTGGCTTTCCGCCGCCAGGTTCGCCTTGGCTTCTGCCTCGACCCGATTGATCGCGGCGCGGATCGATTTCAGATCCAGGTTGATGCGCGCGCCGCCCGGCTCCGGCCGCATGCCCAGATCGCGATCGTCCAGGCAGTCGTCGTCCGGCGTCGTCTGCCCTGCGTCGTGATACTCGGCGTGATCGTGTGATGAATGGTTTGGCATGTTGGCTCCCGGAAATCGGTAGGTGCGCCTGCCCGCATCCGGAGCGGAACGGGCAGACGGCACTTGGTTGATCCGATTATCGATCCGGGAGCGCTACCTCAAGGGTGGGAAAAGATGGCTAAACCGGCGCCATCTCGTCGCTTTGAAACATCAGTGCAAGGCCGGCAAGGCCATGACCGCTTCCGACATGGTCCACGCCGCCAGGATCGCGTCGTCCAGAGAGACCCAGGCTGCCGCCATGTTTGCCGGTTCCGGCAGATGCTGCAGCAAGGTCGCGAGGCGCTGCCCCGCCACCGTATCGCCGGGAGGCAATCCGGCCGTCGCATCGAGTACCCGCACCAGCAAGCCCTGCTGGGCCCGGCGCAGGGCCTGCAGCGCGTGACCCCGCAGCGCCTGCTGGTTGGGCGCCGCCGGCGCGCGTACGAGCGTCTTTTCCAGGACATCAATGCCAGCCCGGGAGCGCACCTCGACCCCGAGCTGCAACAGGGTCGGCAACGCCATGCCGGCCGGCCGCCTGACGGCGAGTGCCGAGAACAGGAAATCGGCAACGGCCTCGATGGCATCGACACGCCGGCTGGCGGCGGCGAATGCGCCGGACTCCTGCTCACTGCCCTGGGCGCCAAGCCAGGCGTGCGCATCGCCGCCCTGGCCGAACAACCGACTCAGTTCGCCAAGCGCCGCCGGCATGCCGGAGGAGACGCCCGTGACGGGCACCGGCATGGCGAGTACGCCAGAAGTCACGGCCATCTGCAAAGCCCGTGTGCGTGCGTCGAGGGCCCGCGAGACTTCCGGCGCCACCATCAGCGCGTGCGCATCCAGCACCGAAAACACATCCGCCAGATGTAGTGCCGCCCAGCCCCGCGCCCAAGCGATGATGACCTCAGTCTCGTCGACACCATGCCGCAGCGCCAGTTCGGCGAGCATCAGCGGGCCGCAGCGGTTGACCGCTTCGTTGGCCAGGATCGTGGCAAGGATCGGGTTGGCCAGCGGATGCGCCAGCGGATCGCGCTGCGCCACCAGCGCCGCCGGAAAATACGGCCGCAACAGGGTCGCGGCCCAGTCTTGCCCGATCAGCGGCAATGCCGCCAGCGTGCGTTTGTAGCGGTTCTTGACATGCGCGATCACCACTGCCAGTTCCGGCGCAGTCAAGCCCCGTCCGGCGGCATGGCGGCGTGCCAGTTCTGCGACATCCGGTAATTGTTCGAGACTGCGCGCGATGACGTGGTCTGCTTCGAGCCGTGCGATCAGCTCGGCATAACCCTGCTGCGCGCCCGGCTCCGATTGTGCCTGGTCTTCGCGCGCCAGCAGATGGGTCTGATCGGTATTGTCGCGCAAGACCAGCGCCTCGATCCCGGCAGTGATGCCGGTCAGGACCTGGTTGCGCTCCGCCACCGACAGGGTGCCCGCGTTGACTTCGGTATCGAGCCAGATCTTGACGTTGACTTCATGATCCGAGCAATCCACCCCGGCGGAATTGTCGATCGCATCGGTAAAGATGCGCCCGCCCGCCAGCGCGAACTCGATGCGCCCGGCCTGGGTCGCGCCGAGGTTGCCGCCTTCGGCCACTACCTTGCAACGCAGCGCATTGCCGTCGACCCGGATGGCATCGTTGGCGCGATCCTTGACCTCGGCATGGGATTCGGACGAGGCCTTGATATAGGTGCCGATGCCGCCGTTGTAGAACAGGTCCACCGGCGCCATCAGGATCAGGTGCAGCAGCACCTCCGGCGTGGCGCTGGCGACATCGGTGCCAAGCGCTGCCCGCACCTGCGGCGAGAGTTCGATGCTGCGCGCACTACGCGACCAGACCCCGCCACCGGCCGAAATCAGGGTCTTGTCGTAATCGTCCCAGGAACTGCGCGCCAAGGCGAACAGGCGCTGGCGCTCTGCGAAGGACGCCGCCAGATCCGGCGCCGGATCGAGAAAGATGTGGCGATGGTCGAAGGCGGCGATCAGGCGGACCTGGCGCGACAGCAGCAGGCCATTGCCGAAGACGTCGCCCGACATGTCGCCGACGCCGGTCATGCTGATCGGTGTCGTGTTGAGGTCATGCCCGAGTTCGTAGAAGTGGCGTTTGACGGCTTCCCAGGCGCCCTTGGCAGTGATGCCGAGCTTCTTGTGGTCGTAGCCGTTGGAGCCACCCGAGGCGAAAGCATCCCCAAGCCAGAATCCACGCTCGACGGCAATGCCGTTGGCGATGTCGGAAAACGTGGCCGTGCCCTTGTCGGCCGCCACCACGAGATACGGATCGGCCTCGTCGTAGCAGACGGTGTGCGGTGGCATCACGATCTCGCCCTGCACCCGGTTGTCGGTCAGGTCCAACAGGCCGGCGATGAAGAGCCGATACACCGCCTCGCCTTCAGCGGCGATCACGTCACGGGTGGCATCCTTGGGACTGAGCTTGCAGACGAACCCGCCCTTGGCGCCGGCCGGCACGATCACGGCGTTCTTGACCATCTGCGCCTTGACCAGACCGAGCACCTCGGTGCGGTAATCCTCCATCCGGTCCGACCAGCGCAGACCGCCGCGCGCCACCGGGCCGCCACGCAGATGCACGCCTTCGAAGCGGCGCGAGAAGATGTAGATCTCGCGGAACGGTCGCGGCTGCGGCAGCCACGCCAGCGCGCTGCTGTCGAACTTGAAGCTGACCGTGTCACCACCCTTTGCATCCTGAAAATACGAGGTGCGCAGAGTCGCCAGCATGAGCTCGGCCAGGCTCCTGAAGATGTCCTCGGTATCGGCATGGTTGATCGCCGCCAGGTCGAGCCGCAGCGTCTCCAGTGCGGCAGTGCCAGAGGCGCGCTGTTCGGCACCCGTGGTCGGATCGAAACGCGCCAGGAAACCGGCGATCAGCGCACGTACGGTCGCCGGATGCTTCTTGAGGCAGTCCGCCATGTATCGCAGGCTGAAGCGGCCGGCGGCCTGACGCCAGTAACTGGCATAAGCGCGGATGACCTGGACCTCGCGCGTACGCAGGCCGGCCTCGATCACGAGCGCATTCATGCGCCCGTCTTCTGCTTCCTCGTTCAACAGCAGTTCGAACATTTCTTCTGCTGCGGCAGCTACCGGCAGTTGTGCCAGACGCGTGGCGCTGTGATCGTCGACGGTCAGGCAGGTCACGAAGAAGCGGGTCTTGTCGGGACCGTCGATGGCATGGGTCTGCTCGCGCTCGACGGCGACGCCGGCATTCTGCAGCGCCGGCAGGATCGACGATAGCGATGGCGCGCTGTCGATCGAGAGCAAACGGATTTCCACGGCGCCATGCGGCGCCACTTCGACGTGCACCCGCACGCGCGGCGACTGGCGCAGGCCCAGGAAATCGCTGAGATCGCGATAGGCGGTGGCCGGCGCGGTCGAGGTCACGTAATCGGCTGGCAAGGCGGCGCCGAGCTTGCGCATCTCGGCGCGCTGCACCACCACCGTACCGCTCTCGACCAGGGCATTGAAGGCGTTGGGCCAGCCTTCGATGGCCGCCAGCAGCGGTTGTTCGAGATTGACGTCGAGCGCCAGGTTGAGACGGGCATGACTGGCGATGAGATAAATGCGCGCCAGCGGACCATCGGCCAGCAGCGTTTGCACCCGCACATCACGGGCTCCTGACAGACTGCGCAAACCGGTAGCCAGCGCCGCGGTCAAGGCTTCGCTGTAGCGCTCGCGCGGCAGGTAGATCAACAGGTTCAGATGACGGCTGTAGACATCGCGCCGGGCGAAGACCCGTGCCCGCGGCCGCTTGTAGAGCGACACCACGGTGCTGCACAGGTTGGCCAGGAAATGGGCATCGGATTCGAAGACCTCGGTACGCGGCAGGGACTCCAGGATTTCCAGGAATTTCTCGGCGCGGAATCCTTCCTTGCGCACGCCGGCGATTTCCATCACCTGGGCGATCCGGCCGCGCACGAACGGCAACTGCGCCAACGGCGTCAGGCTGGCAGCGCGTGAGAACAAGCCGATGAAGCAATGCTCGCCGACGATGGCGCCTGCGGCATCCCGTTCGCGCACGCCGATGAAGTCCAGATGCTGATCGCGGTGCAGCGTCGATTCGACATCGGCCTTGACTACCGACAGCGCGCTGGGACGAGCGGCCAGCGTGTCGTACTCTCCCGGAATGCCGGCCAGGCAGCGGTCGTAGACCGGATGGGTGGTGTCGCGCAGCACGCCGATGCGGCTGTCGAGGTCGCGCGTCAGTTCTCGTGCGCCGGGCGTGGCGCGGTAGAAGGCATAGCCGAAGGCTTCAAAGCCGCCGCTGCGGGCCCAATCGAGGAAATCGGCGGTTTCGAGCGCGTCGACGGCCTGCGCGGCATCGGCCGATGCGGACTTGCCGACCATCGCAGCCACCGCCACCATCCGCTCACCGATGGCGGCGCTGTCGCGTCGCACCGCCGCCGCATCGCCGGCGACCATGCGCACTGCGGCGGTCAGGCCGGTCTGCTCGTCGGCCGCCAGGTCTTCCTCGAGCAGGCACAACACGAAGGATTCGAGCGCATCGCCACCGGTGCGGGCCGGTTGCACTTCGCGAATGCTGCCATCGGCATTGCGGCGCACGGTCAACACGGCGTTCAAAACGGCATGCGAGACGATGTGCAGACGGCGCATGGCCATGACGATCGAGTCGACCAGGAATGGCATGTCGGGGTTATGCACCAGCAAGGCGGTGGCCCAACCACCACGGCCGTCCGTATAGCGCAGAGGCACCACTTCGCACGCGACCGAGTGGCATTCGGTGATGGCCGCGAACCCCTGCCACAGGATCGAGGCCAAGCTGGCGGCCGAGACTTCGGCCAGGTCTTCCGGCTCCAGCGAGGTCAGCCAGGTCTCGATCAATGTCAACTGGTGCGGCGCTGAATCAGCAGACTGCGCGGCAGACCGGGCGGCATCGCTGCGCAACAAGGTCAGGGTTTCGGCACGAATATCGCGTGGTATCGAGGTCATCATCTCTCCGTCATGAACGCTACGAATCTATATCGTTTCCGACCGAATAAGAACTTCTTTTTCATGGGGATTCCGATGTGTCCTGCCGCACCCGGGGCAGGACGCCAGTCCAATGACAAAAACTGAAGCGCGCCAGCGACAGTGGTTCTTCCCGGATCGTCAAGCGTAGTAGCGACCGAAGCGATTGCCGAGGAAATCGGCGAGCGCGGTGTCTTCTTGCCGTATCAGCCCGTGCTGCGGCAGCCGCTGCGCCAGCAGCAGGTCGACCATGGTGCAGATGCCGGCAGCAGTCGTCAGCTGGATGGCGGAAAGCAGTTCGCCATTGACGGTCTGGCTGTAGATTTTTTTGGCATAGCTTTCCTGCTCGAGCCGGCCGCCGCGCACGCCGCACACGTTGACGAACACCAGCACCACGTCCTGCTTGGTGATCGGAATCGCCGCTTCCAGTACTTCTTTCAGGATGTGACGGCGCGCAGGCTGACCAAGCTGCAGGTCACGCACCAGCATCTTGACGATGTCACGGTGGCCGGGATAACGCACCGTCTTGTAGTTCAGATTGTCGACACGGCCAGCCATGCTCTCGCACAGCGTGCCCAGGCCGCCCGAGGTGTTGAAGGCTTCGTAGTCGATGCCGTCGAGCGAAAAATGCTCGACTTCTTCCAGCGGTGACGTCTCGCGCAACTGGCCGTCGACGATCGCTTCGCAGCTGTTGCAGTATTCGTTGATGAGACCGTCGGTGCTCCATGTCAGGTTGTATTTCAGCGCGTTGCTCGGATAGATCGGCAAGGCACCGACCCGCATGTGGACGTCGCGCAATGTCTCGAAGCCGCGCGCCAAGTCGCTGGCAACGATCGAAATGAAGCCCGGTGCCAGCCCGCATTGCGGTACGAAGGCGGTATCGGCGTCGCGTGCCAGCTGCTTGACGATGCGGGTGCTCTCGACATCCTCGGTCAGGTCGAAGTAGTGCGAGCCCGCCGCGCGCGCAGCTGCGGCAATGGCTGGCGTCAGGAAGTAGGGACAGGCCGACAACGTCACGCGGTGCCCGTGGATCAATCGATCGAGCTGGCACGGGTCGGCGACATCGACCAGCCGCGTGCTGACATGCGGCCACCCGGCCTGATCGATGCGCGCAAGGCGAGTGGGATCGGCATCGGCCACGGTGATCACATAGTCACCGGTCGAGGACAGCAGGTTGACGATGGCGTCGCCGATCTTGCCGGCACCGAGAAGAATCAGGCGGGTTTGCATGGAAGCCTTTCAGAGTAAAAATGCTACACAGAAAGTATAAAATCAGAGCGCGTCAGTTAATAGAGAGGAAACTGTCGTCACTCTGCATTTTTATGATGCATACTGTCAAAAAATTCCTGCACTATGACTTGCCGGTGCGGGAATGTTGAAATGGAAAACCGATGAGCCTCGACGATACCGATAACCGCATCCTGGCCCTGCTGATGGACAATGCGCGCCTGCCCGTGGCAACCATCGCTCGCCAGCTCGGCATTGCCCGCACCACCGTGATCGCCCGCATCGCGCTGCTTGAAAAGCGCGGCATCATCGGTGGCTATGGCGTGCGACTGCGCAGCGGCCAGTATCAGGCGGCGCTGCGCGCCTACGTCGGCGTGGTGATCGATCCGCGCGATGCGGCAGGGTTCGTCGGCCGGATGCAGAAGATGGCACAGGTCGAGACGCTCAGCGCCGTCAGCGGCAACGTCGACTACATGATCGAGCTGGGCTGCAGCTCGACCGCAGAACTCGATCGCCTGCTGGACCAGATCGGCACCAGCGAAGGCGTGCGCTCGACCTCGACCTCGATCATCCTGACCCGGCGCATCGACCGCACCGCCCTGCCCGCATGATCGGTAGTATCCGCTCCACCCGCGACCTCACCACAAGAGAACCCATCATGGACAGCGCTGATTCCCTTCCCGACGCAAAACGCAATCACCTCTGGCGCGGCACGGTCTGGCAAACCGATCCGGAGCTTCATCCGCTGGGACCGCGTCACAGTGCCGAAGTCTATTGCTGCGAAGAGTCGAACGGGTATGCGGTCTGGTACGTGCGCAAGCTGCCGCATGCGGACCAGCGCGCGGCGGCCGGTATCGACAACGGAGATTATCTTCTGGAATATTTCGGCCGCCACCAACGCGACGACGCCATCACCAGCGCAGTATTGGCGGCGAACGGCGCGGCATCGCCGGAACTGCAGATTGCCGCGCTCGATGCATTGGCCAAGGGGTCCAGTGCGCGCAAGGTCTGAGTCGGTCAGGTCATGCTCAGCTCGGCCACAGCGGCGCTTCGTCCATCAGCGCCACCTGCTCGCGCAACTCCAGGATGCGGTCCTGCCAGTAACGGGGCGTGTTGAACCATGGGAAAGCGACCGGAAATGCCGGGTCGTCCCAGCGGCGTGCGAGCCAGGCTGAATAATGGATCAGGC
Organism: Herminiimonas sp.; assembly: GCA_014376645.1. Lineage (GTDB taxonomy): Bacteria > Pseudomonadota > Gammaproteobacteria > Burkholderiales > Burkholderiaceae_D > JANXSS01. The sequence goes on along the minus strand of JACMRD010000178.1, from coordinate 1,485 downwards.
GCAGCGTACGTAGTCCTTCGATCAGATGCAGGCTACGCGGCTCGAATGCATGAAAATCCTCGTAACCGGCCAACAGGTCGCCGAGCTGGCGCACCCGGTCCGCGCGTTCGCCCGACAGCAGCATCCACAGATCCTGGATCGCCGGACCCGTGCGGCTGTCGTCGAAGTCGACGAAGTGCGGCCCAGCATCGGTCCACAGGACATTACCGCAATGGCAGTCGCCGTGCAGCCGCAATTGCGGCACGTCGCCGGCCCGGTCGAAGCAATGGCGCACGCCATCGAGCGCTTGCGCCAGCACGCTGAAATACGCACCGCGCAAGTCTTCGGGTACGCAATGATGTGCCTTCAGGTAGTCGTGCGAGTCGTCGCCGAATGTCGCGATATCGAGCGCCGGTCTCTCGACGAAGCCCTGCAGCGCGCCGACCGCATGGATGCGACCGATGAAGCGGCCCAGCCATTCGAGGGTGCCCGGCTGCTCCAGCTCGGGCGCGCGGCCGCCATGCCGCTCGAAGACCGAGAAGCGAAAACCCTTGAAGGTGTGAAGCGTCTTGCCGTCGGCCAGCGCGCACGCCGGCACCACCGGTATCTCCTGCGCCACCAGCGCTTCGACAAAAGCATGCTCCTCGAGGATTTGGGCCGCGCTCCAGCGTGCCGGCCGATAGAACTTGGCGACCACCGGATCGCCTTCGTCGAGGCCGACCTGGTAGACGCGGTTTTCGTAACTGTTCAAGGCCAGCAGACGGCCGTCGCCGCATACCCCCACGGAGTCGAGTGCATCAAGCACCAGGTCGGGCGACAGGTCGGCAAAGCTTGGGGAGGTGGTCGCATTTTCAGAGGTCATGTCCGCATTGTACGGTGTTGTGCAACCGGTTAAACTGCGCGCATCGGTGACGCTGCGCACCCAATACCTCAATCAGGCGGACACTCCACCATGCACCTCGACCAGCCCTTGACCGACAAGGAGTTCAACGAACTCGATAAATTCCTGCTCTCGGAGCGTTGCGCGGACGATGGCATGGCCATGGATTCGCTGCACGGCTTCCTGACAGCGCTGGTGATCGGCCCGGAATCCATCGCGCTGTCGGAATGGCTGCCGCATGTCTGGGGCACCGAGAGCAAGCAGGCGCCGACATTCAAGACCGAAAAGGAAGGCGAACGGATCATTGGCCTGATCGCCCGCTTCATGAACGAGATCGCCATCACGATGGAAGTCGCACCGAAGGAGTTCGAGCCGCTGTTCTGCGAATTCGAGTGGGAAGGTCATGCCGTGCTCGACGGTGAAGCCTGGGCCTGGGGCTTTTGGGAAGGCATGAGCTTGCGCGCGGAAGCCTGGGAGCCGATCTGGGAGTCACCGCTGGCGCCCTTGATGCGACCGATCTACCTGCTTGGCGCGGAAGAGATCGAGGAAGAGGAAATGCCGCTGGTCGATACGCCCCTGAAATGCCACAAGCTGACGGTGGAGATCGAAGCGGCGATTCCGGAAAT
>JACMRD010000025.1 GCA_014376645.1 Herminiimonas sp. | reverse complement strand
TGCTTGGCGCGGAAGAGATCGAGGAAGAGGAAATGCCGCTGGTCGATACGCCCCTGAAATGCCACAAGCTGACGGTGGAGATCGAAGCGGCGATTCCGGAAATCTATCGCTACTGGCTACCGCAACGCAAATCGAGCGTCACCACGGTCCAGCGTGCCGAGCCGAAGGTCGGCCGGAACGACGACTGCGCCTGCGGTAGCGGCAAGAAGTTCAAGAAATGTTGCGGCGCGCCACCTGTGGTGCATTGAAAGTCAGCGCCGGCCGGTCCCGCCAGTTCTTGAATCTGCCAGGCAGTCGGCATTGCAGCGCTACCGACCTACAACCTGAATTTACGGAGCAATACCGTCGTCTGCAAGCCAACGGCGGTCTCGACCAGAAGGTTCATCGCCTCACGTAGCTCGGCACACGATTCGAGCATCAGTCGGGAGGCACCAGTCACGGCTTCCATCGGCGTGCGGGCGGCGCTGTGAACCAATTCGATCCGCTCATACAATCGCTCGAGCGCAGGTCTGTGAGCTTCCGGCGCGTCGTCGATACAGGAGCGCAGCAGTTGACGCCGCACCTCCTCGTATCCTTTCGGGTCCGTTTTGGACAGGGCAACGAGGATATCGAATTCGGGAAGTTGAGGAAGGTGATCGAGAGAGCTCATGGCGATTTTAAGTTGTCGTATTGATAACCTAAAATACCATGCGTTCCAATCTGAAGCTTGACCTATCGCAAACCAAACACCCTAGTTGAGATTAATGGTACGACCGGTTCAAGCGATCAAGCCTTGATGAAATGTTCGCGGTAATACCGCAGCTCCTCGATCGACTCGATGATGTCGGCCAAGGCAGTGTGTTTCTGGTGCTTCTTGAAACCGGTCGCGATCTCGGGTTTCCAACGCTTGCACAATTCTTTCAGTGTCGAGACATCAAGATTGCGATAGTGGAAAAACGCTTCCAGTTTCGGCATGCCGCGCACCATGAACCGCCGGTCCTGGCAGATCGTGTTGCCGCACATCGGAGACTTGCCGTTGCCGACATACTGGCGCATGAAGGCAATCAGTGCGGTTTCGGCTTCGGCTTCGGTGACCGTCGACTCGCGCACGCGTTCGATCAGGCCGGAGCGGCCATGGGTTCCCTTGTTCCAGGCATCCATGCCGTCCATGATTTCGGCGGGCTGATGAATCACGAACACCGGACCTTCGCCCAGAATGTTCAGTTCCGAATCGGTGATCACGACCGCAACTTCGATGATGCGATCGGTGTCCGGGTCGAGCCCGGTCATTTCCATATCCACCCAAACCAGATTGAAGTCGTTCGGGCGAACCGGCGTGGCCGGCAAAGCATCTAATCCAACTGGTTGTGACATAATCGTTTCCCCTAGCAAGACGCCATTTTCTCACAGGCAAAGCATGTATTCACTCGCGTTTTCGAATTTGTTCATCGGTTTCCTGATTCTCACGCTTCTGGTTCGCTTCTGGCTCGCTTCGCGCCACATCCGCCACATTCTCGCGCATCGCAATGCGGTACCGGCGGAATTCGCGGCGAAGATCCCGCTGGTAGCGCATCAGAAAGCCGCCGATTACACGGTCGCAAAAACCAAGTTAAACCTGGTTCTGCTAGTTCTGAGCACCGCCGTGCTGATCGGCTTCACGCTTCTGGGCGGCTTGCAGACCCTGTCGCTGGCCGTCTTCCAGCGGACCGGCGGCGGCATGATCTATCAACTGGCCCTGCTGGTGGCGTTCGGCGTCATCTCCGGCGTGATCGACTTGCCCTTCGATTACTACCGCCAGTTCGTGCTGGAGGCGCGCTTCGGCTTCAACAAGATGACGCTGCCGCTGTTTATCACCGACATGGTCAAGAACACCCTCATCGGCGCGGCGATCGGCTTGCCGCTGATCTGGGTAATCCTGGTGCTGATGGAAAAATCAGGCGACCTCTGGTGGCTCTATGCGTGGATCGTGTTTTCCACCTTCCAGTTACTGATGCTGGCGTTATATCCGACCGTGATCGCGCCGCTGTTCAACAAATTCACGCCACTGGCCGACGAATCCCTGAAAAGCCGGATCGAGAACCTGATGGGCCGGGTCGGCTTCGCTTCGCAGGGCCTGTTCGTGATGGACGGCTCCAAGCGCAGTGCGCACGGCAACGCTTATTTTTCTGGCTTCGGCGCGGCCAAGCGGATCGTGTTCTTCGACACGCTGCTGGCCCGGCTAGCGCCGGAAGAAATCGAAGCCGTGCTGGCGCATGAACTCGGCCATTTCAAGTTGAAACACATCGTCAAGCGCATCGTGATGATGTTCGGTATCTCGCTTGCCTTCCTGGCCCTGCTCGGCTTTCTCAAGACCCAGCTCTGGTTCTACACCGGCCTTGGCATCGATCCGCTGGTCGTGGCCAGCAATGACGCGATGGCGCTGATCCTGTTCATGCTGACCCTGCCGGTCTTCACGTTCTTGCTCTCGCCGTTGACCTCGATCGGTTCGCGCAAGCATGAATTCGAAGCCGATGCCTTTGCCGCCACGCACACCCGCTCGCAGGACCTGGTCTCTGCACTGGTGAAGCTCTACGAAGACAATGCCGCGACGCTGACGCCGGACCCGATTCATTCAGCTTTTTACGATTCGCACCCGCCGGCAACGGTGCGCATCCACAGGCTGCTGGCGCAATGACCCGCACGCCCGACACCACTTGCCGCACAACCGGACACACCTGACATGCTGACGAATTCACAATTGCTTGAAAAAAAATGTGCGCCCACCAAGGTTGCGCTCACCGACGCGGAAATCGCGGCCTACCTACCGGCTATCACCGGCTGGCAGCGTGATGGCCAGCGCATCGTCAAGGTCTTCGATTTCAAGAACTACTATGAAACCCTGGCTTTCATTAACGCCATCGCCTACGTGGTGCATGCCGAGGATCACCATCCCGAACTGACGGTCACCTACAACCACTGCCGGATCGCCTTCGATACGCATAGCGTCAACGACGGCAAGGGCGGCCTGTCCGAAAACGATTTCATCTGCGCCGCCAAGGTCGATGCGATTTTCCAGCAATCCTTCGCCCGCGCCTGAGGAATGGCTGAGCCTTCCGCCCTGCGCACGCCCTCCGCCGGCGGTATTGCCCACCCAGCCGGTGCGAACCGCGATCTGACCAAAGCCATCATCATCGCCGCCCACGGCCGCCACTATCTGGCGTTGGCTGACGGGGTGCGCCTGCAGTGCGTCACGCGCGGCAAGAAAAGCGATATCGCCGTCGGCGACGGCGTGAACCTGCAGATGACATCAGCGAATCAGGGCGTGATCGAATCGGTGGACGAACGCGCTTCGCTGCTATATCGCTCCGATCAGTACAAGTCGAAACTGCTGGCAGCGAATGTCACGCAACTGTTCATCGTCGTAGCGACCGAGCCCGGTTTTGCCGACGACCTGATCTCGCGCGCGCTGGTGGCCGCCGATGCCGCCGGCGTGCGCGCCCACCTGGTCCTGAACAAGATCGACGTCACCGCCTCGCTGGCACGCACGCGGGAGCGCCTGTTGCCCTACGCAGCGCTGGGGTATCCAGTACATGAAGTGACCGCGCGCGCAGCGCCCGAAGCCACCTGCGCCACGCTCGGGCCGTTGCTGGCCGGTGAGTCCACCATCCTGATCGGCCAGTCTGGCATGGGCAAGTCCTCGCTGATCAACCTGCTGGTGCCCGACGCCGACATCGCCGTGCGGGAAATATCGGCCGCCCTCGATACCGGCAAGCACACCACCACTTTCACGCGCCTGTATGCGATCGACGCGCAGACTTCGATCATCGATTCGCCCGGGTTCCAGGAATTCGGACTCTATCACCTGAGCGAAGGCATGCTGGAGCGTGCGTTCCCCGAATTCCGTCCGTTCCTGGGCAAGTGCAAGTATTACAATTGCCATCACGCGAACGAACCGGAGTGTGCGATTCGCGGCGCGGTTGCCGACGGCAGCATCGCGCCGATGCGCCATGCACTTTATTTGCAACTGAAGCACGAATCTGAGCAAACGCTGTATTAAGCAGCGGTATTGAGCCGGTTCCGGGCCCAGCCTTATGAACAACCGGCAGGCCGGCCTTGCTTGACTGATAACGAAAGCAAACCCGCCGCCAGCACCGCAGTGCAAGGAAAATCCCTTATAATCGCTACGCTTCGACACTCCGGCGGCAGGCGCGACCCTCGCCGCCGTTTTCATTATGGCTATCAAACATTTCCTGCAGTTTTCCGACTTCACGCTCGAGGAGTTCGAGTACGTGATCGAACGTGCGCGCGTGATCAAGCGGAAGTTCAAGAACTACGAGCCCTACCATCCGCTGATGGACCGCACGCTGGTGATGGTGTTTGAAAAGAACTCGACCCGCACCCGTCTCTCGTTCGAGGCCGGCATGCACCAGCTTGGCGGCGCCGCCATCTACCTCAATACCCGCGACAGCCAGCTCGGCCGTGGTGAGCCGGTGGAAGACGCCGGCCAGGTCATGTCGCGCATGTGCGACATCATCATGATCCGCACCTTCGGCCAGGAAATCATCGAGCGTTTCGCCGCCAATTCGCGCGTGCCGGTGATCAACGGCCTGACCAACGAGCACCACCCCTGCCAGGTACTGGCCGACGTCTTCACCTTCATCGAGCAACGCGGACCGATCGCCGGCAAGACCGTGGCATGGATCGGCGACGCCAACAACATGCTGTACTCCTGGCTGCAGGCAGCCGACGTGTTCGGCTTCCATTGCAACGTCTCGACCCCGAAGGGCTATGAAATCGACCGCAAGCTGATTTCGCCGGCCAACCACAATTTCACCTTGTTCGACAAGCCGGCCGATGCCTGCGCCGGCGCCCACCTGGTGTCCACCGACGTCTGGACCAGCATGGGCTACGAGGAAGAAAACGCGGCGCGGCTGACTGCCTTCGATGGCTGGATCGTCGACCAGGCCAAGATGCAGCGCGCCCAGCCGGACGCCCTGTTCATGCACTGTCTGCCAGCCCACCGCGGCGAGGAAGTCAGCGCCGAAGTCATCGACGGCCCGCAATCGGTGGTCTGGGATGAAGCGGAAAACCGCCTGCACGTACAGAAGGCGCTGCTGGAATACCTGGTGCTGGGCAAAGTTACCTGACCTCGTGTGCAGCGCCTGCTCAGCCGACTGGTCGCTTCCCGACCGGCCCGCTCGCTTCATCTGTCTACAACCTTCAGCAACGAAAAATCAGAAATCATGTCAACCATTCTCCAGTCCGTTCCCGTCAACGAAAAAGTGGGCATCGCCTTTTCCGGTGGCCTCGATACCAGCGCCGCCCTGCACTGGATGCGCCAGAAGGGCGCGATCCCTTATGCCTACACGGCGAACCTGGGCCAGCCGGACGAGCCCGATTACGATGAGATCCCGAAAAAGGCGAAGCTGTATGGCGCCGAACAGGCACGTCTGATCGATTGTCGCGAACAACTGGTAGCGGAAGGCATTGCAGCGCTGCAAAGCGGTGCCTTCCACATCTCGACCGCCGGCGTCACATACTTCAACACCACGCCGCTGGGACGGGCCGTGACCGGGACGATCCTGGTGGCCGCGATGGCCGAGGACAACGTCGATATCTGGGGCGATGGCTCTACGTTCAAGGGTAACGACATCGAGCGCTTCTACCGCTACGGGTTACTGGTCAATCCGGCACTGCGCATCTACAAGCCCTGGCTCGATGACCGCTTCATCTCGGAACTCGGCGGCCGCCGCGAAATGTCGGAATTCCTGATCAAGTCCGGCTTCGACTACAAGATGTCGGTTGAAAAAGCATACTCCACCGACTCCAACATGCTGGGCGCAACGCACGAAGCGAAAGACCTCGAGCACCTAAGCAGCGGCATGAAGATCGTCGAGCCGATCATGGGTGTCGCCTTCTGGCGCGACGACGTCGAGATCAAACGCGAAGAAGTGCGCATCCGTTTCGAAGAAGGCCGGCCGGTCGCCCTGAACGGCGTCACCTACGAAAACCAGATCGATCTGCTGCTGGAGGCAAACCGCATCGGCGGCCGCCACGGCATCGGCATGAGCGACCAGATCGAGAACCGCATCATCGAAGCCAAGAGCCGTGGCATTTACGAAGCGCCCGGCCTTGCCCTGCTGTTCATCGCCTATGAACGCCTGGTCACCGGCATCCATAACGAGGACACGATCGAGCAATATCGCGACAGCGGCCGCAGACTCGGACGCCTGCTGTACCAGGGCCGATGGTTCGACCCGCAGGCGATCATGCTGCGCGAAGCCGCGCAGCGCTGGATCGCACGCGCCATCACCGGTGAGGTCACGATCGAACTACGGCGCGGCAACGATTACTCGATCCTCAATACCGAGTCGGCCAACCTGACCTACCAGCCGGAACGCCTGACGATGGAAAAAGGCGAAGGTGCATTCACGCCGCAGGACCGCATTGGACAGCTGACAATGCGCAACCTCGACATCGTCGACACCCGCCACAAGCTCGGCATCTACAACAAAGCCGGCCTGCTGACCGCGAACCCGTCCGTTGCGCTGCCGCGCCTGGGCATGGATGACAAGCTTTAATCTTTAACAGACAGGACACCATGAGCAAGCAATTCGACCAAGTCAGCGTCATAAAGCAAGCCAACGTCTATTTCGACGGCAAATGCATTTCGCACACGGTGCTGTTCCCGGACGGTACCAAAAAAACCCTCGGCGTGATCTTTCCTTCAGTGCTGACGTTCAATACGGCCGCAGCGGAAATCATGGAACTGAATGCCGGCACATGCCGCATCAAGCTCAAGGGCGAGGCCGAGTGGGCCACCTACGAGGGCGGCCAGCGCTTCACGGTACCGGCCAATTCCAGCTTCGAGATCGAGACGATCGAATTGCTCGACTACGTCTGCCATTTCGTCTGAGCCGGATTCGGATTCCGAATCACTGAGTTCGCCTGACGCACCGACTGCGGTCAGACGAAGTTCGGCTCTGGCTCCAGCATCACGCCGAAGCGTGCGGCGACGTCATGCTGTATCGCGGTCGCCAGCGCGACGATGTCGGCGCCGCTGGCATTGCCGCGATTGACCAGCACCAACGCCTGTTTTTCATAGACGCCGGCCGCACCAAGACTGCGACCCTTCCAGCCGCATTGATCGATCAGCCAGCCGGCGGCCAGCTTGACGCTGCCGTCGGCCTGCGGATAGCAAACCAGACGCGGCCAATCCACCAGCAGACGGTCGCGCAGTTCGGGGCTGACCACCGGATTCTTGAAGAAACTACCGGCATTGCCGATGACGGTCGGATCGGGCAGCTTGCGGGTGCGGATAGCGGTCACTGCCGCACCGATGCGCAGCGCGTCCGGAGCACTTGCGCTATCGTTGCAGGGGACGCCATCCCGTGCCAGTTCATCGCTCAGCTCGACGTACTGGAGTCGGGCTTGCCAGACAACCGGCAACGCAAAGGTCACGTCCAGGATCACGGCGCGGTCGCGCCAGCGATGCTTGAAAACGCTGTCGCGATAGCCAAACTCGCAACCGGCGTGGTCGAGCGTGAAGGTCTGCCCGGTATCGAAATCGAAACAATGCACGGCTGCGATCAGATCGCCGACCTCAACACCATAGGCGCCGATATTCTGGATCGGTGCGGCGCCGACGCTACCGGGAATCAGGGACAGGTTTTCCAGTCCGCCGATGCCGCGTGCTAGCGTCCACTGCACCAGCCCGTGCCAGGATTCACCAGCCTGGGCGCGCACGTGGATGGCAGTGCTCGCAGGATCACCGTCGACGATCTCGACACCCTTGCCGACCATGTGCAGCACCAGGCCGGGGAAATCGCCCGTGAGCAGCAGGTTGCTGCCGCCGCCCAGTACCAGCCGCTGCATGCACCCGAGTACCGGGTCGCGCCGCACCTGTTCCAGGATTGCCACACCGGGCACCTGCAAATAAGACCGCGCGATGGCGTCGATCCCGAAGGTATTCAGGGTGCGCAGGGAAAAATCAGTGTGGACGGAAAGGGGATTCGACATGGCGGGCGATTATAGACTGAAGCGAAAATACGTTATGCAAATTGGCCTAAACTTATAAACTACTAACCTTCGCACTTCGTACAATCACATCATCGGCATCCTCGCGATGCTCTCATTCAAGGAAATTATCGCCATGCCCTCATTTGATGTCGTTTCAGAAGCCAATCTCGTCGAAGTCAAAAATGCAGTCGATCAGGCCGGCAAGGAAATCGGTACCCGATTCGATTTTAAGGGAAGCGATGCCCGCGTCGAACAAAAAGAGCGTGACCTGACCGCTTATGCCGATTCGGATTTCCAGCTGAGCCAGGTGCGCGACGTCCTGACCGGCAAGCTGGTCAAGCGCAATGTCGATGTCCGCTTCCTCGACATCGGCAAGATCGAGAAAATCGGCGGCGACAAAGTCAAACAGATCATCAAGATCAAGAACGGCATCGAATCCGACGCCGCCAAGAAAATCGTGCGCATCGTAAAAGACAGCAAGATGAAGGTGCAGGCCAGCATCCAGGGCGAAGCGGTGCGCATCACCGGCGCCAAGCGCGACGATCTGCAGGCGGCAATGGCGTTGCTGCGCAAGGAAGTTGCCGACCTGCCGCTGGAGTTCAACAACTTCCGCGACTGAGCCTTGCTGCCTGCCTGATTTTTGTAAGTTCGATATCGCACAGACGTGACGGTGTCATGTTCCTATCCTTTGATGCAACACTCCTGACGCAGGACCGCGGCACACTTCGCCGCACCTGCCTGTCTGCACCGGGCGGCTCGCGCCGTCGATTTTTCAAGGAATAGCGAAATGACTTCAACCGTAGCATCCACTTCAGATCTGTGGAAGAAAATCCAGGACATCCGCGTCGGCATGCTGACGACGATCGGCAGCGACAACACCCTGCTGAGCCGCCCAATGACCAGCCAGAACGTCGACAAGGAAGGACTGCTCTGGTTCTTCACGTCGGATCAGGCAACGGTGGCCGAGAACATCGAGCACCAGCCCGCCGTCAATGTCAGCTTTGCCGCCCCCGGCGACAGTTTGTACGTCTCCGTGTCCGGCCGGGCAGAGGTCATCAAGGATCGCGCCGTCATCCGTGAAATGTGGAACCCGATGGTCGGCGCCTGGTTTCCGGGCGGCCCCGAGGACCCGCACGTCGCCCTGCTAAAGGTGAAAGTCAGCGGCGCCGAATACTGGGACTCGGACAAAAGCAAAATGATGCAGCTGGTCGCGATGGCAAAAGCCGTCGCCACGGGCAAGCCACCGACGAACATTGGCGAGCACAAGAAAATCAACCTCTGATCTGATCCGGAAAGACAGCATGCTCAAATATGTCCTGGCCTATGGCGCGACCGCAATCGCATTCTGTGCGCTTGATTTTGCATGGTTGACAGTGGTTGCGCCAAAGTTTTACCAGAACCAGGTGGGCATGCTCCTGCTAGAGAAGCCAAATCTGCTCCCGGCCTTGGCGTTCTACCTCCTGTATGTGGCGGGCTTGGTGATTTTTTGCGTGTTGCCCGGCCTCGAGGCCCAATCGTGGACAAGATCGATGGTCCTTGGTGCATTGCTTGGCCTTGTTGCTTATGCAACCTACGACCTGAGCAACCTGGCAACGCTGAAAGGCTGGACAGCATCCCTGACCCTCGTCGACATGGCGTGGGGCACAGTCGCTTCCGCATTGGCGAGTACTTGCGGTTACTTCGGCGTGACACTTTTCGCACGATTAATCGACTGAAAAATTCTTTTCCAGCGTGATGAAGTCATCGGCCCTACCCCGATAGTTCAACATTTTTCACCTGCCTTCATCTAAAAAATCATAAAACGCCAACTCAGCACTGCTGTTAATCAAACCAACAGTTAGCAGAAACGTGATTAATATCAAAATATCTGCAACAACTACTAAAAATTAAATATATACTCGCAGTAACAATTTGAAAACCCATTCCTGGTTTTTTCACGCATTTAAGACGATCCGTTACGCCGTATGAATTTGCAAATGAAAATCCCAGGCAACGGTCACCATCCCGATGGATTGCGAAGCATGACGTCAGAATTCGACACCATTATTTCAACCAGCGAACTGGCATCGCATTCGGCTCGTTTCGCGCTGACCAAGGGATCGTTCTGGCTGCATTTCGCTGCCAGCCTCATCACCGCTGCCGGCAATTTCACTCTTGCCGTGCTGATCGCCCATTTCGCCAAAAAGCGACCTGACATCGGTGTCAATCGCATCGTGGTTGCGACGGCGCTGTTTCTGGTGATCAGCGGGATTGGGCGACTGATCACGAGTTTCATTCCCTGGAATTCGCTTGACGCAACGAGTGGCGTGGTCGACCTGTTGATCGCCGCCGTCACGGTTGCAACCGCCTTCATCATTTTCAAGCAGTTGCCATACCTCTTGAGCAGGCCCAGTCGGGCCAACCTGGCAGAGATCATCATTCAGCTCGAACACGAAATCATCGAATGCCGGCTGACGGAGCAAGCGCAGCGCTCCGCGCATGCAGATCTCGAGTTACGGGTAATGGAGCGGACCGCCGAGCTCTATAACCGTAACCGTGAACTCTATGCAGAGATCATCGACCACAACCGGGTGACAGCGGCGTTGCGTGAAACCGAACTCGTGCTCAGCAGTGCGCAACGACTGGCGCTGTCGAATGCCGGCTTTAACAAGACCAAGATTTCATCCGACCTGCTGGCCTTGCTGGCGGAAAGCCACCCCTTCCCGACCTCGGCAATCTATCTGCAGGATCGCCGCGACGGGTGTTTCAAGTGCGTTGCCATGCACGGCATGCCATGCGAAGGACTCAGCGGGTTCCAGATCGCGCCCGCCTTGTTGGCCGAGGTCGCCGAGAACGGCAAGACCGTTACCATGGCTTGCCACGACGGCAAGGATTGCCGTACCTGCGCACCCGACGCATTGAGTGCCTACGTGGAGGTGCTGATCGTCCCGGTCATGTTCCAGGAGCATTGCCTGAGCATCCTGATCCTTGCTGGTACGCAGCATTTCGCCCCGAGCGATGTGTCATTCGTCGAAAGCCTGCGGGTGCAGCTCGGCGTCGCTCAGCACAACCTCCAGCTCTTTGCGGATTGCAAGCGCCTCGCAGACCAATTGCACATCAGAAATATAGAAATTGCCGAGAAAAACCTGCAACTGGAAAAAAGCAGTCGCATCAAATCGGAATTCGTTGCCAACATGTCGCATGAACTGCGCACACCGCTTAACGCAGTGCTGGGCTTTACCGGCACCCTGCTCATGCAACTTCCCGGTCCGCTCACGCCGGATCAGGCAAAGCAGCTGCGCACGGTTCAGTCGAGCGCGCGTCACCTGCTGTCGCTGATCAACGATCTTCTGGATGTGGAAAAGATCGAGTCTGGAAAGCTCGACATCCTGCTCGAGGATGTCGTCTTGCAAACGGCCATACGTGAGGTGTTCGATACCTTGGAGCCGCTGGCAACCCGGAAACGTCTGGAATTTCGCCTCGCGATGCCGCAAACCCCGATCGTGATCCACACCGATCGTCGCGCACTCTGCCAGATCGTCATCAACCTGCTCAATAACGCCATCAAGTTCACCGAAGCTGGCGAGATATCGATTCGGCTGTCGCGGCGCCGTGCGGGGCTAGCGGGTACGGTCGAAGTGGTGGTCTCTGACTCCGGGATCGGGATTCCGCCGGAGCGTCAGAGTTACCTGTTTCGCGCGTTTACCCAGCTCGATGCCAGTTCGACCCGGCGCTTCGACGGTACTGGACTCGGCCTCTACCTGAGCCAGCGCCTGGCCAGACTGGTCGGTGGTGACCTGCGCTGCAAGAGCGTGTTTGGCAAAGGTAGTGTGTTCACCCTTGCTTTGCCGGTGCAAGCATCATGAAGCTCACCTCCCTGGCGTGCATGACGATGCGGCGGGAGTCGGCGGCATGAGCGCACGTATCCTGATCATCGAAGACAACGCGCCCAACATGGAGCTCATGCGCTACCTGCTGGAGGCATTCGGTCATACCGTGGTGACAGCGTGCGACGGTGTCGAGGGCCTGACGCTGGCCCACGGCGCGGCGCCGGACCTGATCATCTGCGACATCCATTTGCCGAAGCTCGACGGGTTAGGCGTCATCCGGCACCTCAAGTCGAACTTGTGCACCCATGTCGTACCGGTCGTCGCGGTCACGGCACAGGCGATGGTGGGAGATCGCGACAAATTGCTCGGTGCCGGATTCGATGGCTATCTGTGCAAGCCGATCGACCCGGAATGCTTCGTAAAGCAGGTCGACGCCTTTCTGCCTGCGCCGCTGCGTTCGGTGCGCCTTCATACCGTCCTGTCCTGAATCCGATTATTGATTTTTTTATAAACAACGTTTTTTATTGAAGGATCTTTCCCATGGCGACCATACTCATCGTTGACGATCATGCCCTCAACCGAGCGTTTTTGATGACCCTGCTCGGTTACACCGAGCACCGCCTGCTGGAGGCCGTCGACGGCGTGCAGGGTCTCGAGATCGCCCGCAAGGAACGACCCGACCTCGTCATCTCGGATATCCTGATGCCGAACATGGACGGCCACGAATTCGTCATGCGGATGCGCACGGATGCGGCCCTGGCCGAGATGCCTGTGATCTTCTACACCGCTGGCTATCATGAGGCGGAGGCCCGCGTCATTGCCCGCACCTGCGGCGTCAGCCACGTCCTGGCCAAACCGGCCGAACCGGAACTCATTCTCAGCACGATTCAGCGGGTACTTGGCTTGCCGGATCAACCGATGGTATTGCCGACGTTGACGGCGCCGCCACCGGAGGGCAGCCGGTTCGCGACAATCGACAACCAACTCGCGGAATATCTGGTCGAACTTGAAAGCAGCCAGACACTGATCGCACAACTCATCGCGACCCCAGACTTTGCCGGCGAGGGCGTGCCCCAGCGCGACGCCGCAATCAAGCGACTCTCGTCGTCGCTGCTCAAGCTGCAGGCGGCGGGCGTGCGCATATCGACACTGGCCGAAGTCAGCCAGGAAGTGGCTGCTGAGCGCGTCTTTCCCGACGCTAAAGTTGCCAAAAGGCGGCCTGGCGGTATGACTGTGTCGAGCCCGGCGCTGCTTTTGCCGGCAACCGATATGCCTGAGGCGCCGCACGGTTCGAGTGAACGCGCATTGTTCCAAGCGCGTCTGTCAGAGACACTCCAGGCGTGTGGTTATACGCACGACAGCCCGACCTTGCTGGCGCGGGAATTCAACTTCCGCTACGCCGGGCGCCCCGTGACCATTCATGCGGCCCGCAAATGGTTGGTCGGCGAATCGATTCCGACGCAGGACAAGCTGCGCATCCTTGCCCAGTGGCTTGGCGTGACAGCTGAATGGCTGCGTTATGGCGACGCGACGCAGTTACCCGTTACCCAGGCATACACGGTTGCCGCACCTAACTCGGAGGAAGCCCGGTTGCTGGCCGACCTGCAGGAGCTGGACCCGTACCACCGGCGCCTGGCGCATGATTTCGTGAACATGCTGGCAAAGAAAACGCTGCCGGAAGATGCCCCTGCAAATCGAGGAGGCAAATCCAGACGCCGCAGCGAACCGCTGAGCCTGGATTAAGCGTTTCAGACGCGAGCTGCGGCGCGGCGCCGACGGACACCAGCAGCCAGGTCGTCAAGCACGGCGATGCTCGACACCCAGTCGATGCAACCGTCGGTCACCGATTGACCGTACGTCAGTTCCTTGCCTGGCACCAGATCCTGTCGCCCGGCCACCAGGTGCGACTCGATCATGACGCCGACGATGCGGCGATCGCCGGCGGCGATTTGGCGGCTGATGTCCGCGCAGACCGGGATCTGGTTTTCCGGTTTCTTCGAACTGTTCGCGTGCGAGGCATCGATCATCAGGCGCGGCGCCAGTCCGCTGGCAACGATATCCTTGCAGGCTACATCGACGCTGGCCGCATCGTAATTCGGCGCCTTGCCGCCGCGCAGGATGATATGACAATCCTCATTGCCGTTGGTCGAAACGATTGCGGAATGCCCGCCCTTGGTGACCGACAGGAAATGATGCGGTTGTGACGCTGCCTTGATCGCATCGACCGCGATGCGGATGTTGCCGTCGGTGCCGTTCTTGAATCCGACCGGGCACGACAGGCCGGATGCCAGCTCGCGGTGTACCTGCGATTCGGTAGTGCGCGCACCGATCGCGCCCCAGCTGATGAGGTCGGCGATGTATTGTGGACTGATCACGTCGAGGAATTCGGTGCCGGCCGGCAGGCCGAGTTCATTGATGTTCAGAAGCAGTACCCGCGCGGTCCGCAAGCCGTCGTTGATGCGAAAGCTGTTGTCCAGGTACGGGTCGTTGATCAGGCCTTTCCAGCCTACGGTGGTGCGCGGCTTTTCGAAATACACGCGCATGACGATTTCCAGATCAGCTGACAGACGCTTGCGTTCGCCGACCAGGCGGTGCGCGTATTCCATCGCTGCCTTGGTATCGTGGATCGAACATGGCCCGATGACCACCAGCACGCGGTCGTCTTCGCCATGCAGGATGCGGTGCAGTGCAGCACGTGACTTGCCGGCAGTATCGGCAGCTGCTTCGGAACAGCCGAACTCGCGGATCAAATGCGACGGCGGAGTCAGTTCCTTCATTTCGCGAATGCGTAGGTCGTCGGTGCGTAGCATACTGTTCTCCAGGCAATAAAATAATTCGTGAATGAGACATCGTGAATAAGACAAGTCGTGAAAATAAAAAACCGCCATCGCTGGCGGTTTTTCAAGAAATTCGGGTTGGTTTCGTTATCCTGCTTTTACGTGAACCTGCCGCTTTTCCACCGCCATTGGGCTGGAACCGCTAAAGTAAAAGTAAAAGTGGAAAAAACGTGGAAACATGGCGCAGTTGTTCTTCAGGTCGAACCTAATAGTGCAATACATTCCGGCTTTTGGCAAGCCGCAGCAAGCATTGTCCTGCGCGAACGCGACATCACAGAACTTTCATCGCCGTTCGGACAGGATTCCATTTGCTCGCCGCACGGGCTTCAGGCCGTGCCGCCGACTGTGACGCCATCGATGCGCAAGGTGGGCTGACCGACCCCGACCGGCACGCTCTGGCCTTCCTTGCCGCACACGCCGACACCGGAGTCGAGTCGCATGTCATTGCCGATCATCGAGACCCGGTTGAGCACGTCCGGGCCGTTGCCGATCAGGGTCGCGCCCTTGACCGGATAGGTGACCTTGCCGTTCTCGATCATGTAGGCCTCGCTTGCCGAAAACACGAACTTGCCATTGGTGATGTCGACCTGGCCGCCACCGAAATTGACGGCGTAGAGGCCGTTCTTGACCGAGGCCAGGATCTCGGCCGGATCGCGATCGCCGCCGAGCATGTAGGTATTGGTCATGCGTGGCATCGGCAGGTGTGCGAATGATTCGCGCCGCGCATTGCCGGTGACCGGCATCTTCATCAGACGGGCATTCATCGTGTCCTGGATATATCCCTTCAGGATGCCATCCTCGATCAGGGTGGTGCACTGGGTCGGATTGCCCTCGTCGTCGATGTTGAGCGAACCGCGACGATCGGCGATCGTGCCGTCGTCGACCACCGTCACGCCGCGTGCCGCGACCCGCTCGCCGATGCGTCCGGAAAACGTGCTCGATCCCTTGCGGTTGAAGTCGCCTTCGAGGCCGTGTCCGATTGCTTCGTGCAACAGGATGCCAGGCCAGCCCGGTCCGAGCACGACCGTCATCGGACCGGCCGGCGCCGGACGCGCGTCGAGGTTGACCAGCGCGGCGGCCACCGCTTCATCGGCGTATTTTTCCAGCACTGCCGCATCGAAATAGCTGTAACTGAAGCGCCCGCCACCGCCCGAGGAACCCATCTCGCGGCGGCCGTCCTGCTCGGCAATGACCGTGACCGACAAGCGCACCAGCGGCCGGATGTCGGCGGCGATCACGCCGTCGCTGCGCACGACCAATACCACGTCGTATTCACCTGCCAGGCCGGCCATGACCTGCACCACGCGCGGGTCCTTCTTGCGGGCGATGCGCTCGACCTGTTCCAGCAACTTGACCTTGGCCGTGGCGTCGAGCGAGGCCAGCGGATCGTTGGGCAGATACAGCGAGCGGCCACCGATTTCCTGG
Organism: Herminiimonas sp.; assembly: GCA_014376645.1. Lineage (GTDB taxonomy): Bacteria > Pseudomonadota > Gammaproteobacteria > Burkholderiales > Burkholderiaceae_D > JANXSS01. Next base: position 9,991 of record JACMRD010000025.1, on the reverse strand, counting down.
ACCGAGGACGCGACCTTGATCTTGCCGGCACCCTGGCGGGCGATGGTGCGGGTGGCGGTCGCCGCTTCCAGCAGGGCCCGCTCCGAGATTTCATCGGAATAGGAAAAGGCGGTCTTGTCGCCCGACACCGCGCGCACGCCCACGCCCTGGTCGATCGAGAAGCTCCCGGTCTTGACGATGCCTTCTTCCAGGCTCCAGCCTTCGCTCTTCGTGAACTGGAAATACATGTCGGCGTAATCGACCTTGTGGGTGAACATCGTGCCGAGCGCCTTGATCAGCTTGCCCTCATCCAGGCCGAACGGGGTCAGCAGGATGTCGCGCGCCACGGCCAGCGTACGCAGATTGGGTTCGAATGGGATCATCGTGAATCTCGCTTTCCTGTTGTGTCTTGATCGACGGAACGATACCGATGCGGCAGGGGTGGCAGCATCGGGCGCAGGAATCCGCCAGGGATCACCGATTGTAGAGCATCTTGCCAGAGTGCGAAGCCAGAAGGATCGCTTTGTATCCAGCTTACAGCCGTCGATGCTGCAACGCCGGCAGGTTCTCGCGGATGGCGCGCAAGTGTTCAACATCGAGTTCTCCGACCACCACGCCTTCGCCTTCGCCGAGCACTGCGACCGGGTCGCCCCACGGATCGATCAGCATGCTGTGGCCCCAGGTGCGACGCCCGTTCGGATGGGTGCCGCCCTGCGCGGCAGCCAGCACATAACACTGGTTCTCGATGGCGCGGGCGCGCAAAAGGATCTCCCAGTGGGCGCGGCCGGTGGTCCAGGTGAAGGCCGATGGCACCACGATCAGCGCGCAGTCGCCCAGGGCGCGGTACAGCTCCGGGAAGCGCAGGTCATAACAGACCGACAGCCCGATCCGGCCGAAGGGCGTCTCGACGCTGCGCAGCGCCGACCCTGCGGTGATGGTGCGCGATTCGTCGTAGGATTCATCGCCACGGCGAAAGCTGAACAGGTGGATCTTGTCGTAGCGTGCCGCCAGCGACCCGTCGGGGCGATAGACCAGCGTCGTGTTCATGACCTTGCCGTTTTCAGCGCTCACCAGTGGCAAGGTACCGCCGATGAGCCAGATCGCGTGCTCGCGCGCCAATCCGGACAGGGTCTCCTGCATCGGCCCGCAGCCTTCGGTTTCGGCATGGCGCAATTTGTCGGTTTCGTGCAGGCCCAGCAGCGGCCAGTATTCCGGCAACAGCACCAGCGCGGCCCCCTGCACCGCTGCCTCGCCGACCAGCCGGCGCGCCGTCGCGATGTTGACGGCGACCTCCGGCGTCGAGACCATCTGCACTGCCGCCACTTTTGGCAACGGCGTCGGCAACCGGGTCGGCAACTGCGGCGTGATCGATGGCGTTGCGGGAATCGTCATGGCATGCCTGCGCTGGTTGCCTGGGGCGCGATCTTGCCTGGAATCGGCACGCCGTTGCGGTCGACCTTGACCACCTGCGGGTCTTTCCAGGGGCCGGTAATCCGGTATTCGAACGTGAACGCCTTCATCAGCGGATCGCGCAGGAACAGCTGCGCCAGAAACGAGCCGAGACCGATGATCGGATTGACCGCCAGTGCGTACACCACCGACGCCGTGCCGACGTTAATTTCAGGAATGACGGCTACGTGCAGGTTCTGGGTTTCCTTGTCGATATCGGCAGTGCCGTCCATGATGACCGTGGCGTTCACGCTGCGCATCTTGAAGTTGTCGGTCCTGGCTGCGCCGCGCGAGATGATGGCGGAACCGGTGATGCCGTCGAAAGCGAACCCTTCGGAAAACACATCACGAAAATCCAACGTCAGGCGCCGTGGCAGCGATTGCAGGCTCAGCACGCCGAGCAGCTTGGCGGCGCCCGGATCGACTTTCAGGAACTGCCCGGCTGCCAGATCGATGCGCAACTCGCCACTCAGGGTCGGCACATCCAGGGCGAACGGCAAACCTTGCCAGGTGATGTCACCCTCGAGCCGACCCTTGCCGCCCTTGAGGACATTGGCGAACCCGAACCGCTCCAGCAGCTTGCCGGCATTGGCGATATCGAGCGTGTAGGCCAGGTTGGTCAGATTGTCGCCGCTGGTAGTGCTCCATTTGCCGACCGCCTTCAGTTCGGCATCGGCATTCGTGATCAGCAGCTTGTTGATCTGCCACTCGCGTACGAGGGTGGCGCGCGCATTGTTGGCCGCGATCAGTTCCAGCCGCCCCATTTTCTTGCCCAGCAGTTCGAAATTACTCGCAACGATGTCGAGCGCCGGAATCTGGGCCGTGGCACCCTTGCCTTCGAGGATTTCGGTGACGTCGGTGGCCGCAGTCTTCGGAATGATGAGTGAACTCAGCCGCGCCGTGACGCGACCCAGTCCGGCGCCGGAGGGCGACTCGTTCCAGGTGACGTAACCGGAGGCCTGCGCCGCATCGATGTTGGCCTGCCAGACGCCTTTCTGATGGGAGGCGCCGACCACCACGTTGTCGAGCTTCTTGCCGGCGATGATCAGCTCCGTGGCCCGGGCGGCCAGCACCTCCGGTTCGATGTATTGATTCAAGCCGGCAGGTTCGGCGGCGGGCGGGCTGCCGGGACTGGCCAGCGTGGTGCCGCCGCCGGCGCCGCTCTGCTCGAGCGCCAGGGTCGAAGCCGCACCGGCCGCCTTCGGCCGTTCACTGCCGCCGATGATGGCGATTGCACTGCGCCAGGCATCGATGTTGAGCGTCTTCAGGCTTGCGTTGACACTGACGCCACCGTCAGGCTGCGGCGCCGGCACGTTGACGCCGATGCCGCCACGCACGACGCGCCAGGCAGCCCCCTTTTCCACACCTTTGTGGCGCAGGTAACGGGCCGAGACCGCGCTGCCGAGCGCGATGCGCAACTCGTCATTCAGACCGAGCGCCTCGTCGCCGGGCATGCCGACGATCTCGAACTTGAGTGGCAGGGTTTCATTGGCAGCCTTGCGCAGCGGCACCGGCAGATCCAGCGCCAGTCCCTGCAGGGTCGAGTCGATCACGATTTCCAGATGTTTCTTACGCACCGAGATGGTGGCGGCGTAACGTGCGGTGCCGGCCACCCGATCGGCCAGGCGCAACATGGCCGGACTCGGATAGGCCCGCCGCAGACCATCCGATGAAACACTGCCCTCGGCCTTGATGACGATGGCGCCGTCGCGCTGGCTGCCGCCGGAGACGACAACCGGACCACCGACGAAACTGGCTTTCATCGCGTTCAGCGTGACACCCTTCTCGGTAAAGTCGAGCTTGCCGCTGGCCTGCAGCAGCGCCGGAATCTCGCTCTGCAGGATCACGTCGTTGGCGACCAGTTGCAGGCTGCCCTGGACTTTGGTCTCGAGCATGCGCGCCAGCGGCAACTGCAGTTTCAATCCGAGCCGGGCATTGCCGGTCGCTCGCGTGTCTTCCGTAAAACGGCCGATCCAGTCGACCACCGGGCTGTCGTTGACGAACCCGGTCAGCTCCTGCAATGCGCCGGCGGCCGTGCCGTCGATCCCGAGGACCTTGTCCGGTGCCAGCAGATCCGGTATTACGGCCTTGACGGCCGTCAGCCCGACGTTGTGGATTTTCGCGCTGGCGGCGTCGATTTCCATGCGGGTCCGATCGAAGACGATGGTGCCTTGAATATCCTCGATCAGCGGCCACAACGGCATCTTGCCGTCCTTGCCGAGACGACCCGGCGCGACATTGAGCTTGCCGTTCTCGATGCGGCCGCGCACGCTGAACTCGCCGGCAGGCAGCGCCGACTTGCCAGGGGCCGCGACGGTATGGAAGGGGAAGCCGGCAAGGTCGCCCTTGAGCCTCAATGCAGCGTCGTTCAGCCTTCCGCCGACCAGCGCGCCGCTCAGCCAGGCGCGCAGACTGTCCGGTGTCGCCAGCGGCAGAAAATCGTCGATGCGGGCGATGTCCAGACCGGAGATCGTGCCGCTCAGGTCGATGGTGCCCAGCGGCTTGCCGCGCTGCCCGCGCAGCGGCATCAGGTGCGTTCCTGAAAACGTCGCCCGCACGCCTTGCTGGGCGACTTGCATCTTGCGCACTTCCAGCAACAACTGGTCGTTCGCCTTGAAACGCCAGGTAGCCTGCATGTCGAGCTGGTCGAGCGCGATGGTAGGGTTAGCGAAATAGCCCGGCAATTCCAGCTTCAATGCGCTCGACGCCAGATTGAAGGCGCCGCCACGATCGCTGGCATAGATGCTGCCGGTGAGATTGTCGAAGCCTGGGATCGCCGGCAAGGCGGCCTGTGCCGGCAGGCTGGCGCTTTTGGGCCGCGCCGGTCGTGCCGGCTGGGCGTTGAGCGCAAGGTTGCTGAAGTTACCCCTGACTGCGTAGGATGCGATGTCCGGATAGGCGCCTTGCCAGCGCGCGTTAAAATTCTGCAATCTGCCGCGCGGCGAAAAATCCTGCAGCATCCGGCGCTGGGCCGCCGGCAACGGCAACCGTTCGACGAAGCTCGACAGGGTTTCCAGATCCAGCAACTGGGCCTCGAACGCCATCTGCTCCGGCACGCCGGGCCGGGCGGCGGTAAATTTTTCCTTGATGGTGGTGGTCGGCAGGCTCAGACCATCCTGCGTGCGCATCGAAAAATTGGTCAGCGCGATCGCATGACCGCTGACGCCGAAAAAGCCCGCCCCGGCGGCAGTTGACACGGCTGAGGCGGCTGACGCGGTCTTTGCGTCAATGCTCATGCCGTCCTGCACCGAAATTCTTCCATCGACGGCCGCCAGTTCCAGCAGCGGCAGATCCGGCGCCAGCCGTGCCGAGACATCAGCCAGGTGCAGATCCGCGGTCAGATCCACCACTTTCTGATGATCGACGCTCAGCCACGAACGCACCGAACCGCTGCCGCGCGTCAAGGCGATCGGCAGATCCACATAGGCGTTTGCGCCAGCCAGCGCGGGGCTGCTGACATCGGCGTAGAGCGTCCCTTTCCATTGCGTGACATCGGAGATCCGGCCGGAGAACGCCGGGTGGACGAAGCGCCCGCGCAGTTCCAGCGGCGCCGCCAGCAAGGCCGGCGGTGTTGCAAAGAGTGAAAAAGCATGGCTTTGCCATTGATTGTCCAGCCTGACGTTCAGCTTTTCGAGCACCAGTTCCGGTGCGCCGCGCTGAAGATCGTTCCAGCGCACGCGGCCATCACGAATCACGATACGACGTTGCGACAGCACCCAGTCGGCGCCTTTGCCGTCGCCGCTCTTGCCGGTATCGATGTAGATGCCGGCCACGAACAAACGCCCGTTGCGGTCACGCTGGATATCGAGGTCCGGACGCTCGATCTCGAGTGCATCGAGGCGTAGCCCGCCGACCACGACCGACCACCAGGACAGCCCGGCGGTGACGCGCGGCAGTTGCAGCGCCACGTCCCCGTTCCGGTGGCGGATCACGACGTCGGTCAGCGTCAGGCGCGGCGTGAAGCGGGACCAGCCGGCATCGATGCGTCCGATCGTCAGCGGCTGGCCGATTGCATCGGCGGCAACCTGCTCCACCTGCGGCTTGTAATGCCCGATGTTCGGCAATACAGCGTAGCGCAAGATGAGGAAGCTCAGACAGAAAAGAAAATAGACAATGACCAGCAGCCTGCCCAGCAGGCACAGCAGGCGCCAAAGGCTGGTGTGCGCGAGACGAAAACCGGTCATTGCCGCCCGCATGCAGGCCGGGCCGAGACCGGATGCCTGCGTGGGTGTCGAAGCGTCAGTTGGCATCAAGCGTAAAGATTCAAGGTCGGATTCGGCGTGCGTTAAACTTCATTAAATACTGAACGAAGCTGCACGCTTCGTGCGCACGGCAGGCTGTATAGTCGCATGAAACCCGCTGCCGATGGTGGGTCGGCGCGCCTGAAGTCCCCTGTGTTGGGTGACTTTTCAAGTCGACCGACGGCGCGCCGCCGGCGCCTCGCGCGCCCCCTCACCGCTTTCGAGCAGCACCCCACCGACGATGACGATTTCTCTCCCCCGCAGCGACCAGGCCTCGCGCTACTACCAACGCTGGATCGGGGCCGATCCAGCGCGCGGCGATGCCGTAACTCAGGCGGCCAAATTATCGCTGACAGCCGCAGCACTGAAGGATTTGTTACAAGCGGAAATCAATCAGGGCATGCCGCTGCCGCGCGCCATGCGCCGCGTGCGCAACCTGATCCTGTGCGCCCTGATCCAGCGCGACCTGCAGGGTGTGGCAGACCTGAACGAAGTGGTGGCGAGCATGACGCTGTTTGCCGACTTCGTCATCTCGACCCATCTGCGGGCGCTGCGCATCGAGCTCGAAGCGCTGCACGGGGTACCGATCGGCGCCGATTCGGGCGTGCCCCAGCAGATGCTGGTGATCGGCATGGGCAAGCTCGGCGGCGGCGAACTCAATGTCTCGTCCGACATCGACCTGATCTTCCTGTATCCGGAAAACGGCGAGACGCGGGTCGATGACGTCGGCCAGAAATCACTGTCGAACCATGAATTTTTCACACGACTCGGGAAGCGGCTCATCGCGGCGATTTCCGAAATCACCGAGGATGGTTTCAGCTTCCGGGTCGACATGGCCCTGCGTCCCAACGGCAGCTCGGGCCCGCTCGCTGCCAGTTTCAACATGCTCGAGGACTATCTGATCGTGCAGGGTCGCGAATGGGAGCGCTATGCATGGGTCAAGGCGCGCGCCGTGACCGGCGAGGCTGACGACCTGGTCGCGCTCGACGCGATTTTTCATCCATTCGTCTATCGCCGCTATCTCGACTTCAGCGCCATCGATGCGATGCGCACCATGCATGGCCAGATCCGCGCCGAAGTCAACCGCCAGGAAACCCGCCATCCGGAACGCAGTCACAACGTCAAGCTCGGGCGCGGCGGCATCCGCGAGATCGAATTCCTGGCGCAGGTGTTCCAGCTCATTCGCGGTGGTCGCGATGCGCAACTGCGCGACCGCTCGACCCGGGCGGTACTGCGCACCCTGGCCGACAAACGCCTGCTCACACCGGAGGTGGTGGCGGACCTGCTGGCGGCCTATACCTTCCTGCGCAATCTCGAGCACCGGCTGCAGTATCTGGACGACGCCCAGACCCACACCCTGCCCGGCAACGACGCCGACCGCCTGTGCGTGGCGCAGATGATGGGGCTGCCAGACGTGCCCGCCCTGATGGCTGCACTGGAGAGCCACTGTGCTCTCGTGGCGCTGCAGTTCGATGCAATTTTCAGCGACAAGCGCAACGTGCCGGCCGACGCCGCCGTGGCCGAATATGCGCCGCTGTGCGATGCAGACGGTCTCGAGACGATTTCCACCCGTCTTTCGACATTGAACTTCGATCAGCCAGCCGGTACTGCGGCGCGCTTGCTGGCCACGCTGCAATCGTCGCGCATGCAGTCGCTGCCGGAAGCCAGCCGCACACGCTTGCTGGCGCTGATCAATGCCTGCCTGCCGATGATCGCGGCCGCCGTCGAGAACCGCTCCGTGACCTTCGGGCGGATCATCGATTTCTTCGAAGCGATCGCGCGCCGTGCTGCCTATCTGGCGCTGCTGACCGAATATCCGCAAGCGCTCGAGCGCGTCATCCGCATGATGAGCGCCAGCGACTGGGCCGCCACATACCTCACCCGTCACCCGCTGCTGCTCGATGAACTGCTCGACGACAGCACCTTCAAGTCGGTCCCCGACTGGACCGTGTTCGCCGCCGAGTGCGAGGCCGAGCTGGCGGCCACCGCAGGCGACACCGAACGTCAGCTCGACGTGCTGCGCGAGCTGCATCACGCCCAACTGCTGCGCTTGCTGGCACAGGATCTGGAAGGCGCCGTCACGGTGGAGGAACTGGCCGACAACCTCTCGGCGCTGGCCGACGTGCTGGTCGCCCAGACCTTGCAAGCTGTCTGGAACACGCTGCCGCAGCGCCATCTGCCGCAACCGAGGTTCGCCGTCATCGCCTATGGCAAGCTCGGCGGCAAGGAGCTCGGCTACGCATCCGACCTCGATCTGGTGTTCCTGTTTGACGACGACGACCAGGAAGCGCCTGGCCTGTATGCGCGTCTGGCGCAGCGCTTCATTACCTGGATGACCAGTCACACCGCCGCCGGCATCCTGTTCGACATCGACATCGCGCTGCGCCCCGACGGCGCCAGCGGCCTGCTCGCCACCAGCATCGACGCATTCGAGAAATACCAGATGAAATCGGCCTGGCTCTGGGAGCACCAGGCCCTGACCCGGGCGCGCTTCTGTGCCGGCGATCGCGCCATCGGCGAGCGCTTCGAAACGGTTCGCAGCGCCGTGCTGCGGCGCGAGCGCGAGGTTGCTCCGTTGCGACACGAGGTGCTGGACATGCGCCGCAAGCTGCACGACGCCCATCCGAACCGCACACCGCTGTTCGATCTCAAGCACGACAAGGGCGGCATGATCGATATCGAATTCATGGTGCAGTACCTGGTGCTGCAAAATGCGTCGCGCTATCCGCAACTGGTGCCCGATATCGGCAATATCGGCCTGTTGAAACTGTGCGGCGCACTCGGGCTGCTGAAACGCGACACGGCCGCCGCATTGGCTGATGCCTACCGGCTGTTGCGCAAGCTGCAGCACCAGATACGGTTACAGGGCAGCGACAAGGCACGCATCGACGTGGGTCGCATCGCGCCGCAGGTCGCCGCCGTGGTCGGCGCCTGGTCGGAAGTGTTCGAGGGAATTTAACGGCGCGGCTTCAGGTCGAAGCTCAGGTTGCCCCACAGGCTGTCCCAGTCGTCCTCGGTCGAATCGATGGTCGGGATCATGTGCACCACGCTCAGCATCCAGGTACCGGCGTACGGCAGGTTGAATGCAAAACGGCCGGCGGCGTCGGTGCGGGCACGGATCGTCACCGTCTGGTCGTCATGCAGGTACCAGGCCTTGATGAGCGCGTTGGCCAGCGGCTTCTGCTCGAACAGCAGGGAAAATTGCAGCTTGTCGCCGACGCCTGCCGTCAACGGATCGTCGATCGGAACGATTTCAAGTCGCTGGCCGGTCTTCACGGCGAAGCTGCCGTCGTGCTTGCCGCCGACTTCCACCAGCGTCTTGACGTAGCGTCGATAACGCTCGCGCGCCGGCGTGGCGCCGGTGCCGGCCTGCTCGCGCTGCTTGACGATCTCGTCCATGCCTTCATCATGCAGATAGGCGTGGAATTTTTCGCCGCCCAACGTGATGCGGTTGGGATGGCTGTCGTAGGCGAACAGATGGGTTCCGGGCTGCTGGAGGCGGATCGGGAATGCGCCGACGGTGGCCGTCTTCGCCACCCGCGGCAACAGGTCCTGATCGACGCCGCTGGCAATGTGACGCAGTGCGGCAACGTACTGGACCGAGAAGGCCACTACATCACCGCTGAAATATTCGCCGACGTTCAGCGACAGCCGCGTCGCGCCGCCCACCGCCACCGCAGCAGGCTGGGCCCGCATCCAGAACTCGTGGGCCGATACCGAGCCCGCCAGCGCGCAGCACAGGGCAAACAGCAGGACGGATGCGGCACGCAGACGGCGCAGGAAAATGGTCATGGTGTACCCGAAATGTGAAAAAAAATGGACCGCTTCACACGGTCCATTCTGTATACGCAACACAGGCGCAAACGGTTTCGTTCGCGCCGGCCGGAAGGTTACTTCGCGACGACGCGAACCATCTCGAGGCACTTATTCGAATAACCCCATTCGTTGTCATACCAGGCGATGACCTTGATGAAGGTGCCGTCCAGTGCGATCGAGGCATCCGCATCGAAGATCGAAGTACGGGTGTCGCCGCGGAAATCGGTGGCGACGACCTTGTCTTCGGTATAGCCGAGGATGCCCTTGAGAGCGCCTTCGCTTTGCGCCTTCATCTCCGCGCAGATTTCCGCGAGCGTCGCTTCCTTGTTGAGTTCGCAGGTCAAGTCGACCACGGACACGTCGGAGGTCGGCACGCGGAAGGACATGCCGGTGAGCTTCTTGTTCAGTTCGGGAATGACCACGCCCACGGCCTTGGCGGCGCCGGTGCTCGATGGGATGATGTTTTCGAGGATGCCGCGGCCACCGCGCCAGTCTTTGTTGCTCGG
>JACMRD010000177.1 GCA_014376645.1 Herminiimonas sp. | reverse complement strand
TTGATCGCATTCGACAGATAATTGTAGAGCGCCTGTTTCAGCCGCACCGGGTCGACCACCGGCGCCAAGGCAGGATCGATCGCGACGCTCACCTGCATCCTCTTGTCATTGATGACCGGCTGCAATTCGTCGACCACACCCTGCACCAGCTGCGACAGGTCGACTTTTTCAGGGAAGAAGTGGAACATGCCGGACTCTACCTTGGACAGATCGAGTACATCGTTGATGAGTCGCAGCAAATGGCGTCCGCTACTGCCGATATGACCGGCAAACTCTTTCTGTTGGGCGGAATCGGGCGGCACCATGCCCGATTGCAGCAGGTCGGCAAAACCGATCACGGCATTCAGCGGCGTACGCAGCTCATGGGACATGTTGGCCAGGAACTGACTTTTGAGGCGACTGGCAACCTGAATACGCACGTTTTCCGCTTCCAGCTCCTGCGTCTTCAGGCGCGCCACCTCGGCATGCTGGTGTTCGGTCATGTCGCGGAACACGATGGCCAGGCCGCGCACCGAGCCATCCTCGGCATGGGTGAGGGCGCCCTTGATCTCTAGAGCAGTGCGGCTGGCGTCCCGTGCGAGCACATCGACGTGCGTGGCGGTGTCGACGGTGGTGCCAGCGGCGATCATGAGATCGACCGGGTTCGTGGACAGATAATCAAGCGGCCGGTCCTGCCGGTGAAAAACAGCCCACAAGTGCACACCGAGAGCGTCCGCCTGCGTCCAGCCCGTGACCTGCTCGGCCACGGCGTTCATGCGGGTGATCAGGCCGGCGCGATCGGTGGCGATGAAACCGGCGCCAATGCTGCCCAGCGAGACGGCCAGGCTCTGCTGCATATCGACCAGCCGGTCTTCGACACTACGCCGTTTGCTGATCTCCGTCTCCAGTCTGCGGATCACGGTTTGCAACTCGTCGACCGTCGGTATCTTTAGCGCCTTCGGAATCAGCGGCCATAAGGCAACTGCCGTCACCAGCGACACCACCGCGCTAATCGTCTTGGTCAAGGCCTGCAGGCCGTAATCCGGATACCAGATCGTCCAGATATCCATGACATGGGTAATGCCACAGGAAAAAATGAACGCGATGAACAGCCAAGCCACCAGATTCATCGACGAGGCACCGCGCCTACGGACGAAACTCATCATCGCCAGCGGAATCGAAAAGTAGGCCGCCGCGATCACCGCGTCGGCGCCGACCATCGACCACAACAGGCCGGGCGTCCAGGTGAAGCAGTAACCATGCGGCAGATAACCGCTCGAACCGAATATCGAAGTCAAAATATCCACCCACGCACCTTTGTCGAAGTTCTCTTATGGTAACTTAACTACAGGATCAACGGCCCGGGAATCGACGCAATCCGGACCGTTCCGACATTCAGGAAGGCAAAATCATGCAACCTCTGCCTGACAAGTCCGTCGTGCGGGCCGGCTCGCTGCTGGCACGATTGCTTCGGCTCACGGGGGTGCTGTGGGCACTGCCGCTGTCGCTGCTCGGTCTGCTACTGGTGCTACCGGTGCTGGTAGCGGGTGGCAGCCTGCAGCGTCTGCCGGGCAAGCTGTTCGGGGTACCGGCGCTGGTGGTGCGCGGACGGGCGGGCGATTTCCTGCTGGCCCATCACCCGTTCGGCGCCATGCATGCCATGGCGATCGGCCACATCATCATTGCCAACCGCGCGGCCCGCTCGCATCGCTTGCTGGCGCATGAACTGGAGCATGTGGCGCAGGCGGCGCGCTGGGGCGTGGTGTTTCCGCTGGCGTATCTGGGCGCCAGTGCCTGGGCGCTGCTGCGCGGCGGCGAAGTGTACTGGGACAATGGATTCGAAGTGGCGGCTCGCAAAGCCGAGCGCCGCCTGCGGGACTGAATCCGCAGGGATCAATCTGCCAGACAGCCGGATCAACCGATCAGCCGCCCGCGGCGTACCCGCATGCCCCGTTTGGCGAGTCCCGGCGCAAGTGCAGACAGTGCAGCCAACCCCTCGGCACTGTGCGCGTGGCAGATCGCGACACCAAGTGCATCGGCGGCATCGGTGCCGGGCATGCCGGACAACTGCAGCAGTCGCTGGACCATGTCCTGCACCTGGGACTTGTCGGCCTTGCCCTGCCCGACCACCGCCTGCTTGATCTGCAGCGCGGTGTATTCGGCCACCGACAAATCAGCCGTGACCAGGGCGCAGATGGCCGCACCACGGGCTTGCCCGAGCAGCAGGGTCGATTGCGGATTGACGTTGACGAACACCTTCTCGATCGCGGAGCAATCCGGTGTGTAGGTCAGGATGATTTCAACGATGCCGGAGAAGATGGTCTTGAGTCGCAGCGGCAGGTCGGCATCGGGCGTCTTGATGGTGCCCGATGCGATATAGGTCAGCTTGTTGCCCTGCTTGTCGATGATGCCGAAACCGGTCGTGCGCAGGCCCGGGTCGATGCCGAGGATTTTCATGCGCGGACGGCGTCGGCAGCGGCCGGATCAGTGGCGGAAATGGCGGGTAGCGGTCAGCATCATCACCACGCCATGCTCGTCGGCCGCGTCGATGACTTCCTGGTCGCGCATCGAACCGCCTGGCTGGATGACGCAGGTCGCGCCGGCTTCCACCACCACATCGAGACCGTCGCGGAATGGGAAAAATGCGTCTGAAGCGACGGCGGTGCCGGCCAGAGACAGGCCGGCGTTCTGCGCCTTGATCGATGCGATCCGGGCCGAGTCGATCCGACTCATCTGGCCGGCGCCCACGCCCATCGTCATGCCGTTGGCGCAGAAGACGATGGCATTCGACTTGACGAATTTCGCCACCCGCCAGGCGAACATCATGTCCTGCAATTGCTGCGGCGTCGGTTGCTTCTTGCTGACGATTTTCAGCTCGGCCAGCTGTACGTTCCTGTCGTCGGGCGACTGCACCAGCAGACCGCCGCCGACACGCTTGAAATCGTACTGGTTGACCGGGGCGGCACCGTCGGCGCCCAGCGGAATCTGTAACAGACGCACGTTCTGCTTGGCCGCGAACACCTGGCGCGCGCCTTCGGTGAAGGATGGCGCGATCAGCACCTCGACGAACTGCTTGGCAACTGCCTCGGCGGCATTGGCATCGAGCTCGCGATTGAAGGCGATGATGCCGCCGAAGGCCGAGGTCGGGTCAGTCTGGAACGCCTTGCTGTAGGCTTCCAGCGGACTGGCGCCACGCGCCACGCCGCAAGGATTGGCATGCTTGATGATGACGCAGGCAGACTCGTCGAAGGTCTTGACGCATTCCCACGCGGCATCGGCGTCGGCGATGTTGTTGTATGAAAGTTCCTTGCCCTGCAGTTGCGTGTAGTTCGCCAGCGCGCCCTCGGCCACCCGCAGATCGCGATAGAAGGCAGCGGACTGATGCGGGTTTTCACCGTAGCGCATTTCCTGTACTTTTTCATAGTGCAGGTTCAGCGTTACCGGATAGGCGCTGCGCGTCGCGTGCTGCTTGTCGGCGCCGAGCGAAGTGAAATAATTGGTGATCGAACCATCGTATTGGGCCGTGTGCGCAAACACTTTCTTGGCCAGCGTGAAGCGGGTTTCGTAATCGACATCGCCCTGCTGCGTCAGTTGTTGCAACACGCCGTCGTAGTCGCTCGGGTCGCACAGCACGACCACATCCTTATGGTTCTTGGCCGACGAGCGCAACATGGCGGGGCCGCCGATATCGATGTTCTCGATCGCGTCTTCGAGCGAACATTGATCGCGGGCGACGGTCTGGGCAAACGGATACAGGTTCACCACCACCATGTCGATGGTAGGAATCGCATGTTCGGCTAACGCTGCCGCATGTTCCGGAAAATCCCGGCGCGCCAGGATGCCTGCATGGATCTTCGGATGCAGGGTCTTGACCCGGCCGTCCAGCATTTCCGGAAAACCCGTGTAGTCGGCTACCTCGGTGACCGCGATGCCGTTGTCGGCCAGCAGTTTGGCCGTGCCGCCTGTCGACAGCAAGGCAACGCCCATGCCCGCAAGCGCGCGCGCAAATTCGATGATGCCGGTTTTGTCCGACACGGAAATGAGAGCTTGTTTGATCATGATGAAGAGGGTGGCAGTGATCGCGAAGTGCGAATTAAAAATGTCGAAATCGACGACGTGGGTGCGGCATGAAACATGCTCGATCCTGCAGCTTGATACCGCAGCTTAATACCGCAGCCTGATACCGCGCTAAATCAGCCCGTGCTGCTGCAGTTTCTTGCGCAACGTGTTGCGGTTGATGCCCAGCATGTCGGCTGCATGCGACTGGTTGCCGCCGGCACGCGCCATGACGGCTTCCAGAATCGGTTTCTCGACCGTAAACACCATCATCTCGTAGACATTGGATGGCTGTTGTTCGCCGAGGTCCCGGAAATATTTTTCCAGGCTTTTTTTCACCACATCCTGAATGCTGTCTTTGCTCATGCTGGGCCGTTTGGGGTCTTGTGTGGTGGTGATGGGGCGATTCAGAAGCGGTCAGGCGGCCAGCGATGGCGCGACCGGGTGATATTGTAACCGCTCGCCGAGGCTGTGCTGGAAATCAAAGAAATCCGCGACGGCCGCCAGCTGCTGCCCACAATCCTCCAGCAGATTCATGCGCTGCCGAAAGGCTTCGCCACCCGCCAGATCACGCACATACCAACCGATGTGCTTGCGCGCCGTGCGCACGCCGAGGAACTCGCCATAGAACGCATAGTGGGCCTGCAGATGCTCGTCCATCAAGGCGCGTACCTCGGCTACGCGCGGCGCCGCCAGATGCGTGCCGGTGCGTAGGAAATGATCGATTTCGCGGCAGATCCAGGGCCGGCCCTGCGCCGCGCGCCCGATCATGACGGCGTCGGCACCCGTGACCGCCAGTACCATCCGCGCTTTTTCCGGGCTGGTGATGTCGCCATTGGCGACCACCGGTATGCCAGCCTGCGCCTTGACGGCGGCAATCGTCTCGTACTCGGCCTCGCCCCGATAACCGTCGGCGCGGGTGCGTCCGTGCAGGGTCAGCATGGCGATGCCGCTGGCTTCGGCAATGGCTGCAATGCGCGTCGCATTCTTGTGCGAACGGTCCCAGCCGGTGCGGAACTTCAGTGTCACCGGCACGTCGACAGCGGCCACGACCGCTTCCAGGATGCGCGCCACCAGGGCTTCGTCCTGCAGCAGCGCCGAGCCGCACCAGGCGTTGCAAACCTTCTTGACCGGACAGCCCATGTTGATGTCGATGATCTGGGCGCCGTGATCGACGTTGAAGCGAGCGCAATCGGCGAGCATCTGCGGATCGGCGCCGGCGATCTGCACCGCCTTCGGCTCCATCTCGCCATCGTGGTTGGTGCGCCGGGTCGATTTCTCGGTCGCCCACAGGCGCGGATTCGATGCTGCCATTTCAGAGACCGCATAGCCGGCGCCGAGCTGCTTGCACAATTGCCGGAACGGCCGGTCGGTCACGCCGGCCATCGGTGCGACGAAGACGTTGTTGCGCAGGACGTGAGGCCCGATCCGCATGCCCGCCGGTGGAAGATGCGGCGTTTGGTGCAACAGAGTCATGCGCGGTCGACCTCGTCGCGCGCCGGCAGCTGCAAGTGGTCGACATCGGCCCAGCGCAGGACTTCCAGCCGGCCCGCCGTCCAGCGCAAGCGGTTCACGCTGGCATTGAGAATCGCGAAGTCGCGCGGCAGTTCCAGCGAGGTGCCGGTCGCTGCCCGGTACGCGCACTCCAGCACGCCGCCATGGGTGACCAGGGCGATTCTGCGATGCACGGGTCTGCCATCGGCGACGCTGGCGGCGAGCCGGTCGATGGTACGCAGCGAGCGATCGGAAAACTCCCGCAGCGTCTCCGCCACATTGGCGCCGGCCGGATAGCGGGTATCGAGCTCGCGCGCTTTCCAGGCCGCATACGCTGCCGGATGACGCGTCGACAATTCGTCATAAAGCAAGCCCTCGAAGCCGCCGAAACAGCGCTCGCGCAAACCGGCATCGATTCCGACTGTCAGGGTACGACCGGCGGCGACCGCAGCGGCCGTCATGCTGGCCCGCTGCAGGTCGCTGGAGACGATGGCATCGAATTCCTCGAGGCGCAGGGCCTGCCCGAGCGCGGCGGCCTGCTGCAGGCCGGCGTCGTTGAGCGCGATGTCGAGATGACCTTGCATGCGGCGTTCGGCATTCCAGGCGGTCTCGCCATGGCGAATCAGGAGGATTTCAAGCATGAGAAAAAGCGCCCGTCACGTCAGACGCACCCGGGCGAACTTGCGCTTGCCGACCTGGATCACGAACAGGCCCGCAGGCACCCGCAGGCCCTTGTCGCCGACAACCGCGCCATCGATGCGCACGCCGCCCTGCTCGACCATGCGCAGTGCGTCGGAGCTCGACGGGCACAGGTTGGCTTGCTTGAGAAGCTGCCCGATTCCCATCGGCGCGCCTTCCAGCGTTACCTCCGCCATCTCGTCCGGAATCCCGCCCTTGGAACGATTGACGAAATCGGCCAGCGCGTCCTCTGCCGCCTGCCTCGAATGGAAGCGGGTGACGATTTCCTGCGCCAGCGCGACCTTGACGTCGCGTGGATTGCGGCCCCCCACCACGGCCGCCTTCAAGCCGGCGATCTGGGCTAGCGAGCTAAAGGACAGCAGCTCGTAGTAACGCCACATCATGACATCGGAAATGCTCATCACCTTGGCGAACATGGTGTTGGCAGGCTCGGTGATGCCGATCGTATTGCCCTTGGACTTGGACATTTTCTCGACCCCATCTAGTCCCTCCAGCAAGGGCATGGTCAGGATGCATTGCGGCTCCTGCTGGTAGTCCTTCTGCAGTTCGCGACCGACCAGGAGGTTGAACTTCTGGTCGGTGCCGCCGAGCTCCAGATCCGAGCGCAGCGCGACCGAGTCGTATCCCTGCATCAGGGGGTACAGCAATTCGTGCACCGAAATGGGCGTACCGGCCTTGAAACGCTTGGTGAAATCCTCGCGTTCGAGAATCCGGGCCACCGTATACTTGGCCGACAGCTCGATCATGCCGCGCGCGCCAAGCGGATCGGACCATTCCGAGTTGTAGCGGATCTCGGTCTTTGCAGCGTCGAGTACCAGGCTGGCCTGCGTGAAGTAGGTCCGGGCGTTGTCTTCGATCTGCTCGCGTGTCAGGGGCGGACGCGTGATGTTGCGTCCCGATGGATCGCCGATCATGGAAGTGAAGTCACCGATCAAGAAGATCACGGTATGCCCCAGATCTTGCAGCTGCCGCATCTTGTTCAAGACGACGGTATGGCCGAGGTGCAAATCGGGGGCGGTAGGGTCCAAGCCTAACTTCACCCGCAGCGGGACCCCGGTCTTTTCGGCACGCACCAGCTTCCGCACGAATTCCGACTCGATCAGGAGTTCTTCGACACCGCGTTTGGTCACGGCAAGGGCTTCCTGCACGGCGTCGGAAAGGGGAGCCGAATCTGAAGCAGTCAGCGCAGGAGAAAGTTTATCTTCAGACAATTTCGACTCGATATTCAATATAAAAAGGGCAACTTAACGTCAAAAACCCGGTGAAACGGGGTGAAAAGCAGTAATTAAACGGGGAAAGTGGCTAACTAGTGTTGGTATAATTTTGGCTCCTTTTAGCCCTGCCGTGCTTCTAATAAAAGCAGCACGAAAGAGTAGCAGACCAAAACAGTAAATTTTAACTTATTGCATGATCTCTATCGATAAAATCCTCCCCCTGAAAACCGTCAGCGCATTGCTGGTGGGAACATCGCGCAAGACGCGTATCGTCTCGGTTTCTGCTCTGATCCTGGCTGCCGTCGCATTCGGTGCCGCGGGCGTCGCGCCCATGGCGCCTGACGCCGCCAACCTGCCGGTGCGTTCGATCAGCGAAACGCTGGCGCTGCCGGATCTGGCAGCGCAGATCAGCGCCCTGGAACAGCAATCGCAAGAGTTCATCCGTGAAGAAAAGATCCGTCCCGGCGATACGCTGGGGGCGCTACTGGGACGTCTCGGTGTCGATGATGGCGCTGCTGCCAGCTTCATCAAATCCGACAGCACAGCACGCGCCGTCATGCAACTGCAGGCCGGCAAGCGCGTCCAGGTGCAGACCGATGCCGATGGTTCCCTGAAATGGCTTACTGCATCGATACCCGACAGCGCCAGCGGTTCCCTCAAAAATCTCGTGGTCAAGCGTGACGGCGATTATTTCAAGGCCATCCAGACTGCAGCCGACATGGAAAAACGGGTCGAGATGCATTCCGGCGTGATCCGTTCGTCGCTCTTTGCCGCCACCGATACCGCACAACTTCCGGACAATGTCGCCAAGCAGATCGTCGACATGTTCGCCACCGATCTCGACTTCGCCTCCGATCTGCAGCGCGGCGACCGCTTCAACGTGGTCTATGAAACCTTTTACCAGAATGGTGAATTCGTGCGTGCCGGCCGTATCCTGGCAGGCGAATTCACCAATGCCGGCAGGACCTATCGCTCGGTCTGGTTCGACGATCCGGCAACACGCGATGGCGGCGGCTATTACAGTTTCGATGGCAAGTCCTTGAAGAAAGCCTTCCTCAAGTCACCGCTTGAATTTTCCCGGATTTCGTCGGGCTTCTCGATGCGCATGCACCCGATTTCGGGCCAGTGGAAGCGGCATGAAGGCGTCGATTTCGCGGCCGCCAGCGGCACACCGATTCGCGCCGCTGGCGATGGCGTGGTCGATTTCGTCGGTGGCCAGAACGGCTACGGCAACGTCGTAGTGGTCAAGCACTGGTCGAATTACTCGACCGCCTATGCGCACATGAGCCACTTCGGCAAAAATTTGCGCAAGGGCATGAAGGTTGCTCAGGGTGATGTGATCGGTTACGTCGGCACCACCGGCTGGTCGACTGGGCCCCACCTGCACTATGAATTCCGCATTAACAATCGTCCGCATGACCCATTGGCAGTCGATATTCCCAACGCACAGCCACTGGCGGGCAATGAGAGGCAGCGCTTCCAGGGGGTTGCCTCCGACATGCTGCACCGGTTCGCGCTGCTGTCACCTGCCGACGTCAATCCGAAGCTTGCATCACGCTGATCGTGCCGAGTGCCGAGTGACGGGTGCCGAGCGCCCCCGCTCCGGCGCTCCGCGCCTTCGCCCTGACTGAAATCCCCCCATGAAACGTTATATCGGCCTGATGTCCGGTACCAGCCTCGATGGCATCGACGGCGTGGTCACCGCTGCGGCTGACGAGTCGGGCCGCCATGAATTGCTGGCAGCCGCCTTCACACCCTTCGACACCGGGCTGCGCGCCGAACTGCTTACCCTGCAACAAAGCGGCGACGACGAGATCCACCGGGAAGCCATGGCCGCCAACCTGCTGGCCCGGCATTACGCCGATTGTGTCGCGCGATTGCTGTCGGCAGCCGCGATCGCTGCGAGCGACGTGACGGCCATCGGCGTGCATGGCCAGACCATCCGTCATCGTCCGGAACTGGGCTATACCTGCCAGACCAATAATCCGTCGCTGTTGGCCGAGCTGAGCGGCATCGACGTCATCGCCGATTTTCGCAGTCGCGATGTCGCCGCCGGCGGCCAGGGCGCGCCCCTGGTGCCGGCCTACCATCAGGCCGTCTTCTCTCGGCAGGGAGAGTCGCGGGTCGTGGTCAATATCGGCGGCATCACCAACATCAGCATTCTTGAGGCCGATTCGCCGCTGCGAGTGGCGGGCTTCGACACCGGTCCCGGCAACATGTTAATGGACGCCTGGATC
Organism: Herminiimonas sp.; assembly: GCA_014376645.1. GTDB lineage: Bacteria > Pseudomonadota > Gammaproteobacteria > Burkholderiales > Burkholderiaceae_D > JANXSS01. Next base: position 6,031 of record JACMRD010000177.1, on the reverse strand, counting down.
GGTCGCCACCGGCAACAAGCCTATGATGCCGACGGCGCGTGGGCTGCTAGCGGCACGGTCGATTCAGGGCTGCTCGCCGCCTTGCGCAGCGATCCGTTCTTTTCGCTGGCGCCGCCCAAAAGCACCGGGCGTGATCTGTTCGGCGAAGCCTGGCTCGATCGCATCCTGGCGGCCCGCCCGGCCATCGCCGACGTCGATGTGCAGGCAACGCTGGCCGCCCTGACCGCGACCACGCTGGCCGACGCCATTGTCCGCTTCGCACCGGCGGCAACACGGATCTTCATTTGCGGCGGCGGCGCCTACAACGGCCACCTGTTGCGCTTGCTCGCATCGGCCCTGCCGGGCCAGGGACATCCCGGTGTCGTCGAATCGACCGCGGCGCTCGGCGTGTCCCCGAACCATGTCGAGGCGCTGGCGTTCGCCTGGCTGGCCGAACGCTTCGTGCAGCGTCAGAGCGGCAACCTGCCGGCGGCCACCGGCGCTACCGGCCCGCGTATTCTGGGCGCACTGTATCCTGCCTGACGCCTCTAGGATCGCCTGACTGACGAAGTCTTACGGATTAAAAAAGGGACGCGATGGCGTCCCTTTTTCGTTGGCGTTGGCGCGGCGGCGCCACCGGACGCCGCGCACCGCATGCCGGGTGTTTAGGCCGAGAAAGACGAACCGCAGCCGCAGGTCGTCGTGGCGTATGGATTCTTGATCACGAACTGTGCCCCTTCGAGGTCGTCCTTATAATCGATCTCTGCGCCGACCAGGTACTGGTAGCTCATCGAATCAATCAGCAGTTGCACGCCATTCTTGGTCATGGTCGTGTCGTCTTCGTTGGTGATTTCATCGAAGGTGAAGCCGTACTGGAAACCGGAGCAACCGCCACCCTGCACGAACACCCGCAGTTTGAGGTCGGGATTGCCTTCTTCTTCAATCAGTTGCGCGACCTTCGAGGCGGCGCTATCGGTGAAGACGATCGGTGCGGGCATTTCGGTTACTGCATTCATGTCAAGCTCCTGCGGTGTGAAAATCGGCGTGCTGGCCAGGCACATGCCATGGCGCTCAAACCGTAGTTGGGATTATAGACCTTGAGCGACCTTACGTCTTGGAAGACGCCAGTTTGAGCATGGGCTCGACCGCATCGTCCGGTGTCAGCCTGCCGGCTACCACTGCGCCGCCATGCATTTCCAGCGCCTTGTAGACTACATCTCCAGTGATGCGGGCTTTTGGCTGTAATTCAAGCAGTTCCGTGGAATACACCGTGCCCACGATCTCGCCGTTGACCACCAGATGCGCGCCCCGGACCTCGCCCTCGACCCTGGCACTCTCGGAAATGACCAGCATGCCGCCCTGCCCGGCTTCCGCCACCACGTTGCCGCGTACCTGTCCATCGATGCGCAGGCCGCCTTTGAAATGGACATCGCCGTCGATACGGGTGGACGCACCAATCAGGCTATCGATCGTGCTCTTGGTTTTGTGACCAAACATTATGAAGTCCTTTCAGGAATGATCGTCTGCTGGGCGCGAACTTGTCCTTTTTCAAGGATTCGTGCCTGCACCGACTTCAGTTCTGCGCCGTCCGGCAATGTCAGCAAACCATCGAGACGCTGGTAGCGCTTGAAGCCGAGATGAAATTTCTCGACCGCCGCCGGCTCCTGCGTTGCCGCCTGCGGGAAGAGGATAATAGCACTTTTGCCTGTCTGCAATACCGTTACAGCCAACTGCAGGCTGCCGCTGAACTCCCGGTCTCCCTTGCCTCCCTGCATGACCAGTACCCGGTACCGCAGTTGGTTTGCCCCGGCCATGTTGGCCTTCAAACTGCGGATTGAGACGCCGCCAGCGGTCTTGTCGGCCGGCAGCAGGCTTTCAAAAAAAGCCAGGTCTTCCTTGAGCTTGCTGTTTTCGGTTTCCAGTGCGTTTATCTGGGCAGCAAGCTGGCGCTGGGCCGACCGTTCGATGTTGAGCTTGCTTTCGGAAGAATTGACGGTGCTCGAATACTGGTCCCGTTCGGCGCTGAGCTTGGCGACTTCATCCTTGATCGTGGCGAGCTGGGCTGGGTTGGGCGCAGCATAGCCGCCGGTGAGGCGCCGGCCCAGGTCATAGCCCCCGAACGCAACGGCACTGACGGCAGCCAGAACGACGATTCCGAAAACGAGCCTGGCCCGGCCCGACAATTGCCGCTTGATTGTCATCTGCGGGGCCGCCGCCGACCGACGTCGCCCCCAGAGGCCCATCTTGGGCGCTGTCATGCGGCTACCACGACTGGAATCCAGCCATGCCCATGAAATCGGCAGTTACGGCGACCTGCCGCAAATGATGCATGCGCATCAAGGCAGCAGCGGTACCTGCCGCAGGCCCGCATCTTCTGCCAGTCCGAACATCAGGTTCATGCACTGCACTCCTTGGCCGGCTGCGCCTTTGACAAGGTTGTCTTCAACGACCAGAACGACGAGCAGGTCACCGCCGCCTGGCCGATGCACCGCAATCCGCAGGGTATTCGAGCCGCGCACCGAGCGTGTTTCCGGGTGACTGCCGGCGGGCATCACATCGACGAAGGGCTCCCCGTCGTAGTAGCGGGTATACAGCGCCTGAAAATCGGTCTCGCGGGCTTCCGGCAAGATTGGTGCATATAGCGTCGAATGGATGCCGCGAATCATGGGCACCAGATGCGGCACGAAGGTCAGGCCGATCGGTCGGCCTGCGATGGCTTGCAATCCCTGCACGGTTTCCGGCAAATGCCGATGCCCTTTGACACCGTAGGCCTTGAAATTATCTGCAGCCTCGGCCATCAGCGAACCGACTTCCACCTTGCGGCCGGCGCCGGAGACGCCGGATTTGCAATCGGCAATCAGTGCCGACTCCACCACGATCGGGCCGGATTGCGCCAGCAGCGGCGCAAAACCCAGTTGCATCGAGGTGGGATAGCAGCCCGGCAATCCGATAAGGCGCGCGGTCCTGATCGCCTCCCGATTGACTTCGGGCAGACCGTACACCGCCTCCTCCAGCAGGCCGACGGCGCTGTGCGCCATGCCGTACCATTTTTCAAACGTCGCCGTGTCCTTGATGCGGAAATCCGCCGCCAGGTCGATCACCTTGACGCCCGCAGCGAGCAAGGCAGGCGCCTGCGCCATCGCCACACCGTGCGGCGTCGCGAAAAACACCACGTCGCACTGGTCGAGGCGGGCATTTTCCGGCGCGGTGAACGCCAGCGAGACATGGCCTCGCAGCGACGGGAACATGTTGGCCACCGGCATGCCTTCTTCCTTGCGCGACGTGATCACGCCCAACTCGACGTCCGGGTGGGCCGCCAGCAAGCGCAGCAATTCGACACCCGTATATCCCGTTCCACCAACGATTCCTACCTTGATCATGCTGTTCTCCTTGCCTCGGGTTCATGGCATTGAAAAAGATCTTTGTAAATGTGTATAAAACAAAAAGCCGCCTGGCGCAAACCGGGCGGCTTTTCGATATGCTGAAAACGCGGTTTAGCGCTTGGAGAATTGTTTTGCGCGACGAGCTTTGCGCAGACCAACTTTTTTCCGTTCCACTTCGCGCGCATCGCGTGTCACGAAACCAGCTTTTGCCAACTCAGGCTTGAGCGTGGCATCGTAGTCGATCAATGCACGGGTAATACCGTGGCGAACTGCACCAGCTTGCCCGGATTCACCGCCGCCGTTGACGTTGACCATGATATCGAAACGCTCGACATTGTTAGTCAGAACCAAAGGCTGGCTGATCACCATCAAGCCGGTTTCGCGCGAAAAATACTCGTTCGCAGGCTTGCCGTTGACGACGATCTGGCCAGAGCCGACTTTGATGAACACGCGCGCCACAGCACTTTTGCGACGGCCGGTTCCGTAGTTGTAGTTACCGATCATATCGATTCCTTAGAGGTCAAGTACTTGGGGTTGTTGCGCGATATGCGGATGGGTCGCTTCTGCGTAGACCTTGAGTTTCTTGATCATTGCGTAGCCAAGCGGACCTTTAGGCAGCATGCCCTTGACGGCTTTTTCCAGCGCACGGCCTGGGAAACGCTGTTGCATTTTCAAGAAATTGGTTTCGTAGATGCCGCCTGGATAACCAGTATGACGGTAATACGTACGGTCGGTCGCCTTGCTGCCGGTAACGCGCAGTTTGCCAGCGTTGACGACGATGATGAAATCGCCCGTGTCGACGTGAGGGGTAAATTCCGGTTTATGCTTGCCGCGCAATCGGCGTGCCACTTCGCTGGCAACACGTCCGAGGACTTTGTCCGTCGCGTCAATCACGAACCAGTCGCGCTTGACCTCGTGGTCCTTAGCGGAAAAGGTTTTTTGCATGATGACTTCCTAATGGGAATAACTCGCTCAAATAGTGGCGGTTCCACGAAACAAAGTGGACACATCCTTCTGATTTCTTCCTGAGCAAATGAAAGAACCGAAGAGTATAGCCTTTTCAAGCACTTAGCGTCAATTCGAATTGATTGTCCGGCTTGACGCTACAATTGCGGCTTCGAGACAATCGCGAGGCAGATATGGAATGCACGGTACGGTGGACAGGCTTGTCAGGCATGACATTCCTGGCGGAAACAGGGTCAGGGCACTTGTTGACCATGGATGGCGCACCCGACGGCGGCGGGCGCAACCTCGCGCCCCGGCCGATGGAAGTGGTGTTGGCCGGGACTGGCGGCTGCACTGCCTACGATGTCGTGTTGATCCTGCGCAAAAGCGGCCAGAACATCACCGGCTGCGATGTCACCCTGAAGTCAGTCCGCGCGGAAAAGGACCCGAAGGTCTTTATCAGCATTCACTTTCACTTCACGGTACGCGGGCACAACCTGAAAGCCAACCTGGTGGAACGAACGATCAAGCTGTCACATGAAAAATACTGCTCAGCTTCGATCATGTTGGAGAAGACCGCAGCGATCACCCACTCGTTCGAAATTGTCGAAGATTTGCCGGCGGTCATCGCCTGATTGCATTGAACCGGCCGTCGCACCGCCCCCGGCACTTGGTACGCGGGCGCTTGTCGGCGCTCAGATGTAGTACGCCACGGTCGTCATGCCCTTGGCAAAAGCGCGCATGGCCCGTTTGAGCGGTGCTGGCAATGTTGCGGCGCCGAGCGCCTGGGCGTGCTGCCCGTGCGCCGCCTCGTCCTGGCGCATCTGCTCGACGATGGCACGCGACTTCAAGTCTTCCCGCGGCAGGCGCTCGAGATGACTGGCCAGATGGGCTTCAACCTGGCGTTCGGTTTCCACCACGAATCCTAAACTGGTGGCGTCCCCAAGCCGCCCCGCCAGCGTGCCCAATCCGTACGATGCAGCGTACCAGACAGGATTGAGCAAGCTCGGCCGAGAATCCAGCTCACGCAGGCGGGCCGTCGTCCAGCTGAGATGATCCTGCTCGTCTTGCGCAGCCAGATCAAACTGCCTGGCGATGTTCGGGTCGCTCGCACGGTGAGATTGCGACTGGTACAGCGCCTGAGCACACACCTCACCCACCTGATTGACCCGCATTAGCCCGGCGCTATGGCGCTTCTGGCTCAGCGACAATGTCTCTTCAGGCAGCGCATTGGCAGGGTTGACGCGCGTTGCCGATGAAATTCCGGCGACGACGCGCAATGCCTTGTCGAATTCCGTAATCGCCGAGTCAATACTGAACATAGGAAGCCTGTAGCCAAAAAGGAGACAGTCTTATTGTAGCGGTCTATTCCCAGCGGCGCCGCCGGGACGATTTAGTTGTCTTTTGTAAATTAGTTTCCCTCAAAGAATTTATTTCACCGGCCAACCCGCCGATACGGTTCAAAATGTCTCGCCCATGCAACATGTTGCATTTTATTTACTTACCAAGAAGAAAATTACTTTGCGCTTCGGCCCATATTTTGATGAAATCTACCAACCCCGATCAATCAGGGTCAAGAACGAATTGGGGAGCGCTTGAAGCACTGTCCAAAACAAACGATCGGCCTGACTTTGGGCCAAGCAAAATTATATTCGGAGACAATAAATGAAGAAATCACTACTGGCGCTTTCCATTCTGAGCATGTTTGCAGGTGTGGCATCGGC
>JACMRD010000176.1 GCA_014376645.1 Herminiimonas sp. | reverse complement strand
CGTTCGGCGAGGCGGCATGGGCGCCCTGAAAGGCGGAACCGATGATCAATGCTGCCATCGTGACTGCGGCGCTGAGCTTCAAAGGCATGCTGGCGTCGCCCAGGGTTCGCAGGACCGATGGCGAGACTTCGCGAAGAGTAGGTTTCATGATGCGGGTCCTGTTTCAAATAATTGATATGAAACAGAACTGCTGAGACACGCTGAATCGCATGGCGCGGTCAACCCATCGGGTAACATCGCCTGTTTTTCATCATCCGCCCTTCAATGGACCGGATCGGGTTGCGCTGCCTGGCAGTCCTGCCGTCGTGGGGCTTTCGCCCGGTAGACCGATGACTTTGCGTCCTTCACTTTCGCGAAGTTTGCCGTTTACAGATTGCAACTTAATGTTAAACAAAAAATTGCCTTGAGGGAACAAAATGTCGTGTTTCTTGTCGCGTAATCGCGACAATGTGGTTGGAGTGGTTATTTCAGCAACCGCGCCAGTTCCACCGCCGTTTTCACGTTCATCTTGTCGAAAATGTGCGCCCGGTGGACTTCGACGGTGCGCATGCTGATGCCGAGCTTGTCGGCAATCACCTTGTTCATTTTGCCTTCCAGGATCAGGTCGAGTACTTCGCGTTCGCGTGCCGACAGGGCTGAGCGACGCTGGTGAACCGCGGCCAGCGTCGTCGCCTCCCGCGATGCTGCCAGCGCCTCCAGGACCCGGTCCATCAGCTTGTTGTCGTTGAAGGGCTTTTCGAAGAAATCGAAGGCGCCGCGCTTGAGCGTATCGACCGCCATCGGCACGTCGCCGTGACCGGTCAGGAAGATCACCGGCAGGCGCCTGGTCAGACCACGACTGGCCAGTTCGTCGAACAGCTCCGCGCCGCTCAGGTTGGGCATGCGCACGTCGAGCAGCAGGCAATCGCCGTCGCTGGCAAATGCCGTGACGGCGTCGATCCTGCGCAGGAATTCGGCGCCATCCGGATAGGCGGTCGAGACAATGTTGCGTGAGCGGGCAAGCCAGCTCAGCGAGTCGCGGATCACTTCTTCATCGTCGACAATATGCAACATTCAAGCTCCTGGTGATACGGTAAGTTGTGTTCGGCTGGCTCAAGCGGACGCCGGAAGCGAATTGCGGTCGGTGGCCGGCAACACGGCCGTCGGCAGCGTGAACTCGAAGATCGTTCCGCCACCCGGATTATCCCGGTGCGTCAGCCGGCCGCCATGAAATTCGATGGCGGTACGACAGATGTTGAGGCCCATGCCCATGCCTTCGGCCTTGGTGGAAAAAAATGGGGAAAACAGACGTTCGCCGATATCGGCGGCAATGCCGTGGCCCTGGTCGGTCACGGCGATGAGCACCGTTGCGTGGCCGCCTTCAGCCGCGCCGACAGGCTCGCGCATGGCGCTGATGCGCAGGATGCGGCGCACCGGTGCGACATCCTGCATGGCTTCGATCGCGTTGCGGGTCAGGTTCAGCAACACCTGTTCGATCAAGACCCGGTCGGCCAGAATGGGTGGCAGTTGCGGCGCGACCACGAACTGCAGTCCGACGAAAAATTTCTGTGCCTGCAGTTCGATCAGCGATACCACGCCGTCGATGAGGGCCTGGACCGGCACCGCTTCGCGCACCGTTTCGCGTTGTTTGACGAAGGCATGCACACTGCGGATGATCTGGCCGGCACGCTGCGCCTGGCTGCTGGCTTTTTGCAGCGCCATCTCCAGCGCGGCGGCGTTGACCGGGTTCCCGGAGGCGATGCTGGCGTGCAGGATATTGAGTGCCCCCGTGGTGTAGCTGGAAATCGCCGCCAGCGGTTGATTCAATTCATGCGCCACGGTAGAGGCGATTTCGCCCATGCTCGCCAGGCGTGCGCTGGTCTGCAATTTTTCCTGTTGCTGCCGGTTCAATTCCTCGACCCGCTTGCGGTCCGAGATGTCCAGAATCGAGCCCATCCACCCGGTCTGCCGGCCGCTGGCATCGACCAACGGGGATTCGAAGATCAGGACCGGGAAGCGCTTGCCACTGGCGCGCTGGAAAATGGTCTCGAAGCCCTGCGGCGTGATGGTGCCGGCCAATACCTCGCTAAAGCGTTGCTGATACTCCGCCATTGCTTCCGGCGCCCAGTACGGCATCGGCGGCAGACGGCCCAGCAGCTCGTCGGCCTGGGTGCCGACCATCTGGCAGAACGCCGGGTTGACGTAGGTGACCCGGCCATCGAGGTCGCGTGCGCGCAGCCCGGTGACCAGGGAATTTTCCATGGCAGTGCGAAACGACACCTGCTGGCGCAGGGCGCCCTCGACCGCGAGTCGCCGGTTGATGTCACGCCATAACGCCACCAGGCTGGCCAGCAGCGCCAGCGCCAGGGCGACCACGGCGCCGACCAGCAGGTTGGGAAACAGCTTGGGCGCCACCTTGATGCTGTTGGTGCGTAGCGTCAGGTTGGCGCCCGGCAGGTCGAGCGCATGCGCATGGGTATAGATGCCGCGGCCGGCGCCACCTGCGGCACGGCGTTCGATGACATTGTCATCACCGCCGGACAGTGTGATTTCATTGTCCTGGGCGAACCACCAGGGCACCATTTCCTCGAGGATGAGTGCGGTCGAGTAGCTGGCGACCAGGCTGCCGCGGTAGCGGCCGGAATCGAACAGCGGCACGTGGTACTCCAGAAGGGTCGATGTCTGCAGTCCGCCGGTCGCTGCCGGCTGGCTGTACGATGCGATACCGGTGCGCCGGGCGCGATCGGCCGCTGCCGCCGACTCGCTTGCCAGCCCCGGGGGGCCGCTGACCGGTTCGTCGGACGCCGCCAGGATCTGGCCGTTGTCGCCGATCCAGGCGACCCGCCGTAGTTCATGGTTGGTCCGCAGCAGCGGCGCCAGCCGGGCCTGGAGGTCCGGGGCCGTCAGCCGACCGCTCGCCAGTTCGGCGCCGAGCTGGCGCAGGGCGTCCTCATCGCGCGCAAACTGAAACCGTATCGCCTGCTCCACCCACAACGTATCGGCGATCAGCTGTTCCTGGCGCTCGGTCGATTCCAGCCTCTGCGCTTTCAGCGGCAGCCAGACCAGGCTCAGCAGCACGGCGATGACCAGCAATGCTGTCAGTAACGGCAACAGCCAGCGCCAGCCCGGCCGGGCCAGGCCCAGGCGTGCTATCGCGGACAGTCTGAGGCGCGGCATTCCCATCGCCGAAGTGTAGCCGAGTTGCTCCTGGAAAATCGTCGGCGTCGACCGACAAGCTGATTTGCCGCATGTGGTTTTCCACAATTGTTGCGTTTGCAAGAATTGTCGACAATCGGGCACTTCAAATAAAACCATACCTTCTCAGGACATATCATGCTGTTGAAAACATTGCTGTTGGCCTTGGCCTCGACCCTGGCATGGAGTGCGGATGCGTTGGCGCAGGCGCCGATCGTCATCAAGTTCAGTCATGTCGTTGCCAGCGATACGCCAAAAGGCAAGGGCGCCGAACGCTTCAAGGAACTGGCCGAAAAAGCGACCAAGGGCCGCGTGAAGGTCGAGCTGTACGCCAACAGCACGCTGTACAAGGACAAGGAAGAAATGGAAGCCCTGCAACTGGGTGCAGTCCAGATGTTGGCGCCTTCGCTGGCAAAATTCGGCCCGCTCGGCGTCAAGGAATTCGAAGTCTTCGATCTGCCGTACATCTTTCCGTCGAAGGACGTGCTCAACCGCGTCACCGAAGGTCCGATCGGCAAGGACCTGATGAAGAAGCTCGAGAGCAAGGGCATCACCGGCCTGGCATTCTGGGATAACGGTTTCAAGGTCATGTCGGCCAACAAGCCATTGCTGGTGCCAGCCGACTTCAAGGGCTTGAAAATGCGGGTTCAGGCATCCAAGGTGCTCGATGCCCAGATGCGCGCCCTGGGTGCCAATCCGCAGGTGATGGCGTTCTCCGAGGTCTACCAGGCCCTGCAGACCGGTGTGGTCGACGGTACCGAGAACCCGCCATCGAACGTCTATACCCAGAAAATGCATGAAGTGCAAAAGAACCTGACTGTCTCGAACCACGGGTATCTGGGCTACGCCGTCATCGTCAACAAGAAATTCTGGGATAGTCTGCCGGCAGACGTCCGTGGTCAACTCGAAGGCGCCATGAAGGACGCTTCCAAGTACTCGAACGCGATCGCCCAGCAAGAGAACGACCAGGCGCTCGAAGCCATTCGCAAATCGGGCAAGACCGCGATACACGTCCTGACCGATGCCGAAAAAGTCGAATGGCGCAAAGTGCTGGTACCGGTGCAAAAGGCGATGGAAGACCGCATCGGCAAGGATCTGATTGCTTCGGTCAACAAAGAATCTGCTGCTCTCGGTTTCAAGTAAGCCGACCGACATGAAATTTCTCGATCATCTGGTGGAATGGCTGATCGCCTCCCTCATGGCGGCCGCGACGATTGTCGTCTTCGTGGCCGTGGTACACCGCTACATATCCGGCTGGCCGATCCCCGGCGTGCAGGATTTCCTGATCGAGCTGAACACGTCGTGGGCGCAGGAACTGACGATCTACATGTTCGTCTGGATGGCCAAGTTCGGTGCTGCCTACGGCGTGCGCACCGGTATCCACGTGGGCGTGGACGTGCTCATCAACCGCATGAACACGCCGTGGCGTTCTCGCTTCGTTGTGTTGGGTCTGCTGTCCGGCGCCTTGTTCACGGCGATCGTTGGCACGCTCGGTGCGCGCTTCGTCTTTGAACTGAGCCACACCACAAGTACCTCGGAAGTGTTGGAAATCCCGATGTGGATGGTCTACATGGCCGTGCCGCTAGGGTCGTACCTGATGTGCTTCCGCTTCCTGCAAGTGACCTGGGCCTTCGTCCGTACCGGCGAACTGCCCAAGCATGACCATGCGCATGTCGAAGGCCTGGAAGAAGAGATCTCGGGAGCAAAAGTATGAACGCCCTGATCATCTTCGTTCTGTTGTTTGCACTGATGCTGACCGGCATGCCGATTTCGATTTCGCTCGGACTGACGGTACTGACCTTCCTGTTCACGATGACCACTGTGCCGATCGAATCGGTGGCGCTGAAGCTCTTCACGGGAATCGAGAAGTTCGAGATCATGGCGATCCCGTTCTTCATCCTGGCCGGTAACTTCCTCACGCACGGAGGGGTAGCACGGCGCATGATCAATTTTGCGTCGTCGATGGTGGGTCACTGGCATGGCGGCCTGGCTCTTGCTGGTGTGATGGCGTGTGCACTGTTTGCCGCCGTATCCGGTTCGTCACCGGCCACCGTGGTGGCGATCGGCTCGATCATCCTGCCGGCGATGGTGCGCCAGGGTTATCCGAAGTCCTTCGGCGCCGGTGTCATCACGACGTCCGGTGCACTGGGCATCCTGATTCCGCCGTCGATCGTGATGGTGATGTTTTCGGTCTCGACCAATACCTCGGTAGGCAAACTGTTCATGGCGGGCGTGGTACCGGGCCTGATGCTGGCTTTTTTCCTGGGCCTGACGACCTGGTACCTGGCGCGCAAGCACGGCTATCCGCGCTTGCCGAAAGCGACCTGGAGTGAGCGGCTGAGCGCTTTTCGCAAAAGCGCCTGGGGACTGCTGTTGATCGTCATCGTCATGGGCGGCATCTATACCGGCGTATTCACGCCGACCGAAGCCGCCGCCATGGCCGCCGTGTACGCCTTCATCGTGGCCGTGTTCGTCTACAAGGACATGGGTTGGAACAAGGTGCCGCGGGTGCTGCTGGATTCGGCGGCGATGTCGGCCATGCTGCTCTACATCATTACCAATGCCGTGCTGTTCTCGTTCCTGATGACCAGTGAAGGCATTCCGCAGGCGATGGCCGGCTGGATTCTCGACAAGGGCTTTGGTGTCGTGACCTTCCTGCTGGTGGTGAACGTCTTGTTGCTGTTGGCCGGTAACGTGATGGAACCATCCTCGATCGTGCTGATCATGGCGCCGATCCTGTTTCCGGTTGCCATGAAGCTGGGCATCGATCCGGTCCACTTCGGCATCATCATGGTTGTCAACATGGAGGTCGGCATGTGCCATCCGCCGGTCGGACTGAACCTGTATGTGGCGTCCGGCATTACCAAGATGGGGATCAGCGAGCTCACTGTGGCGGTCCTGCCGTGGCTGCTGACGATGCTCGGCTTCCTGGTGCTGATCACGTACGTTCCGCAGATCACGATGTTCCTGCCGGACCTGATCTACAAGTAAGACGGCGCCGGGCGGATCGGCGATCCGGCGCAACACGCTGTCGTTATGGATTGGCCACAGGCAAATTGCCTTCGGCGTGCAAGGTTTGGAGGAGACAGGCAAAAACGCGGTACAGATACCGGGCCGGAGACAGGCGTCGGGAGCAGTCGTAGAAATCATCAAGCGACGCCCGGACACCACAGCAGTCATTCGAGGCGCCTCGCAAGATGCGCCTCTTTGTTTTATCCTGTGTGCATGAACAATTTCAGTGCAACGCATTTTTCCTCCATTGTGTCAGCACCCTTTGGCGCGGTCGGTATCCGCAGCGATGCCGGCGCCTTGTGCGAGATGGTGTATCTGCCACCGTCGTTCGCGCTGCAGGCGCCGCGCGACAGCTTTTCGGAACTGGTCGCCGGCCAACTGCAACGCTACCTCGAGGATCCCGATTTCCGCTTCAGCTTGCCGCTGGCCAGTGTCGGTACGGCTTTCCAGCAAACAGTGTGGGCGGCGATCGCCGCCATTCCACGCGGGGCGGTGCTGACGTACGGCGACGTCGCGCGCCGGGTTGGTTCTGCCCCGCGTGCGGTCGGGCAGGCCTGCGGCGCAAACTGGTTTCCGTTGGTCATACCGTGTCACCGGGTTACGGCGGCCGCCGGGCTGGGTGGATTTTCCCATCACGATGACGAGAACGGTTTCCACCTCGGCGTCAAACGCTGGCTGCTGCGCCACGAAGGCGTCGAAGGCTACGCATGACCGGGGCACGTCCGGCATCCCTGCCGTCTACCACAGCCGGCGGTGCGCGCATCGATGAATTCTGCGACACCCTGTGGCTGGAAGATGGACTGGCAAAAAATTCGCTGGATGCCTACCGCCGCGATCTGCAGATGTTTGCCGACTGGCTGCAACGGGAGCGCAGCAAGGAGCTGCTGGGCGCCACGGCCGATGACCTCAACGGCTATTTTGCCGCCCGCCACGCCACCACGCGGCCGGCCTCGTCGAACCGGCGGCTGGCGGTGCTCAAGCGCTTCTATCAACATGCGCTGCGCCAGAACCTGCTTTCGGTTGATCCCTGCCTGCGGCTCAAGTCAGCCAAGCAGGCGCCGCGTTTTCCCAAGACCTTGAGCGAGGCGCAGGTCGAGGCCTTGCTGGCGGCGCCGGACGTGACGACGCCGCTCGGTCTACGCGACCGCACCATGCTGGAGGTGATGTATGCCAGCGGCCTGCGGGTGTCGGAACTGGTCGATCTGAAATCGGTGGAGGTCGGCATGAACGAAGGCGTGTTGCGCATCACCGGCAAGGGCAGCAAGACTCGGCTGGTGCCGTTCGGTGCCGAGGCGCGCGCCTGGATCGAGCGTTACCTGCAGGAGGCGCGTGGTGCCATCCTCGGCGCGCAGGTCGCCGACGCGCTGTTCGTCACGGCGCGTGGGGCGGCGATGACGCGCCAGATGTTCTGGACCCTGGTCAAAAAGCATGCACTCAAGGCTGACATCCATGCGCCGCTGTCGCCGCATACGTTGCGCCACGCCTTCGCCACCCATCTGCTGAATCACGGCGCCGATCTGCGGGTCGTGCAACTGCTGCTCGGGCATGCCGATATTTCGACGACCCAGATCTATACCCACGTCGCGCGCGAACGCCTGAAAACCCTGCACGCCATGCATCACCCGCGCGGCTAGCGCGCGTCGAATCGTCT
>JACMRD010000175.1 GCA_014376645.1 Herminiimonas sp. | reverse complement strand
GTGGAACTTCACCAAGTTCCTCGTGAAGAAAGATGGCACGGTCTTCAAGCGTTATGCGCCGACGACCAAACCGGAAGAACTGACGGCCGACATCGAAACCTTGCTGGGCGTCTAGAGCCACTTTTGGTAAGCCGAGTCGCTGTGGGGGAAGCCACACCGTTCTTCGGGCTTGGCATATAGAGAAAGATTAGCTGATTTTGATTTTTGGATAACCTGGCTAAAGAAGCTACGAATGGATCCACTCAGAAAAATTCAGCCAGTTTCAGCGCCAGAGGCAGCAGCACCGCCGTCAGGACGCCGGACATGCCCATGGCAAGGCCGGCAAAGGCGCCCATCTCCTGGCTGACCTGAAAGGCGCGGGCGGTACCGATCCCGTGCGCGGTCACGCCGAGCGCAAACCCGCGCGTACTGGCATCACCGATGCGCATCAGGTTCAGGATGCCACGCGCCACGACCGCCCCGAGGATGCCGGTGGCAATGACCAGCACGGCAGTCAGCGACGGCAGGCCGCCGATCTTTTCCGAAATTCCCATCGCGATCGGCGTGGTCACCGACTTCGGCGCCAACGACAGGATGGTGGCTGGTGACGCGCCCAACAGCTTGCCCACGCCCATGGCGGTGACCACTGCGGCAGCGCTGCCGGCCAGCGATCCGAGCAGGAAAGCGAGCCAGTTGCGCCGCAATTTTTCCAGTTGCTGATAGAGCGGAATGGCCAGCGCCACGGTGGCCGGGCCCAGCAGGAAATGGACGAACTGCGCACCGTCGAAATAGGTCTGGTAGGGCGTGCCTGTAACGCTCAGGATGAGGACCAGCACGCCGACGGAAATGGCCACCGGATTGACCAGCGGATTGAACCTGGAGCGGGCATACAGCGCGTAGGCCAGCTGATAAGCCAGCAGCGTCGCAGTCAGGCCGAGCAGCGGCGAGGCCGACAGGTAGACCCAGATGGCGTTGAGTTTCGGCGTCATGGCGGTGGACCGGGTTCCTCGGCGACGGGCGGTGCTGGCTTCTGCAGCAACCGCACCACGAAGGCCGTGACTGCGATCGAGATCACGGTGCTGGCGACCAGCGACACCATGATCGGCATCCATTCAGCGGCGATCCGCTGCGCGTGCACCATGATGCCTACGCCGGCCGGCACGAACAGCAGCGACAGGTGTTTCAGCAATTCAAGCGAAGTCGGCGCCAGCTGCTGGACCGCTTCACTATTGAGGATCAGATACAGGAACAGCAGCAGCATGCCGATCACCGGCCCCGGAATCGGCAGCGACAGGGCATAGGCCAGACCTTCGCCCAGCGTCTGGAAGACCAGCAGCACGGCGAAGGTGTTGATCATGGCTGGCGCGGATCAGGCATCCGTCAGCGCTGGCGCTGGCGCCTGGTGCGCCGTCAGCGCACCGTCGATCAGCTCGATCCAGTGCCGCACCGGCGTGTCGGTACCAGACTGCAGGTGGGTCAGGCAGCCGATGTTGGCCGAGACGATTTCATCGGGCTTGCCGGCCTGGAGGTTGGCCAGTTTGTTGTCGCGCAGCTGATACGAAAGGGCCGGCTGCAGCACCGAATAGGTACCGGCCGAGCCGCAGCAGATGTGGCTGTCGGCGCACAATGTGACATCGACGCCGACGGCCCGCAGCACGCCCTCGACCTTGCCGCGGATCTGCTGCCCGTGCTGCAGGGTGCAGGGCGGATGATAGGCGACCCGCTTGTGTACCTTGCCCTGCAGGCGCTGCTGCAGTTGCGTTTCGAACGCGGGCAGAATTTCGCTCAGGTCACGCGTCAGGGCCGATACCTGCGCCGCCTTGTCGGCATAGGCCGGGTCATTCGCCAGCAGGTGCGCATAGTCCTTGACCATCGCGCCGCAGCCCGAAGCGGTCATGACGATCGCCTCGGCGCCGGCAACGATTGCCGGCCACCAGGCGTCGATGTTGCGCCGCATGTCGTCCTTGGCAGCTTCGTGGTCGTT
>JACMRD010000174.1 GCA_014376645.1 Herminiimonas sp. | reverse complement strand
TCGGCCGCGGCGCTGCCGGCCAGCGGCAGGTAACCCGACAGGCACAACAGGCCGCCGAGCTTCTCCGGATAGCGTAATCCCACCTGCAGCGTCATCGCGCAACCTTGGGAAAATCCCGCCAGGATGATGCGCTCGCTCGGGATGCCGCGTGCGACCTGGGCCGCGATCAAGCGGCCGATGGCGGCTTCCGAGGCGCGCAGGCCGGCTTCGTCCTCGCGACGCACCAGATCGGTTCCCAGGATGTCATACCAGGCGCGCATGACGTAACCGTTGTTGACGGTCACCGGCATGGTCGGCGCATGCGGGAAGATGAAGCGGATCGGCGGGCAATCGGTCAGTTCAAGCTCCTGCACGATCGGCACGAAGTCGCCGCCGTCGGCGCCCAGGCCATGCATCCAGATGACGGCCATGTCCGGGTCCGGTGCGGTTTCAATCTCGATCGCTTCCAGCAGGGGTGCGTTCATGTCGTGGCTTCAGGTTGGTTTGACGCGCAGGGCCGACTTGGGGCGGAACACCTTGCAGACAGCGTCGTGGGTTTCGATGTACGGGCCGCCGATCAGGTCGATGCAGTACGGGACCGCGGCGAAGATGCCGGCGACCAGTTGCCCGCCATCGGCATCTCTCAATCCTTCAAGCGTTTCCTTGATCGATTTCGGCTGACCGGGCAGGTTCAGGATCAGTGCGGCATGGTCATCAGTTTCGCGGATGACGGCGATCTGGCGTGACAGGATCGCCGTCGGCACGAAACGCAAACTGATCTGGCGCATCTGTTCGCCAAAACCCGGCATTTCCTTGGTGGCCACTGCCAGCGTTGCTTCCGGCGTGACGTCGCGTCGCGCGGGACCCGTGCCGCCGGTGGTCAGCACCAGGTGGCAGTGCTCGTCGTCGACCAGTTCGGTCAGGGCGCGCTCGATGGCGGGGCGCTCGTCGGGAATCAGGCGGGTGACGATTTCCCACGGCGTGGTGAGCGCCGATTCGAACCAGGCTTGCAGCGCCGGTATGCCCTGGTCCTGGTAGACCCCGGCCGAGGCGCGGTCGGACACCGAGACCAGCCCGATGCGCAGGCGTGCGTCAGCGGCGGGCGCTGTCATCGTCGTGCTCGTCGGCTGCAGATTGGTCATCATCGCCATGGTCGTCGTCGGACTCGTTGTCATCGAACCCGGCTTCGGCTGCTGCGGCTGTCTTCGGCTGCAATTGCTTCAAGATCTGGAAGATCTCGCGGTAGGCTTTTGGCGGCTTGATCTCGGCCTGTTCCTTGCGCGCATTACGGATCAGGGTGCGCAGGTGCTGCCCGTCGAGCTGCGGATGCTGCGCCAGCAGGTCGGTCAGGGCTTGGTCGTCGACCAACAGCTTGTCGCGCCGGCGTTCCAACGCATGCATGGCGGCGGTGTCGGACTTGGACAGACCACGCCAGCTGTCGATGGTTTTCTGGATAATGGCGATCTCGGCTTCGTCGAGGGTGCGCATTTTTTTGCCGACGTATTGCAACTGGCGGCGGCGCCCTTCGTGATCCTTGATCAATTGGCATTCGAGGATGGCGTCGCGCACGTCTTCCGGCATCGGCACGCGCTTGACGCGGTCGCGCGGTTCGTCGATCAGGTCCTGGCCGAGCTTTTGTAGGGCAGTGCTCTGGCGTTTCAATTCGGACTTGGAGGGGCGCTCGTATTCCTGTTCGAACTCGCTGGATTGGAAGCCGCAGGCTCCCCGGTTCGGATTTGGCATGATATTGAACTCGGTGATGAGTCATTCTTTGAACGACTGCTATGATACCTGCTTTAACGGCTACCCCGACAAAGCAGACGATGAGCGAGTCCGTGTTTATCCATACATCCGATCAACTCAACGAGCTGGCGGCCGACGTGCTGCGCTATGCCAAAGCCCTCGGAGCCTCGGAGGCGGCGGTCCAGATCAGCGAGGGCAGCGGCCTGGCGGTGAGCGTGCGCAAGGGCCAGATCGAGACGATCGAGCAGAACAAGGACAAGGGCATGGGGGTAACGGTCTACCTCGGCGCCGAACGCCATACCCGGCGCGGCAATGCCAGTACCTCGGATTTTTCGCAGCAGGCATTGAAGGACACGGTCGAGGCCGCCTACAACATCGCCCGCTTCACCGCCGAGGACGATTGCGCCGGGCTGCCCGACCCGGACACGCTGGAAATGACGCCGCGCGATCTGCAGTTGTACTACCCGTGGACGATTTCGACCGAAGCGGCAGTGGAACTGGCCAAGCGTGGCGAAGCGGCTGCCTTCGCGGTCGACAAGCGCATCACCAACAGCGAGGGCGCCAGCGTCTACGCCCAGCAATCGCATTTCATCTCCGCCAATTCGCGCGGGTTTGTCGGCGGCTATCCGTATTCGCGCCACACCATTTCGGTCGCGCCGATCGCCGGCAAGGGCGCCAACATGCAGCGCGACGACTGGTATTCCTCGACCCGCAATCCGGATCATCTGTCGGCGCCCGAGGCGATCGGCATCTATGCCGCGCAGCGCGCCCTGGCGCGCCTGAATGCGCGCAAGCTCGATACCCGCAAGTGCGCAGTCCTGTTCGAAGCGCCGCTGGCGGTGGGATTGTTGGGCGCTTTCGTGCAAGCGATCTCGGGCGGTGCGCTGTATCGCAAGTCGACCTTCCTGCTCGATACGCTGGGCAAGCAGGTTTTTCCATCCCACATACAGGTGGTGGAAGACCCGCATGTCCCGGGTGCGGTCGGCTCGGCCCCGTTCGATGAAGAAGGCGTGAAAACCTCGCGGCGTGACGTTGTCAAGGACGGCGTCGTGCAGGGTTACTTCCTGTCGACCTATTCGGCGCGCAAGCTCGGCATGACCACCACCGGCAACGCCGGCGGCTCGCACAACCTGATTCTGCGCTCGAGCGCGACGAAACCGTCCGACGATTTCATGGCCATGCTGAAAAAGCTGCACAC
>JACMRD010000173.1 GCA_014376645.1 Herminiimonas sp. | reverse complement strand
CGTCCACGGTGCTGCCGGGTGATGGGTACGCGCCAGCATCTCGTTGCGAGCCCGGCTGTAGGCTTTCCAGTTCTTGATTGCCACGTCGTCGATCGGACTGATTTTCCACTGCTTGAGAGGATCGGTTTTCCGGTCGTTCAGACGCAGCGTCTGCTCAGCCTTGCTGATATCCAGATAGTATTTGAAGAGTTTCACGCCCGAGCGGATCAGCATGTTCTCGAAGCTGGAGACGGAGCCCATGAATTCTTCATATTCATCGACGTTGCAAAACCCCATCACGCGCTCGACCCCGGCGCGGTTATACCAACTGCGGTTGAAGATCGCCAGCTCCTGCGCCGCTGGTAATTGCGCCACATAGCGCTGGAAGTACCAGGAGCTGCGGTCACGGTCCGAGGGCTTGCCGAGCGCCACCACGCGGGTTTCACGCGGACTCAGATGCTGCACGATGCGCTTGATCGTACCGTCCTTGCCGGCCGCATCGCGGCCTTCGAGGATGATCAGGATCTTGTCATTGCATTGGATGAAGTGCCGTTGCAGCTTGACCAGTTCGACTTGCAGTTTGTGCAGATTCTCCTTGTAGTCTTTTTTTGAAATCGATAAATCGTCGAGGCTCACGGCCGGCTGGTCGCTTTTCTTGCTCATCTCATTCTTTCTTCAAATGCGCGGCGCGAAATTCGAGGCGGAGCGGCGTCTCATTAGACGGATCTGTACGGCTGGTCGTGACAGGCGGAGCGATCATTTCAAGCTATTCCTGGTAGACCTGCAAGGTCTGTGCGTTGAGCCGCATAAATAGAGATAGAGAGATAGCGGTTGTCGTCTCCCAATCCCGCCCATCAGAAATCGCTCAAGGCATGATGCGGCTGCGCTGGCGGTAAGCTTCAGCGACCCTGGCTCTGGCTTCCTCAATCGCGCTTTCAAGGTGCTTCTGGCGATCGAAATAGTCGGACCGAAGGCGCGAACCACCGCCGGCGTTGCCGATCCGTTCACCGGCATGCGGAGCGCGCGCTGCACGGGCTGCGCGCTCAGCCTGCGAAAGTGATCGCAGGGCACGGTCCACAGCCTGGTTCGCAGCGGCAACCTGCGCCCGGAATCGCGCCGAATCGGCCTGCGCCACTGCGTCAATCTGCGCAAGGTGCGCCTTGGCTGCAGCCCTTTGCGCGGGGGTTAAGGTCCTGGTGTTGACTTCGAAGCTGGTTAAGCCTTGCGTTCCCGGCGGGGGCGGGGTCTGCGCATAGGACGATACCCCCTGCGCGTCCCGCCATTCAAAGATTTTGGTTTCATCGGCCATTGCCGCTTGCCCCTGCCAAGACGCGAAAAACACCGTCAGTGCGAGCAGTTGCAGTATCGGGCGGACCGGCAGCTTGTTCGGTTGGGGCTTCGCGAATTCAGCCGTGGCCCGAGGATGCGGGAGCCGGGCGCTGTGGAATGAAATAAATGCAGGCGGCGATGAAGGCGAGCAGAACCAGCGAAGCATAAAGCCGGCTCAGGTGCAGGCCGCCAGCCGCAACCGGCTTGTCGAGCAGATCGCCCAACGTGGCGCCGAGCGGGCGCGTGAGAACGAACGCGAGCCAGAACAGCAGCGTGTGCGAAACACGCGTCCAGAAGTACACGCCCGCCACAGCAATCAGGCCCGCACCGAAAACCAGTGCACCGACCTCGTAACCAAAACCAAGGCCGCCTCGATCGGATCCCGCCATCCAGTCGCCCAGCGCAGTGCCGAGGGTCTGCGAGAAAAGGATCGTCACCCAGTAGAACCACTCGACCTTCGGCCGGGTGATGCTCTGCACGGAGACCGTGCCCTCGCTCCAGTACCAGATCGCGAGGCTCGCTGCCAGTAAAACGGTGACGATGGCAACTCCGCCAGGGTAGCCAAGGCCAACCGATCGGTCGGCGAAATCGGCCAGCGTCGTGCCCAGCGTGGTCGTGGCCACGATCGTGGCCCAATACAGGATCGGTCGAAAATGCTCGGCCTTTACCTGACTCCACACCAAAGCGATGAAAATCACGGCGAAGATTGCCGAGCCAACCAGATAGCCGAGTTTGAGCGACATGGAAACCCAGTCGCCGCCCGTTTCGCCGAGCGTTGTAGCGGCGATCTTGATGACCCAGAACCCGAAGACGACTTCGGGAACCTTGCTTGACGTCGGTGGCGCCAGACTGCTGTGCTTGTCGTTCATATATAAGCAGGTATCATCCTGTCGATCTCCAATCCGATCAAAATCTTACGGACTGGACATTCAGATCGTTCCAGCCGGTCCGGCTGCGGCGACCCGTTCTAGAGCGCCTTCTAAATCAGTCGGTGCGTTCAGGCGGGACAGGCAACCTTGAGCGAATCGATCGATTGCGTGAACCGCAGTTTCTTCCGCATGTTCAGGATGCGTGTACTAGGCTTGAACACTGCCTGTCGGTCACCAAAATTTTCAGTCTCGAAGACTGTTACGGTTGCCTTTGGTCCCACAATCACGCTTTCGGTCTTCTGTTTCCAATCCAGGCCGAGCGGCGTATGCAGGGATCGCACATCGACTGGTCCGGAGATTGCAATGTCGCCGGACCCTTTATAATTTTTCTTCGGGAAAAGCCATACCCAGCATCCTTTTGCCAAGGTAGGATGTCCTCGTAGTTCGGTCGGATCCAGACGGACGAGCGGCGGGATTGCCGGCGCCAAAACCGCTGGTGCCGCGCTGCCCTGGGCGTGGAGTGTGCCACAGGCCACGGCAGCGGTTGCTGCAACGATGGAGCCGGTAAATAACGATGAAAGCAGGTTCATGCGACACCTCTTTTCGGTTTCGATACGGGCAGGCTGGACGGCCAAGCAACGCTGTCCTTGGACGCTAGCCTGCATGGCGAGAAAACGATTTTTTCAATATTAAACTTCGCTGCACCGCGCTTATCTGTTTGTACAAATATAGTTGGTAACGTGTGATTGGCAATGTGCGGAAAGACACATAGGGCAGTCGGTCGAAAGTCGATGCAGTTTTGAAGCAAGTTGCAATCGGCTCCGCGTGCACTCTTTATTTTTGCGCCATCATCCGACGGACGTGCTGTAAGCCGTGTCCATGTCGGGCAGCAAGAAGTTGGATGCGTTGATCCTCGTAGCCAGTGGTCCGACGTCCGGCTTGGTTCGATTGTTCAGCTAGGTCAACGCCACCACGCCACCTGAGATGTGATACCGACGCTTCCGACTACTTGTTCGTCTTCTCGGAAGTCATGCTTTCCTCCATTACCTTTTGATAAGCCGATGCCGTGAGGTGAACACGACAATATTCGTCTATCACCGGCTTCATCTTGTCGACGCCGACGACGTCCAATGTCGGCGAAACGGACTTTCCGCGATACGAGTAGCCCGCCGTATAGAAGATGAACTTCGGCTTGATCACCTCATCCATTTCCAGATATTCCTTGCAGGACGTCTGTGCGATCGCCTTTTTCGGCAACGGATTCGTCGGCTGCGCGTTCCCCAAGACCGGTGCGCTAGCAAGGATGACCAGGATGCTCATGCTGAAGAGTGCTTTCATCAATTTCTCCAAGAAACCACGGCCTTCAGGCCGGGGAGTGAAAGGAGCCGACTGCGTCGCAGTCGATGCCTTCCAGGTTAAAAAATAGGTTGAACTGTTTTTTTGGATTGGACTGGCTTTGTCAAGTGCTTTAGCTATGCCAATGCGCGGTGAGGCACCAACACCGTTAGTCGTCATACCGTGTACTCCGATCTGCGATCACCTTGGGGTGAGGCTGAAAAGTATCCCGCAGAGTGAAAAAGAAATTCGATGAAAACCGGGTTTCCCTCTCGGACATGAGAGACAAGCAGTGGGAATCGCCTTCGTTCGCGTGGGCGAAGATGTCCAAAAAAGGTTCGCGTTGCACGCTTGAGTTGGCGTACCGCTTCCGGCAAGCCGTCTCGAGGCGATTTCCGTCTATTTGGCGAAGTGCTCTTTCCAGTAACTGTTGACCTTCTGGCTCTGCTGCGCAAAGTCGCCGCGCGGCGAGAACTGGTCTTCCTTCACCCTGGGCGCCGCGTCCATGACGGTCTTCGTCGTGTCGAGCACCAGCATGTTGGTATCGGCCGTCACCTTGAAATCTTCCCAGGGCACAGGAACGTACTTTTCGCCGATGCCGAGGAAGCCGCCTCGACTGAGGACGAGATAGGCGATCTTGCCCGTCTTCGGACTCATCACGAGATCCTCGACATTGCCCAGATCGTCGCCGCGCTGGCTGAAGACGCCGGTGCCGATCAGCTGGTCCGACCGATAGGAGGTCGTGCCACTGATCGGTTGGGCGCCGGCGAGCTGCTCTTTGCGCCAGCGCGATACGTCGGCGCGCGGCACGTTACCGTTGCGCAGATCCGCTGCATAGCGAGAATAGACATCGCGCGTCGCGCCAAGCAGTGTCTCGCAGGCCTGCTGCTGGCCGCGTTCGGCAAGAATCTTCGCAGAGGCGAGAAGGGTACGGACTTCGTAGCCCGGTCGTGCCCGCCAGTAGCTGGTCGCGGCCAACGTGTGTTCGGCGCCCATCGGCGCTGGCCTGCTTTCGTCGTAGTTGTAGTTATAGCCGTATCCACCCATCGGGTAGCCGTAGCCATACCCATAGCCGGCGCCGCGAAGCCAGTAACCGTCTTTTTGCATCTGCGCGTCGAAGTCACGCAGATCACTCGAGCACTTCTTTGCCGACTTGGCGTCGGCCGTGGCACTTGCCGCGGTCGGCGTGCCCGCCGCGGAATCAGCGGGCGCCGGCGGCGCTGCCCAGACCTGGTCAATCATGCCAAATGACATCGCGGCCGTCAGCGAGACGACAACGACCGGGTGCCGCGTAAAGGTTGGCAAGGCGGTGAATTTCGGGGTGCTGTTCATGGTGTTTCCTTTGCAAGGATCGGAGGTGACGCGGTTTCGTGCCGGGCGATGAAAACGGCACATCGCGCGACGCACACTCAGGCGCGCTCGGACCAGTAACCTGGCCGGGCGTAGTGTTCGTGAATGCGCCGTTCCTGCTCGCGATCGGGCGGCGCGTCAGCATCGTACGGCGGAGCGCGCTTGATGGCTTCGCGGCTGAGATCGACCGACACGGCCGCGTCGAGCCAACTGATGTCGTCGATCCAGGAAGGAGCGACGAGCACCTGGTGGCCGATCCACCAATCGCTGGTGTTGACGATGAAATAGCGCAGGGCCCAGGTCTCGTCGTCGATGATCATCCCGTCGACGTGCCCGATCTCGCCATCGTTCGCACGGAGGTGATACCGGATCATCGCCCGGGCGCTTCGCAGATGCGGATCATCGCCGCGTTGCCGCAGTGCGTCCGCCTGCGCCTGGGCGACCTCGTCCTCCTGAGGCGCCGCTTCAGGCACCAGCGTGCCGCCTGCGACCGTCATCCTGGGCGCCAAGCCTTTGCCCCAGATTCCGGTCCCGCCCCAGTGACCCGGATAGCCGTAGTAGGCATAGTTCTCGGTCTCGTGCTGCCGCGAGACCGGCTTGTGGATGTCGATGTCGGGACTCTTGCTGACCTGCTCGCGCGTGACCGAGACCGGCAGCAAGCCTCGGCCGCGGTCCGGTTCACCGGTCGCCATTGGTGAAATGAGTACCTTGCGGCCTTTGAGCCAGTCGCCCGTTTCTACCAGCAGGAACCGGATCGTCCATGCCTGGTCGTCGAAATAAAGATCGACGATTCGACCGATGGCGCCATCGCTGCCTTCGACGGCAACGCCCGCGAGATTCTTTAAACTCTGCAGCATGAGATGTCGCGTCCTCGCCATCAGCAATCGAGTGGTCGGCCATGCACAACCGCTGCGCATGATTGATTTCGTCGGCCGTCCTAGTAGGCTTTCTGACATGCCAGATGAGCAGGAGTTCAATCAAGAAACTAGCCGGCCCTATGTGTGCCTGCGCACAGACCGCTACGGCTAGGACACGCACATTCGTCGTGCTGCGGGTATCACAGTGCGGGCAGGGTTTTCGGCGCAGGGCAACGGTCGTGCACGCCCGATCGCGAGCGCTGATGAGTGAGGTGAACGATGCAATTCGGAATGATCGGGCTCGGCCGGATGGGTGCCAACATGGTGCGCAGGCTGAGCGGCGGTGGACACCAATGCGTCGCCTACGACACGCATGAAGCGGCGCGGATCGCCATCAGCGGCACCGGCGTGAGCGCGGTGCCGACGCTAAAAGAACTGGTTGCCGGTCTCGAGCAGCCACGCGTGGTTTGGCTGATGGTGCCGGCCGGTGCCGTCGATGCGGTGCTGGCATCGCTCACGCCGTTGCTGGTGGCGGGCGACATCATCGTCGATGGCGGCAATTCCTATTATCGCGATGACATCCGGCGTGCCGCAGAACTGCAGGCGCGGCAACTGCACTATGTCGATGTCGGCACCAGCGGTGGCGTGGCGGGATTCGATCGTGGCTATTGCCTGATGATTGGTGGCGAACCGGCGGTGGTGGCGCACCTGAGACCCCTGTTCGCCACGCTGGCGCCGGGCAGTGCGGCGGCAGCGCCGACGCCGGGACGGGCCGATGCACAACGCGCCGACAGCAGCGCCGACCAAGGTTATCTGCACTGCGGCCCGCACGGTGCCGGTCACTTCGTGAAGATGGTTCATAACGGCATCGAGTATGGGCTCATGGGCGCCTACGCCGAGGGATTCAATATCCTGCAGCAGGCCAACGCCGGCAGCCAACCCGTTGCCAGCGACGCCGAAACGGCGCCGATGACCAATCCCGAGTTCTATCAGTATGAACTCGACCTGCCGGAAATCGCTGAACTGTGGCGACGCGGCAGCGTCATCGGGTCCTGGCTGCTCGACCTCAGCGCAGCGGCGCTACTGCGCGATCCGGCGCTGGCCGGCTATGCCGGGCGCGTCTCGGACTCTGGCGAAGGGCGCTGGACCCTGGCCGCTGCGATCGATGAAGCGGTACCGGCACCGATCCTGAGTGCCGCCCTGTTTGCGCGCTTCAGTTCGCGCGGCAATGCCGATTATGGCGACAAGCTGCTCTCGGCCATGCGCCACGGTTTCGGTGGACACCAGGAACGTGCGGCGGTGCCCGTGCCGCCGGCACCGCCCACACCGCCCACACCGTCCACACCGCCCACACCGCCCGCCGAGGAATGAGCGGCATGCGCGAGCCAGACGACATCGTGTTCCTGCTCGATTGCGACAATACGCTGCTTGACAATGACCGCGTGCAGCTGGACCTGCGCATGCACCTGCAAGAACAATTCGGCGCCGCCAGCAGCGACCATTACTGGGCGTTATTCGAGCAGCTGCGCAGCGAAATGGGCTATGCCGATTACCTCGGCGCGCTGCAGCGTTACCGCAATCAGGACGTTGCCGACATGCGCCTGTTGCGCATGTCGGCGTACCTGCTCGACTATCCCTTCGCAGCACGCTTGTATCCACGCGCCCTCGACGTCGTCGCTCATCTGGACGTATCTGGCACCACCGTGATGCTCTCGGACGGCGACGTTGTGTTCCAGCCGCGAAAGATCGAGCGCGCTGGCCTGTGGCAGGCCACCGGTGGGCGCGTGCTGATCTACATCCACAAGGAATCGATGCTGGCCGAAGTAGAGCAACGTTTTCCGGCCCGCCATTATATTCTGGTCGATGACAAGCCGCGCCTGCTCGACGCCTTCAAGCGCCAGTGGGGGCAGCGGGTGACGACCGTGTTCCCGCGCCAGGGTCATTATGCGCTGGCCGCGCGCGACGCGGCCTGGTGCGAGCCCGACATCACGCTTGAGACGATCGGCGCGCTGCTCGATTTCGACGCGGTGCGCCTGCGCGACGCCGCGCGGTCCGCCCCAACAATGAGGAGCAATTAGACATCATGAATGCCGCAATCAACCTGCACGAAATGGGCCAGAGCCTGTGGCTCGACAACATCACGCGGGGCCTGCTCGACGACGGTACGCTGGCACGCTACCGGCGTGAACTGGCCGTCACCGGCCTGACCTCCAACCCCACCATTTATCAGCATGCGCTGGCTGGCACCCCACTCTATGACGAGGCCATCGCCGCCGCTGCGGGTTCGGATCGGAGCAGCGAGGCGCTGTTCTTCGACCTGGCGCTGGAGGATCTGCGTCGAGCGGCTGACCTGTTCCGTCCGGATTTCGATGACACCGATGGCGTTGATGGCTGGGTATCGCTGGAAGTCTCGCCCCTGCTGGTTGACGACACGGCAGGCACGATACAGGTGGCGGCCCGGCTGCATACGCAGGCAGCGCGGCCCAATCTGTTCATCAAGATCCCCGGCACCCCGGCCGGCTTGCCGGCGATCGAGGAATCGATCTTCGCCGGCGTGCCAGTCAACGTCACGCTCCTGTTTTCGTGCGAGCAGTACCAGGCTGCGGCCGAGGCGTATCTGCGCGGTATCGAGCGCCGCATTGCCGCCGGGCGCGACCCGGTCGTGGGCTCGGTGGCGTCGCTGTTCGTGAGCCGCTGGGATGTGGCGGTGGCCGACCTGGTGCCGGATGATTTGCGCAACCGGCTCGGCATCGCCGTGGCACGACAGACCTACCATGCCTATCGCGCGTTGCTGGCCTCGCCACGGTGGCGCCACTTGGCCGAAGCGGGTGCACAGCCGCAACGCTTGTTGTGGGCGTCCACCGGTACCAAGGACAAGGCGGCGTCCGACGTAATGTATCTGCAGGCGCTGGCCGCGCCCAACACCGTCAATACGATTCCGGAAAAGACATTGCTGGCCTTTGCCGACCATGGTGTGGTCAGCGGCAGCATGCCGGCCGATGGCGGCGACGCCACCACGACGCTGGCCGCCTTCAGTGCGGCCGGGATCGATCTTACGGCGCTGGCGCAGCAACTGCAGCACGAGGGAGCCGCATCCTTCGCCAAGTCGTGGCAGGAGCTGTTGCAACTGATCGACGGCAAGCGCGCAGCCTTGAAGCAGGGCGGTAGCGGCCGATGAGCGGGATGGCCCTTGACGCCGTCGGCCAGAGCGTGCCCCTGACCGAGCGACCGGCATGGCAGGCGCTGGCCGCGCACCAGCGGCGCATCGGCACCCTGCATCTGCGTCAGTTGTTCGCCGATGATCCACTTCGAGGCGAACGCCTGGTGGCGGAGGGTCTCGACCTGTACCTGGACTATTCCAAGAACCGCGTCACTGACGAGACCATGCTGCTGTTGCAGCAGCTGGCGCGCGACTGTGGCGTCGCCGAGCGGATTGCGGCGATGTTCGACGGGCAGCCGATCAACACCACCGAGCAGCGGGCAGCATTGCATGTGGCACTGCGCGCGCCGGCCGGTACCAGGATCGTCACCGAGGGCGCCGACGTGGTGCCGCAGGTGCAGGCGGTGCTGGCGCAGATGGCCGCTTTCGCCGAAGCGGTACGCTGCGGCGACTGGCGTGGCCACGATGGCCGGGAGATCAAAAACATCGTCAACATCGGCATCGGCGGCTCCGACCTGGGGCCGGTGATGACCTACGAAGCGTTGCGCCACTACAGCCGGCGCGAGCTGCACTCCGGATCCATCTCCAACGTCGTCGGCGCCGACTTCGCCGAAGTCACGCGCGCACTGGACCCGGGCGAGACACTGTTCATCGTCTGCTCCAAGAGCTTCAAAACGCAGGAGACCCTGACCAACGCGCAGGCTGCGCGCGCCTGGTGCCTGGCGCATTTCAAGGACGAGGCGGCAATCAAACGCCACTTCGTCGCGGTTTCGTCAAATACCGACGGGGTAGCCGGGTTCGGCATCGATCCGGCTAACATGTTCGTGTTCTGGGACTGGGTGGGCGGGCGCTATTCGACCGATTCGGCGATCGGCCTGTCGACCATGCTGGCGATTGGCGAAGCCAGTTTCCGCGCCATGCTGGCGGGTTTTCATGCGATGGATCAGCATTTCCGCCAGGCGCCGCCGCAGCACAACCTGCCCTTGCTGATGGCCTTGCTGGCCGTATGGAACACCAATTTCCTCGGCATCGAAAGCGTCGCCGTGCTGCCCTATGCCCACTATCTGAAGCGCTTCCCGGCGTACCTGCAGCAACTGACGATGGAGAGCAATGGCAAGCATGTGACGCGTGCCGGCGCGCCGGTGGGCGTGGCGACGGCGCCGATCTGCTGGGGTGAGCCGGGTACCAACGGTCAGCATTCGTTCTATCAGTTGCTGCATCAGGGCACGCGGCCGGTGGCGTGCGATTTCATTGCCTTTTGCCAGCCGCTGGCGCCGCTCGGCCGGCAGCAAGACATGCTGCTGGCGAACCTGCTGGCGCAAACCGAGGCGCTGGCCTTCGGCAGCGCCGGCATGGCGGGGCAGCAGGATGACGTTGCGCAGCCGTGGCGCACCTGTGCCGGCAATCGTCCCACCAATACCATCCTGGCGCCGCGCCTGACGCCGCACACGCTGGGTCAGCTGATCGCCCTCTACGAGCATAGCGTCTTCGTGCAGGGCGTGATCTGGGACATCGATTCCTTCGACCAGTGGGGCGTCGAACTGGGGAAAGTGCTGGCGCAGCGCATCATCGCCGAACTGGCGCCGGAGCACGCACAGGAGCTGGCCCACGACAGTTCGACCAATGCCCTGATCCGGCGCTACCGACAGCAGAGGCTGGCATGAAGATCGATCCACTGGCGGGCCAACCCGCACCGCTGTCGGCGCTGGTCGATGTGCCGCGCCTGGTCAGTGCCTATTACACCGGCCTGCCCGACCCCGAGTGCGCTGCACAACAGGTCGCATTCGGTACCTCCGGCCACCGCGGCTCCTCGTTCCAGAACACCTTCAATGAGCACCACGTGCTGGCGATCAGCCAGGCAATCTGCGAGTACCGGTTGCAGCAACGCACCAGCGGCCCGTTGTTCCTCGGTATCGATACCCATGCCTTGTCGGTACCGGCCTGCGCAACGGCGCTCGAGGTGCTGGCCGCCAATGGCGTCGACGTGATGCTCGCCACCGACGACGAATACACGCCGACGCCGGCGGTGTCGCTGGCGATCCTGATGCACAACCGTGGCCGCAGTAGCGGGCTGGCCGACGGCATCGTGATCACGCCATCGCATAATCCGCCCGACAACGGCGGCTTCAAGTACAACCCGACCAATGGCGGTCCGGCCGCCTCCGATGTCACCGACTGGATCGGGCAGCGCGCCAATGCGTTGCTGAAAGGCGGCATGCAGGGCGTCCGGCGCATGCCGCTCGAACGCGCCCTGCGCGCCGGCACCACGCACCGTTACGACTTCCTGTCGGCCTATGTCGATCAACTCGATCAGGTGGTCGACCTGGCGGCGATCCGGCAGGCCGGCGTCCGCATGCGCGTCGATCCGCTCGGCGGCGCCGGCGTGCATTACTGGGGCCGGATTGCCGAACAATACAAGCTCGACCTGAACGTCGTCAGCGAGGTGGTCGATCCCACGTTCCGCTTCATGACGCTGGACTGGGACGGCAAGATCCGCATGGATCCGTCATCGCCCTATGCGATGGGCCGCTTGCTGGCGATGCAGCAGGATTTCGACCTGGCATTCGCCTGCGATACCGATCACGACCGTCACGGCATCGTTACCCCCGGTGCCGGGCTGATGCTGCCGGACCACTACCTGGCTGTCGCGATCGACTATCTGTTTCAGCACCGGCCCCACTGGGGCGCCGATGCCGGCGTCGGCAAGACGGTGGTCAGCAGTCGCCTGATCGAGCGGGTCAGTGCGCGGCTTGGGCGGCGGCTCGACGACGTGCCGGTCGGCTTCAAATGGTTTGCGCCCGGCTTGTACGATGGCACGCTCGGCTTTGGCGGCGAGGAAAGTGCCGGCGCGGCGTTTCTGCGCAGGGATGGCACGGTCTGGACCACCGACAAGGACGGCTTGATCGCGGCGCTGCTGGCCGGTGAGATCAAGGCCCGCACCGGGCGCGACCCGGATGCGCTGTACCGCGAGCTGACGCGGGAATTTGGCGAGCCGGTCAGCGAGCGGATCGAAGCGCCAGCCACGCCGGCACAGAAGAAAGTGCTCGCCAGCCTGGCGCCGAAGCAGGTCGGAAGCAAGCAGCTGGCCGGTGAGGCGATCACCGCGATACTGACTAGGGCGCCCGGCAACGGCGCTGCCATCGGCGGCGTCAAGGTCATCACCGAGAACGGCTGGTTTGCCGCGCGCCCGTCAGGCACCGAGGATATCTACAAGATCTATGCCGAAAGTTTCAAGGGCCAAGATCACCTGCGTCAGATCGTCGTCGAGGCCCAGGCAATGGTTGACGCGGCACTGGCTGCCGGCAGCGCAGCAACGCGCCACCCGGCATAGTTTTTAGGCTGGCTTAGCGCGTAGCAAGGCATGCGCGCGCAGACAGACATTGTCGACCGTAAAGCCATATTTCTCCATCATCACGTCGCCGGGGGCGGAAGCGCCGAAGCGGTCGACTCCCAGCACGTCGCCATGGTCGCCGACGTAACGGTGCCAACCCTGCGTGACGCCAGCTTCGATCGCCAGGCGCAGGCTTGACGGCGGCAATACCTGCTCGCGATAGTCTTGCGGCTGCTCGTCGAACAATTCCCAGCAGGGCATCGAGACCACCCGGGCGTGCACGTCCTGGCGCAACAATGCCTGTTGCGCCGCCAATGCCAGCGTGACTTCGGAGCCGCTGGCAATCAGGGCCAGTTGCGCCTTGCCGCCGGCCGCTTCTGCGAGGACATAGGCGCCGCGTAGCACACCTGCAGCCGGGCTGAATGCCGTCCGGTCCAGCGTGGGCAGGGCCTGGCGCGACAACACCAGCGCAACCGGCCGGTCGCGCGATCGCAACGCCGCGCGCCAGGCATAGGCTGTTTCGTTGGCGTCGGCCGGCCGGATCACGAGCAGGTCGGGAATCGCACGCAGGGAAGCCAGCTGCTCCACCGGCTGATGGGTCGAACCGTCCTCGCCGAGCGCGATGCTGTCGTGCGTGAACACGAACACCACCCGCAGTTTCATCAGTGCGGCCAGCCGGATCGATGGCCGCATGTAGTCGGAAAAAATCAGGAAGGTGGCGCAGAAGGGTATCGCGCCACCGTGCGCAGCAATGCCG
>JACMRD010000172.1 GCA_014376645.1 Herminiimonas sp. | reverse complement strand
CATGTTGTGTTCGCCGGCGGAGATGAAGATCTTGCCGCCGCTGATCTTGTACGAACCATCAGCCTGCGGCTCGGCCTTCGAGCGCAGCATGCCAAGGTCGGTGCCGCAATGCGGCTCGGTCAGGCACATGGTGCCGGTCCACTCGCCGGAGACCAGCTTCGGCAGATATTGCGCCTTCATCTCGGGCGTGCCGTGCTCGTGCAGGCATTCGTAGGCGCCATGCGACAGGCCGGGATACATGGTCCAGGCCTGGTTGGCCGAATTCATCATCTCGTAGAACGAATTATTCACCACCAGCGGCAGCCCCTGGCCGCCGTATTCCGGGTCGCACGACAGCGACGGCCAGCCGGCTTCGACGTACTGCTTGTAGGCTTCCTTGAAGCCCTTCGGCGGCGTGACTTCGTGCGTCTCGCGATCGAGGTGACAGCCTTCGCGGTCGCCCGAGTGGTTCAACGGGAACAGTACCTGCGAGGTGAACTTGCCGCCCTCTTCCAGCACCTGGTTGATGGTATCGATGTCGAGCTCGGCATGCTTCGGCATCTGCTTCAATTCCTGCTCGACCTGCAGCAGTTCGTGCAGAACGAACTGCATGTCGCGCAACGGTGCAATGTACTGGCCCATGGTTTTCTCCTGGCGTCTGAGGGTGATGAATCGTGATCGGGATACTGCTGTTATTGGGGTTGCGCCATGGACGACAATTCCGCCACCGGCATGCCTGGATTCTGATAACTCTGCAGCAACCGCTCGAAGCCGGCGAAGGCACGCTCGACACTGCCCGGACGCTTGATGAAACGGGCATCATGATGCAATGCCAGGATCAGTCCATACATCTCGAAGACCATCTGCTGCGGATCGGTACCGGCGCGCAGGTGATCCATTTCGCCGGCCTGCTGCACGCAGCGAAACAGCGCGTCCTGCCAGGCCAGCACCATGCCCACCAGCTCTTCGCGGATGGCACCGGGACGATCGTCGTATTCGGCCGCACCGCTGATGTAGATGCAGCCGGATGCGATCTCGACCGTGACGCGCTTGATCCAGCGGGAAAACATCCCCTGCAGTCGGGGCAGGCCGCGCGGTTCCTTCATGCTGGGATAAAAGACTTCTTGCTCGAACTGCTGGTGATACAGCTTCAGGACTTCGATCTGCAAATCTTCGCGCGAGCCGAAGTGGGCGAACACGCCGGATTTACTCATGTTCATGCGGTCGGCCAGCAAGCCGATGGTCAATCCCTCCAGCCCGTCGCGGCTGGCAAGATCGAGCGCCACGTCGAGAATCGCCGCTCGCGTCAGCTCGCCCTTGCGCATGAATTTCTGGGTTGTTTCTGCTGGATTGAAAGCCACTGTCTGTCCTCGGTGAAAGCCGTTCGATTCTGCATTCATTAATCGAACGCTCGTACTATTATGCACCCAGTTTTAAAAGTCAAACGCGAACTTAGAGCGTTGTGTCTAACAAGCAAATATGCTCCGCCGGCCGCTCAGCCGGTCGATTTGTCGATGAGGCGGCGATCGCGCTTGGTAGGCCGGCCCTTGATGGTGGTGCCGGGCTCGCGGAAGAAACGCCGGTCGTCGGCGGCCAGGGCGCGGCGCGCGCTGCTGGCCTCGGTTTCGGCATACAGCGCCTGCGCCTGGGTAGCGCTGCCGCGCGCGTCCGACAGGCCCAGCACGCCAACCTCCCAGCTGGTGGCGCCGTTGTCGATCTGCAGCAGGTCGCCGATGCGCACGCTGCGCGCCGGCTTGATCCGCTCCTCCGCGATCCGTACCCGGCCGGATTCCACGGCGTGCGTGGCCAGGGTCCGGGTCTTGAAGAAACGAGCGGCCCAGAGCCATTTGTCGATGCGAACGTCGGTCGGTTGCATGCTGCGAAACTCCCTTGATGACGGTGACAGCCGGTTGCCGGAAAAATCGGCCTGTCGGTTACAGTCAATTGCGCAACCGGGCGCGCCGGCAGAAGCCGATGCTGTGTACAATTTAGTGCAATTGCAACCCGATTACAGTTCATTACCCCTGGTCATTTTCTCACGCGACGGATTTACAAATTGTCTACCCTCGACCCGCAGCAGTTGAAAGTCTGGCTGGCCGCCGTCGCCCGCCAGGACGCAGAGGCATTCCGATCCCTGTACGACTCGACATCGCCGAAACTGTTTGGCTTTGCGTTGCGTATCTTGATCAAGCGCGAACTCGCCGAAGAAGTCCTCCAGGAGAGTTTCGTCAGCGTGTGGAACAACGCCGGCAGCTACCAGGCCAGCCTGGCTGCCCCCATGACCTGGATGACGACGATCGTGCGCAACAAGGCCTTCGACTTGTTGCGCCGGGTCGACCATGCGGTCGAGATCGACGCTGATCATTTTGACAAGGATGTAATGGACGCCATGGAAAGTGCCGACCCGACCCCGATTGAATCGCTGCAGCTGAGTGCCGATTCGAAAGCGTTGGCACGCTGCTTCACGCGGCTCGAATCACTGCAGCGGCAGGCAATCGCACTGGCTTTTTATCATGACCTGTCACACAGCGAAGTCGCCGAACATCTGGCGCTGCCGATCGGTACCGTGAAGACCTGGATCCGGCGCGGCCTGGAGCGGCTGCGGCTATGTCTGCACAAGATGGAGGGCACATGAACATCGCCGGCAACGAGCGCCTGCTCGACAAGCTGGCTGCCGAGTACGTGCTCGGCACCTTGAAGGGAGGCGCCCGCCGCCGCTACGAGCGCTGGCTGCAGACCGATCCGATGGTGCGGCGTGCCACCGCCGAATGGCAGGACCGGTTGCATCCGATGGCTGAATTCGCGCCATCCATGATGCCGCCGGCGCACGTCTGGCCAGCGATCGCGGCGAGCCTGGCCCTACAGTCGGGCGCGTCAGCTGCGGTAGCACCGGTGCCTCCGGCAACCGATCGCTGGCGCTTCTGGCGTGACCTGCGCGACGACCTCGGTTTCTGGCGCGGACTAGGCCTGGCATCGACGGCGGTGGCCACCATCCTCGTTGCTGTACTGGCGACCAGGGCGCCGCACACTGACGCACCGGTTGCGTCCTACATCGCCATGCTGGCTGACGACAAGGCCCAGCCCGTCGCGCTGGTCACGGGCGACGAGACGACGCATCGACTGACCGTCAAACTGGTCCTGCCGCAATCGATCAGGGCAGATCAAAGCCTGCAGCTGTGGGCCGTGCCGAAGTCCGGTAGCCCGCGCTCGCTTGGCTTGCTCACCGCCGACGTCAGCATCAGCCTGGCGCTGCCGGCAAACACCACACCGGAATCGGTGACGCTGCTGGCAGTCAGCCTGGAACCGAAGGGCGGTTCGCCGAACCCGAACAGCCCGAGCGGCCCGAT
>JACMRD010000171.1 GCA_014376645.1 Herminiimonas sp. | reverse complement strand
TTCTGCGGATCGAGAAACGCGATCGCCACCAGCGCCTCTTCAAGGTGGCCGAACATCGCATCGATCTGCGCCAGGCCTGCCGCTTCCCCTTGAAATCCGATCGTGCTGGCCACGCCCGGCGCGGCCAGCTGTCCCGCAGTGGCCGCGACCCGGCATTCATAGGCAATCACCTGCACTGCCTGCGCCAGATTGAGCGAGGAGTAATCGGGATTGGCGGGAATGTTAATCAAGACATTACATTTTTCGACGATTTCATTTGGCAGACCGAAGCGCTCATTACCAAATACGACCGCTGCCCGCATCGGGGTCGGCGTCACTGGCGCCGATGCCGATGCCGATGCCGATACGACGGCTGATGCCGATTCTGATGCCGATTCTGATGCCGATGCCGCCGCCAATCGCTCGGCCAGCGTGCGCGGCACAATCACCGGCGGAGAAAACTCACGCAACCGGGCTGATACCGCTGCCGCAAAATTGCAGCCCTCCAGAGCCTCGTCGATCGAGCCGACGACACGTGCCGCCAGCAGCACATCCTGCGCGCCGCTGGCGAAGGCCACGGCCTCCGGCTGCCCCGCCGCGTCGGCAAAACGCGGGTTGACCAGCACCAGATCGCTGAAACCCATGGTTTTCATGGCCCGCGCTGCAGCGCCGATATTACCGGGCCGGCTGGTCTCGACCAGAATGAAACGCAGGCCCGTTGCAGGTGTGGCCGTCGATACGAATAAAGCCTGATTGCAAGTAGCAGTACTGGTTTCCATGAGCTTCATTTAAAATAGCGGACTTGCGCGGCGCGGGAGGAACAGACGGCTGGTCGGGAAGCCGATCGCAGACTAACGAATCCAGAGTGCCGCATCGCTCATTCACACATCTCAGGTAGGCGCACGCGAATCCGCGCGCGCAACGCCATTCTAACGGAAACTGTATGCATCCCATGCTCAATACGGCGGTCAAGGCTGCCCGCCGCGGCGCCGCCATCATCAGTCGTGCGTCCTTCGACATCGACCGCATCAAGATCACCGAAAAGACGCCCAACGACTTCGTCACCGAAGTCGACCAGGCCGCCGAGCAGGCGATCGTCGACATTCTCCACCAGGCCTACCCCGATCACGCGTTCCTGTGCGAAGAATCGGGCCCGTCCGATAATCTGCACGACGACAACGAGCATGTGTGGATCATCGATCCGCTGGACGGCACGACCAATTTCATCCACGGCTTTCCGCAGTACTGCGTATCGATCGCGCTCCAGTATCGCGGCCAGATCACCCAGGCACTGGTCTACGACCCGACCCGCAATGACCTGTTCACCGCCACCAAGGGCGCCGGCGCCTACCTCAACGACAAGCGTATCCGCGTGACCAAGCGGGACAAGCTGGCCGATTCACTGATCGGTACCGGGTTTCCGTTTCGCGACATGGATTACCTGGAACAGTACATCGACATGTTCCGCGCCATGACGCCGCGCTGCGCCGGGTTACGCCGGCCTGGCGCCGCCGCGCTGGACCTGGCCTATGTCGCTGCCGGCCGCCTCGACGGTTTCTTCGAAAAGGGCCTCAAGCCCTGGGACATGGCTGCGGGTTCGCTGCTGATCACGGAAGCTGGCGGCATCGTGGGCACGTTCGCCGGCGATTCGGATTATCTGTACAAGGGTGACGTCATTGCCGGCACCCCCAAGGTCTTCGCGCAGATGATCAACGTGCTGTCGCCGTTCGCGAAAGAACCGCCCTCCGACCGATAGCCGGTTGCGAGTTCGCGCAACCACTTGGCGCTCTACGGTGTGCACTTTTCTGCGCTGCCGCAGGCACGCTGTTATACTTCGGGCACGCGGCAGCAGATCCAGTCACCTTGCCGCTGTCTGAACAGACCCCCGCACCCTAATCCGTTTGCCTGCGACTGGCGCCCTCCGTGGCGACAGGCCGATACCCTTTACTGAATTGCTATGTCATTTACTTCGCTCGGCCTTGCCGATGAAATCGTTCGCGCCATTACCGACCATGGCTATACCACTCCGACTCCGATCCAGGCACAGGCGATTCCCGCTGTACTGGCCGGCGGCGACCTGCTGGCTGGCGCCCAGACCGGCACCGGCAAGACGGCCGGCTTCACGCTGCCGATCCTGCATCGCCTGTCGACCAATGCGGGTGCGCCCACCAATGCGTCGGCGACCCGTCCGATCCGCGCCCTGATCCTGACACCAACGCGCGAACTCGCGGCGCAGGTCGAGGAAAGCGTACGCACCTACGGCAAATATCTGAAACTGACCTCCACCGTGATCTTCGGCGGCGTCGGCATCAACCCGCAGATCAAGTTGCTGAAGCACGGCGTCGACATCCTGGTGGCGACACCGGGCCGCCTGCTGGATCACATGCAGCAAGGAACCGTCAACTTGAATCAGGTCGAAATCCTGGTGCTCGACGAAGCTGATCGCATGCTCGACATGGGCTTCATCCGCGACATCAAGAAAGTGCTGGCCGTGCTGCCGAAGAAGCGCCAGAACCTGCTGTTCTCGGCCACCTTCTCGGAAGAGATCAAGGCGCTGGCCGACGGTCTGCTGAATGCGCCGGCGATGATCGAAGTCGCACGCCGCAATTCGACCGTGGAAATGATCGCCCAAAAGATTCACCCGGTCGACCGCGACCGCAAGCATCCGATGCTCACCCACCTGATCAAGACCAAGCAGTGGACCCAGGTACTGGTATTCACGCGCACCAAGCATGGCGCTAACAAACTGGTCGAACAGCTGGGCAAGGACGGCATCACGGGTCTGGCGATCCACGGCAACAAGAGCCAGTCGGCACGCACCCGAGCATTGGCGGAATTCAAGGACGGCAGCCTGCAGGTATTGGTAGCCACCGATATCGCCGCGCGCGGGATCGACATCGATCAATTGCCGCACGTCGTGAATTACGACTTGCCGAACATTCCGGAAGATTATGTGCACCGTATCGGCCGCACCGGTCGTGCCGGCGCCACCGGCGAAGCGGTCTCGCTGGTATGCGTGGATGAACATGAAATGCTGCGCGACATCGAACGGCTGATCAAGCGCGAACTGCCGCGCGAAACCATCCCCGGCTTCGAGCCGGACCCGCTGGCAAAGGCGCAACCGATCCAGAAGCGCAGCAACGACATGCAGGGCCGGCGTCAGCCGCAGGGTCGCAGCGTGGCGGGCAATCCGCGTTCGGGTGCGGCACCGCGCAGCGGCGGCGGTCCGGCCAAGGCCATCGGTGGTGGCGGTACCGCCGGTCGCCCGGCGGCACCACGCCGTTCAGGTGGCCGCGGCAGGTAAGTTCAACACTGCTGGCGGTCGGCGAATCGATGCGCGCAGCCAGCAGCCGATGATGCTGACGATATAGTCCTGCTCGGCGCTCGACAGCGCCCGCCCGCAAGGAATCTTGTGCCACTTCTCCAGGCAACGTCGACAGCAGGTCGCCGTTCCATGCTGTGCCACGAAAACCGGATTACCCCGGAACGGGGTTTGCCTGCCGTCGTCCTCGGGGCGCGCCGGTGCTAGTCGCTCCTCGACCAGCGCGTGCGCGTGCGCCAGCAGCCGGTCGATGCCTAACTCGCGCAAGTCGGCACGCTCGCTCGCCGAGAGCTTGAACTTGCGTCGAAAGGGTGAGCGTGCGATCGTCTGGACCACGTCCTGCACCTTACGCATGGTGCGTGTGAAGCCTGGCTGAACAGTGCATAAGCTGCCTTCTCGATTCTGTCGTACTGGGTGCCCAAAAAAAATCCCCGCCTGCATCAGCGATGACGCATCGGGGAGTCGGCAAAAGCGTCGCTTGCCAGACGACTGCTGGCGGACGCAGATTACCTTTTTACTTCTTTTGCTCTGCAGGCGGCACGATGATGGTCGTCGAACCGGAGTCGCCCTTGGCACCTGTGTCGCCAGTAGCGCCCGTTGAGCCAGTCGCACCCATGCCGCCGGTTGAACCGGTTGAACCGGTAGTACCAGTGGTACCGGTCGAGCCTGTTGCGCCGGTGGCGCCAGTCGCGCCTGCGGGACCTGGGGTCGCTGGGCCCGGGACCACGATGGTCGTCGATGCATCAGCAGCTGGAGTCGTTGCAGCAGGCGGCACCACGACGGTATCTTTTTTTTCGCATGCGCTCAAAGCCAGTACGGAGAGCATTGCAGTTATTAGTAGCGAGTATTTCATGGTGCTCCTTTCGAGGAATGAAGAGGCGGGAGAATTTTATTATCCCTGTGGTCTATTGCGAGTAATTGTTACTGCTAAAAACATGCGCGGAGAGCAATAAGCCTCGACGACCGGACCAAGCATAGGACCTGAAGCGACCCGGGGCCATAGGACACACGCGGAATTTCATGTAGGAATTGCGGTAATGTTCGGTGTCGCATGGGTAATCCGAATATGCTCCGATGCCGCAGCCGACGAACACGCTGCATCGACGAATACCAACGCACTAGGCGCGCTGCGTCGGCAACTTGACCATGACCTCTTCCAGGTCCGCCACCCGGTAGGGTTTCGGTAAAAAGACTGCGTCCAAGTTCTGCGCATTGGCCATTGCCCTGCCATAGCCGGAGGTGATGATCACCCGGGTCGGACGGTGGTGCTGCAAGACATGGCGGGCCAGCTCCGCCCCCGACATCTTGGGCAAGGTCAGGTCGGTGAACAGAACGTCGAAGGAGCTGGATTCCAGCTGCCGCAGTGCCTGTTCCGCATCCGGCACGCTGACCACTCGGTGACCGAGAAACTGCATCAGTTCCTCGGTCGAGGAACGCAGGTCCTGATTGTCTTCCACGAGCAGCACTGACCATCCGGTACCAGGGTGCGGGATGGCTGCCGCCCCGGCGCCAGAGTCGGGAAAATCCGAGGACGATTGCCCGGTTGCCGTCGCGATGCCCGGGCGGGCGATTGGAATATCAACCACCGGCAAAACACTACAGTCGACCGTAAACAGTTGCGACGGCGGGAGATCGGCACGTTGGACCAGTGCGACTTCGATGCCGCGCAATGCAACTGCATGCGTGGCGATGGCGATGAGTTTGCCGGTGCCGTCGATGATCGGTCCGTGGCAGACATGCCACATGACGCTGTCGGCAGTCAGCTTCGATGGCGCGCCAGCCGGCAAGGCAGGAGAGCGCTCGGGTATCCCGGCCTCAGGGGAAACCAGCACCAGGGTCACCGGTGCCTGTAAGCGAAGCAGCTCAACATACGAAGCACGGAGCCGGCTCTGCCAGTCCGACCGCCCATGAATCGCAGGTGGCAGAACGTCGAACAGCGGCATGTCGAGCAGGTTCCGGTCGGGGGTGCCGAAAAACCGGCGCCCGGCGGCGTTCACGCCCAAAATCGTTAGATCGGGAGACAACAACACGATCGGATGCGGCAGTTGCTCGAACACTTGACCACGGTCGATCATCGCCAACATTGCCGAGCCTGACAGGATTTCCATAGGTAGTGACTCTCCATTGGCAAGGCCGACTGTAGCGGGCTGTCGGCCGGTGCAAGTTCGATGCTGCTCGTGGTTAGCAGGATGCCTTGACGAAAACTCGATGTCTGTTCGCAACCCAACATATTTTGCAGGGTTCAGGAAGGTGCACAGGTCATCACGGCTTCGAGCACCGGACACCCTGAAAATTCACTCGCCAACCATTCGCAACCGCCACCATGAAATTTCTAATTTGAAATTTTGACTGCCCACCCGACCGGTTGGTTCAGCCAATCGAGAGAGTTGGTATTGTTAAGCGAACTCCCGAACAGTGGCGATGCGGCAATCCATGTACCGTCGATGTGGCGTTATCCTGCCCACCGCCGCCCGACCCCGTCTCATCCTTGGGTAACGTGCTGCCGTAATCGTTCCTGTCATCGAGGTGATCCATGACCTTCGCCAAACACTTTGCCGGTCCCGGCATGCTTCAAGCCGAACCCCCACACTCCCCCGCCATCAGCACCGGCGACGATCTTCCGCTTGAACCGCTGCGCGTCGAAATTGCGCTCCGCTTGACTGCACACCGCGGCACGCCGCAGCACTTCCTCGGCTGGATGGCCTCGCTCGCGCACATCGGGCCGGGACAGCAGCATGCTCTCTTCGGCTGGCTTGCCCGGGAAGCGAGTCTTGCGCAACTAATCTGGGTCCTGGAACACGAAAGCGTGGCCGAAGCCAACTTCAGTATTGCGCTTGCTGCTGTTTTGCCAAGCCTGCCGACCATGGCAAGCCGCGGATCGATGCGTGCGAGCCGCAGCATCACGGCCAGTGACATGACACACACCCGACTGCGGCTGCGGTTGTTGCGCGAACTCGAACAGATGCCCGACGGAGCACCCATCGGATCACCGTGCGCGACACTGCCATCCGCGCTGGCAGAGCTCATGCGTGGCCTGTCCTTGAATTCTCGCTACGCCTATCACACGGTCGGCGCCATTGCTGCGCTCGACCTGGGCGTGCCGCACCGTATCCGGCAGGTGGTGCAGGGTCTGCGCCGGTTCGGTGTGCGACCGCTGGTGCGCGGCGACCGTCGAGCACTGCCGACGGGTGAAGACATGCCGAAATCGAACGAGTGGCTGCATGCGGTGGTGGCGCCGCTGGTCACGGCCGATTCGGCGTGCATGCAAGCCATCGCCGAGGGTGCACTCATGAGCATGTTGTCGGGCGAGCGCAGCTTCGATCGGTATGCGAAGGCATTGCAGCCTGAGCAATTCGATCCACCGGTACGCCATGGTGCCCGCGCCGCGACGACAGGAGTCCCGGCATGAGCGTTCAGGACACAACGCTGATGCGCACTGCCGCGCGACCACCGGCGGCGGACGCGGCAGCCGAATCGATTCCGGCAGAACAGGTTGCTGGCCTGGGCGTGCTGCTGGCCCGCGTGGCCGCGACGGGTTACCAGTTCGTCCCCCCGACCCCGCTGACGCATCAGCGGGTGCTGGCAAACTGCGGGCGGGGCAGCGGCGCCACGCTGCGGGACATCTTCGGCTGGAACCTGCCGTTCGCCACGGACGCCGTCGGACCGGCACTGCTCGAAGCGATGGCAAGCGCCGGCGCATTGCTGCCGTGCCGCGAACAATGGCGCAGCGCGGTGCGGATCGCCAGCATCGACGATGCCCTGTTCCTGCACTCACCCTTTCCGACCTTACAGAACGACGCGGTCTTCTTTGGCCCCGACACTTATCGGTTCGCACGCTTCATTCGCCAGGCGCTCGCCAGCCGGGCCGCGCCTGATGCCGCCACCTTCGCCGGTTCGGTACCGCTGCATGCGCGACCGCTACGGCTGCTCGACGTCGGCTGCGGCAGCGGCGCCGGCGGCATCGTCGCTGCGGCCCTGCTGACGCTGGCGGGCCCGCCGGTCGAGCTGGTTTGCAACGACATCAATCCGCTGGCGTTGGCGTATGCCGGCATCAACGCCACCCACGCTGGACGGCCGGTCACGCTGGCAGCCGGAGATGCGTTGTCATCGGTGTTCGGGCTGTTCGATCTGATCATTTCCAACCCCCCGTACCTGGATGACCCGGCGCAACGCGCCTATCGTCACGGCGGCGGCCATCTCGGCAGTGGACTAAGCCTGCGCATCGCGACGGAAGCGATGAGCCGCCTGGCGCCCGGGGGCAGCCTGCTGCTCTATACCGGCGTAGCGGTGGTCGATGGCCAGGATGCCTTTCGTGCCGCGCTGCTGCCTCTGCTGGAAGCGGCCGGATGCGACTGGTCGTATGAAGAAATCGACCCGGACGTGTTTGGCGAAGAACTCGACGAACCGGCCTATGTCCACGCCGACCGGATCGCGGCGGTCGGTCTGATCGCCACGCGCCGCAGGGCTATCGGCTGATGCGGCCGGAACTCGAGCTCGGCAGATCGGCCTCTGGCACGGCGGCCCCACTGCCAAGCAGCACGATGCCGGGACGCGGGACGCTCGAACGCATGCCCAAATGGCTGATCTGTATCCCGTTGGTCTGCCAGTGGTTGTGGCTGGCGCTGCGCTACCGCAGCGCCACCTTGCCGGCCGCTGCCAATCCGGCCATCACGGCAGGCGGACTTGTGGGCGAAGGCAAGCTCGAATACTTTCGCGACATGGGTCCGGTGGCCCGGGCAGCGACTGCACGCTACTGCGCCCTGTCGACTCATTGCCGCTCCAGCAGTGCGGAATTGCGCCAGATGATGGCGGACGCGGCGCTGCACTTTCCGGTGGTGGCCAAACCCGACCTGGGGCTATGCGGATACGGCGTGCGACGCATCGACGATCTGGTGGTCCTGCAGGCTTATCTGGCAGCGTTTCCGGCCAACGAGACCGTGGTGCTGCAGGAGTATCTGGGGCAGGAAGGTGAGGCTGGCATCTTTTACGCACGCGATCCGGATGCCGGCGCGGGCCGCATCATCGGCCTGGCCTTACGCTATTTTCCACGCGTAACCGGCGACGGCCGCCGAACGCTGGCCGAACTGATCGTCGCCGACCCGCGCGCAAGCCGTCTGCTCGATTCGGCCCGGCACTCGCGCCCGACGGACGCCGAACGGATTCCGGCTGCCGGCGAACAAGTGCGTCTGGCCACGATCGGCTCGACCCGCGTCGGTGGCTTGTATCGCGATGGCCGGCAGTGGATCACGCCAGCATTGACGGCGGCGATCGACGCGATTGCACGTGACATGCCACAGTTTCACTTCGGCCGCTTCGACGTCCGCTTCGACGAACTGCCTGCGCTGGCGGACGGTACCGGTTTCACGATCATGGAAATCAACGGCGCCGGCTCCGAGGCGATCCAGGCCTGGGACCCGGAGACACCGCTGCTGCGCGGGGTGGCCATGA
The DNA here is from genome assembly GCA_014376645.1 of Herminiimonas sp. Lineage (GTDB taxonomy): Bacteria > Pseudomonadota > Gammaproteobacteria > Burkholderiales > Burkholderiaceae_D > JANXSS01. The sequence goes on along the minus strand of JACMRD010000171.1, from coordinate 5,691 downwards.
TCTTTGCAAAACAGCGCACGCTGTTCGCCATCGGCGACAGCATGCGCCGCCGTGGGGTCAAGCCGCTCGGTCTGCTGGCGCTAGCCAGACTGAACCGACGCCAGAACCTGTTGATCGACCGTTATCCACCGTCCAATTGATGCCTCCGCCATGCGCCTGACCAGCTCCAATCAGCTTTTTACCCACGCGCCGCAACCGCCACTGTTTTCAATCCAGCCCGAGCGGCGATCGCGCCAGGAATGGCAACTCGACGTGTCCTGGGCCACCAGCGAAGAGCAGGTACGACAGGCGCAGCGATTGCGTTACCGGGTCTTCGCGCTGGAAATGGGCGCGCGCCTGGCGCCGCCGCCGGGTACCGCGCCGGGACTGGACGCCGACCGCTTCGATCCCTTCTGCGATCACCTGATGGTGCATGCATGGCAGCGCGGCAGACGCGCGCAGACCACACTGGTGGGGACCTATCGGCTCTTGTCACCGGCGGCGGCGGCGCGGGCTGGCGGCCTGTACATGGATACCGAATTCGACCTCGGCCCCCTAGCGTCTCTTCGTGCCGGTGCCGTCGAACTGGGCCGCTCCTGTGTCGATCCGGACTGGCGCGGCGGCGCGGTCATCATGGCGCTCTGGACCGCGCTTGGCGAATACATGCGTACGCACGGCTCGCAGACCATGATCGGCTGCGCCAGCATCCCCCTGGGCAGCGACGGTACTGGCGCCGCCGGGGTATGGGAACACTTGCGGCATACGCACCTGGCGCCACCGCAGTGGCAGGTCACGCCGTCCATCGCGCTGCCCCTCGACCACGCGCCGGCGCGGCCGGTAACTTGCGATCTGCCCCGCGCAGTAGCGCCGCCGCTGATCAAGGGGTACCTGCGTTGCGGTGCACGCCTATTGGGACCGCCGGCGCTGGATGTAGACTTTCATACGGCGGACCTGCCGATGATGCTGCGCGTGGCCGATCTCGCGCCACGCTATCGCCGTCACTTTCTGGACCTTTGAAACGGTCTGCGGTACTGGTGCAGTCCCGGCGCGGCTTCCCTGCAGTCGTCGCCGCACAATTCTTCAGTTCGCTCGCCGACAATGCCCTGCTGATCGCTGCCATCGGCCTGCTAATGGAACGTCAGGCCGCGGCCTGGATGACGCCCGCACTGCGGCTCTTCTTTTATCTTTCCTACGTGCTGCTCGCGCCCTTCGCCGGCGCGGTCGCGGATGCCTTGCCCAAAGGGCGCGTCATGTTCGTCACCAACCTGGCGAAACTGGCCGGTTGCCTCCTGCTGTTATGTCAGGTGCATCCGCTGTTGGCGTATGCGCTGATCGGCTGCGGCGCTGCGGCGTACTCTCCCGCCAAATACGGCATCCTCCCGGAATTGCTACCGGCCGCACGTCTGGTCGCCGGCAATGCCTGGATCGAGATCTCGACCGTCGCGTCGATCCTGCTGGGCGTGGTGCTGGGCAGCGTACTGCTCGAAGCCGGGCCCCATGTACCGCGCTGGATCGAAGGCAATGCCGCCAATGCGGCAGCGCTGCTGGCAACCCTCTACGGCCTGGCCGCACTGTGCACGGCCGCCATTCCTGCCGGCGTGGCCAGCAATCCGCAGGCGCTGGCGCGCCCCTCTGTGCTGATACGCGATTTCTGCAACGGCGTCGTCGTGCTGTGGCGCGACCCGCAAGCCCAGATCTCGCTGGCCGTCACCAGCCTCTTCTGGGCCGTGTCGGCGGCGCTACAATTCATCGTCCTGCGCTGGGCCATGGAAGCGCTCGACCTGAGCTTGCCGCAATCCGGCCTGCTGCAGGGAGGGGTCGCGCTGGGCATGGTGGTCGGCGCCGTGCTCGCCGCGCAGACCGTCCCGTTGCATCAGGCCCTGCGTGTGCTACCGCTGGGTGCCGTGATCGGTGCGATCGTCCTGCTCATGCCGCTGGTGCACACGGTCTGGCTGGCAGCCCTGCTGCTGGCGCTGGTGGGGCTGTTGTCGGGCCTGTTCGTGGTGCCGATGAATGCGCTGCTTCAGGAGCGCGGGATGGCGCTGATGCATACGGGGCAATCCGTCTCGATTCAGAATTTCAACGAGAACCTGGCGTCGTTGGTCCTGCTGGGCGTATATGGCGCGCTGCTCGTACTCGATGTATCGCTCACGCCGATCATCGTCGCGCTGGGCGCGCTGGTCAGCGTGGCCATGCTGCTGATCGTGCGTCGGCGAAGGAGCATGGCGCTGCCGTAGAATGCAGACCTGCCCACCCTGAAGCCGTCCATGTCCGCTCTCCCCCGTCTCTTCGACTACGCCCGCCAATACCGCCGCGATGCCTGGATCGCCGGTGTTTATTCAGCGCTCAACAAATTCTTCGACGTCCTGCCGGAAGTGCTCATCGGTGTTGCGGTCGATGTCGTGGTCAATCGCCAGGCTTCGTTCCTGGCGCGCTTCGGGATCGTCGATACGATGCAGCAGCTCGGCCTCTTGGGGCTGCTGACGGTGGTGATCTGGGGCGGCGAATCGTTGTTCCAATTCCTGTATGAAGTCAAATGGCGCAACCTGGCGCAATCGCTGCAACACGACCTGCGCCTGGACGCGTACCGTCATGTGCAGACCCTGCCGATGGCGTATTTCGAAAACAAGAGCACCGGCAACCTGATGTCGGTCCTCAATGACGACATCAACCAGATGGAGCGCTTCCTCAATGGCGGCGCCAACAGCATCATCCAGGTCGTGTGTTCGTCGATCATGGTCGGCGCCGTGTTCTTTGCGCTGGCGCCGAAACTGGCGCTGATCTCCCTGCTGCCGGTGCCGTTGATCCTGTACGGCACCTTCTGGTTCCAGCAGCGCCTGGCGCCGCGCTACGCCGAAGTGCGCGACGCCGCCGGCATCATCAACGGCCGGCTCAACAACAACCTGCTCGGCGTAGCGACCATCAAGGCATTCACGGCCGAAGCATTCGAAGCGGACCATATCCGCCAGGCCAGCGAGCACTACCGGCAGAGCAATGCGCGTGCCATCCGCCTGTCGGCCGCCATCACGCCGGTGATTCGGATGGCGATCCTGGCCGGCTTCGTGGCCACGCTGGTCTACGGCGGCTGGATGGCGACCCATGGCGAGATCGGGGTCGGCAGTTATTCGGTGCTGGTGTACCTGACGCAGCGCCTGTTGTGGCCGCTGACTGGCCTGGCCGATATCGCCGATCTGTATCAGCGTTCGATGGCGTCGATCGACCGGGTGCTCGATGTGCTCGAAACGCCGGTCTCGATTCCCTATGGCGGCGCGCCGCTGGCGCCGGGTTCTGTGGCCGGCGGACTCGAGTTCGTCGACCTGTCGTTCGGCTATGACGAGTCGACCGTGGTCCACGATCTGAACCTGGCCATCGGCGCCGGGCAAACGGTCGCCTTCGTCGGCGCCACCGGTTCCGGCAAGAGCACGCTGGTCAAGCTGCTGCTGCGCTTCTACGCGCCGCGCCACGGCATGATCCGGCTCGATGGCCGCGACATCGCCGAGCTGGATTTGTCCGACCTGCGGCGCAATATCGGCTACGTCAGCCAGGATGTATTCCTGTCGGATGGCACGGTTGCCGAGAACATCGCGTATGGCCTGGCCGGCACGCCGCGCGACGCCATCATCGCTGCGGCCCGCGCAGCCGAGGCCCATGATTTCATCGTCGAGATGGCGCAGGGTTACGACACGCCGGTCGGCGAACGCGGCCAGAAACTCTCCGGTGGCCAGCGCCAGCGGCTGGCGCTGGCGCGCGCCATCCTGAAGAATCCGCCGATCCTGATCCTGGACGAAGCCACCAGCGCAGTTGACAACGAAACCGAGGCGGCGATCCAGCGTTCGATGGATGAGGTCTCGCGCGGGCGCACCACGCTGGTCATCGCGCACCGCCTGTCGACGGTACGCCAGGCGCAGGCGATCTTCGTGATGGAAAAAGGGCGCATCGTCGAGTCCGGCAATCACGAGGCACTGCTGGCGGCCGACGGTGTCTATGCCACGCTGTGGCGGCTGCAGACCGGCGAATCGGCACACGGCGTGAACCGTGCCAGAACCTGACGATTCATCGGGACTACCTGTGTGGTGGCGTACAGACCTGCGCCACGCGAGGCGGCACTCTGAAGGCGCATGACAAGGCACGTGGTCGTTCACACGTGTACCGCCCACGCGCTGCTGCATCTGCGTCAGTCACTTTGCATGCAGCGTTTGCTTTGAAAGGGTCTACTTCATGCAACGATTGATCAGGATTCTTCCGATGCGATTTCGCGTTGAAACCATATGCCATGCCGCGGCCCGCGCCTGCAGCGTTCTCCTGGCAGTACTGGCGACCACGACGGCACTTGTACCGTCCGCTGCCACCGCTGCACCAACCCATTCCGCGGCCGCACTGCGGGCAAAGTACATCGAGCTTGCGCCGCAACTGCAGAACAACCAGTTCCAACGTCCGCTGTACCTCAATTCAGCCGAGTCTTCCGGTGCACTGAAGGGCGACATCTACGCCGTGGTCGACTATCCGTTCGCTGCCGTCAACACGGCCTTTAACGGAACGGACCACTGGTGCGACATGCTGATCCTGCACCTGAACACCAAGTACTGCCGCGCCTCGGGCGACGGCGCCGCCAGCAAGCTCGCCGTGAGCATCGGCAAGAAGCACGACCAGCCACTGGCCGATGCCTACCGGGTGGATTTCACCTATGCCGTGGCAACCGCTGCGACCGATTATCTCGACGTCACGCTGAACGCCCGCGAAGGGCCGATGGGCACCAGCGATTACAGGATCCTCCTTGAAGCAGTCGCGCTCGACAACGGCCGCAGTTTCATTCACCTGACGTATTCCTACGCCTACGGCATGGCCGCGCGGATCGCGACGCAGGCCTATCTTGCAACCGTCGGCAGCGGCAAGGTCGGCTTCACGCACACCGGCAAGGGCACTGGCCAGGATGACTTCATCGACGGCGTGCGCGGCGTGGTCGAGCGCAACACGATGCGCTATTACCTCGCGATCGACGCCTACCTGTCGGCGACCACCGCGCCGCCGGGGAATCAACTCGAAAAACGATTGAAGAACTGGTTCGCCGCCACCGAGCGCTATCCGAAACAGCTGCGTGAAGTCGAACGCGATGATTACCTGCAGATGAAGCGCAGCGAATACAAGCGTCAGCAGAGCCCGCAGTAATCACGCCTGACAGATTCAGCGGCGCCGGCCCGCACGCCGGGTGCGCTCGAAGAAATCGTCTGGTTTGGTCCTGACCCAGCCGACGAACTTCTGGATTTCCGGATGACACAGCAGCGCTTCGGCGGTGCTGAACTGACGCGCCAGTTCCGTTTCGCTGAACAGGGCGTGGACCTGGCGATGACAGATGCGATGCATCGCCACCGTCTGCCGGCCGCCCTTCATCTTTGGCACCAGGTGATGCGCGTCGCGCTGCGCTGGCGGAATCAGCCGCTCGCACAGCGGACAGCGCTCGTCGCTTTGCAGAATCTGCCAGGCTGGCGGTTCGATCAGTTTTCGATGCATGGACGCGTTGCCGCCAAAGGTTGTACCGAGAGTGCCTTGAGGCTGACCGCAATGGTAATCCGGTTGCAATCATCCTGCAGCGCCGCTCCCACCTCGCATACAATATGGCGTTTCGGCAGGCCGTTTTTCAGCCGGCGCCGCTCGTCGTTTTCTCAAAGTCATCATGACGGTTTCGGACCAGCAGGACAAAGCCTCCAAGCACAC
>JACMRD010000170.1 GCA_014376645.1 Herminiimonas sp. | reverse complement strand
GACCTCGACGCCTTCGAGGCCAACATGGCCCAGGTGCATGCGGCCATCGCCAGCCGCGGCAAACGCATCCGGGCGCACGTCAAGGCGCACAAGACGACCGCAATCGCCCTGCGTCAGATTGCCGCGGGCGCGCACAGCATCTGCTGCCAGAAAGCCAGCGAAGCAGAAGTATTCGTCGATGCCGGTATCGAGGATGTGCTGATCACAAACCAGATCGTCGGCTCCGTGAAATGCGCACGGGTGGCGCGCATGGCGCGCCGCGCAAGGGTCGGTGTGTGCGTCGATCATCTTCTGCAGGTCCGGCAGATGGGCGAGGCGGCACAAGCGGCGGGCAGCTGCGTGCAGATCCTGATCGAGGTCGATATCGGGCATGGACGATGTGGCGTGACAACTGCCGAGCAGGTGGTGGCGCTGGCGCTGGCGATCGCCGCTTTTCCGGACCATCTCGCGCTCGACGGCATTCACGCGTTTCGCGGCTCGGCGCAGCACATGCGCCTGCCGGACGAGCGCCGCGCCGCCGTCGCGGCAGCCGTGGAGCAGCTTCGTGGACTGATCCGTGCATTGAACGACGCCGGCTTCGCCTGTCCGGTGGTGACCGGCGGCGGTACCGGCACCTACCTGCTGGAAGCACTGTCCGACCTGTACACCGAGGTACAGCCGGGGTCGTACGTGCTGATGGACGTCGACTATGCCGCCAACACGCTGGATGCGCAGGCGCCGGTGCTGCGGCATGCGCTGACGGTCTTGTGCAGCGTGATCAGCGAACGTCCCCAGCATGCGGTACTGGACGGTGGCCTGAAGACCTTTGCTGTCGATCAGGGCTTGCCACGCGCGCTGGCGCCGGGCTGGCGCGTGAAGTCGCTGTCGGATGAACACACGATCATCGTTGCCGATGCCGGAACGGCGCCGCTCGGACTAGGCAGCCGGGTGCAGCTGCTGCCAGGGCATTGCGACCCAACCGTGAATTTGCACGATTGGATCGTCGCAGTGCGGGATGGGGTGGTGCAGGAAACGTGGGCGGTGGATGCGCGAGGGGCGCTGTTCTGAGGATCGGGTCCACGGTCGCCATCGGCAATGCCCCCCAGACCCTGCATCCGGTGGCCGGACAAGGACTGAACCTCGGCATGCGCGATGCGACGGTGCTGGCGGGTATTGGCCGAGCAGATGATGTTCGGTCAACGCGCATAGCCGCTCTAAAGAATCGCCTTGGTTAGCCAGGCGCCATCCGTTCCAGTGCGCCCGCTGCGTCGAAAAAGCCACCAAAAATCTTATCGGCGACCTTTTGCGAAAATCCAGCGGGAAGCTCGCCGCGGACTTTGTCGACTACGGCAGGTGTACGGGCAATGAATTCCAGCAGCAGTGGTTCGGCGCTTTCGCCGTAGCCGACCTTCTTCGCAGTGCTATTAAAGTGTCGCCGCAAGATGCTGCTCGCCTGGTAGTGGCGGTTCTTCCCGAGTAACGCCATCGCCATCTTGATGTCTTGGTCTGCCCACTGGTTCGGACCGGTGCCGATAACGGGATAGCCTGACATGACATCGTAGATGGGCGCCAGTTTGAAACGGCCTGCGCCGGCGAGCAGCTGAATGCTGAAGTTTTTGGCGTGACCATCCGGTGCGCGTAGCATCGAAAACAACAGTTGCGAGGCCATGAGCGTGCGCATGTCGGTGGCGGCCTGCTGCGATTGTTGCAACAGGGTGAACATCTGCCCCAAGCATGGGCCGCCTTCAGTCCTTGCGGTTCGGTGCCTTCTGGCAGGAGCTACAAGGCGCCCACGCAATCCCGGCCAACGGCCGCGAGAAGGTCGAAAGCGTCGATGGAGCCTGTCTTGAACCGGGCTGCAATCCGTCTGCGGATGCTGTCGCTGTCCGGTAACAGACCCTCGAAGTAGTGCGAAACATGGGTTCCCGTGAGCGGTTCATTCCGCATAGTGAACGGCAACGACAGTGAGATCGGGCGTCCGCGTGGGGAGCTGCGCCACGCATCGTCGTACAACAGCTCAGAGTTCCCATTGGCATTTACCGTCCAACGTCCGACGTAATCGCCATTTGCCCAGAGATGAAGAGTTTGACTGTGCGAGCGGCGGCCCATGCCTACCACTCCGCCACGTTGCTTGCGGCAAAAGTATCGCGCTCGCCGAGCCGCAACTCCAGCTCTAGGACGGAGCACCAGCTCAGCAACTGCTTGACGCTGATTTCTTCAGGATGCTTCTCCAGGTGCGAGATGCGATTCTGGCTCAACCCGACGCGCGTCGCCACAACCGCCTGGGTCAGCTTGTGCAGCTTGCGGGTCGATACGAGCAGTTGACCGAGCTGTGGCGTCGTGAGAAGAAGGTGGGAGTTGGGTGCGGAAGGCATGGTGGAAATTATCCGTCATTCAGCTATAGCCACATTAGCTGAATAACAGATAAAGTCAATATGGCCGCATTTCAGCTAAAGGCCTGTGCACATCCCTATCAAGCTTCAAGTTGGTCCGTTTCACTCGATCGCCTTGACCATGTCCTCGATGACCTTCTTGGCATCGCCAAAAACCATCATCGTCTTGTCCATGTAGAACAATTCATTGTCGAGGCCGGCATAACCGGACGCCATCGAGCGTTTGTTGACGATGACGGTCTTGGCCTTGTACGCCTCCAGGATCGGCATGCCGGCAATCGCGGATTTCGGGTCCTTGGCGGCGGGGTTGACTACGTCGTTGGCGCCCAGCACCAGCACCACGTCGGCCTGCGCGAATTCGCTGTTGATGTCTTCCATCTCGAAGACCTGGTCGTACGGTACCTCGGCCTCTGCCAGCAGCACGTTCATGTGACCCGGCATGCGTCCGGCCACCGGGTGGATCGCGTACTTGACCGTGATTCCCTTGTGCGTCAGTTTTTCGGTCAGTTCTTTCAGGGCATGCTGGGCGCGTGCCACCGCCAGGCCATAGCCCGGCACGATGATGACGGTTTCCGCATTACCGAGCAGGAAAGCAGCATCGTCGGCGGAACCGGACTTGACCGGGCGGGCCGCCGCAGCAGGTCCGCCAGCAGCGGCGGCTTCACCACCGAAACCGCCGAGCAGCACGTTGAAGAACGACCGGTTCATCGCCTTGCACATGATGTACGACAGGATCGCGCCGGAGGAACCGACCAGCGAACCGGCGATGATGAGCATCGAATTGTTCAGGGAAAAACCGATGCCGGCAGCCGCCCAGCCCGAATAGCTGTTGAGCATCGACACCACCACCGGCATGTCCGCGCCGCCGATCGGGATGATGATCAGCACGCCGAGCACGAAAGCGATGATCGTCATCAGGATGAACGGCAGCCAGGCCGGTTCGGCGCCAGGGGCCAGGCAAAAGATCAGGCCAAGGCCGACCATCAACACGGCCAGGATCAGGTTGACGAAATGCTGTCCGGGAAAGCTGACAGGCGCACCCTGGAACAAACGGAACTTGTACTTGCCCGACAGTTTGCCGAACGCGATGATCGAGCCGGAAAAGGTGATCGCGCCCACGAAGGTGCCGATGAACAGTTCGATCCGGTTACCGAACGGGATCGGCGCATTTGCCGCGCTGACGATATTGAACGGGAACGGCTCCGACACCACCGCCACCGCGATGCAGACTGCCGCCAGACCGATCAGCGAATGCATCGCCGCCACCAGTTCCGGCATCTTGGTCATCTCGACGCTCTTTGCCAGGAAGGCGCCAATGCCGCCGCCGACCACCAGGCCAAGCAGGACCAGACCGAATCCGAGGCCGCTGCCGCCGGCCTGTGACTTCAGCTTGATGATCAGGACGATCGTGGTCACTGCCGCGATCGCCATGCCACTCATCCCGAAGGCGTTGCCCTTTCGCGCAGACGACGGATGCGACAGGCCTTTCAACGCCTGGATGAAACAGACCGATGCAATTAGATACAGCATCGTCACCAGGTTCATGCTAACGAATGCCATGCTCATGACTTCGCTCCTTCGATTGCCTTGGCCGCTGGCGCCTTCGGTTCCTTCTTCTTGAACATCTCCAGCATGCGCTGGGTGACCAGGAAGCCGCCGAAGACATTGACTGCGGCCAGTGCCACGGCCAGCGTGCCGGCGATCTGACCGACGATGCCCTCAGTCAGGCCGGCCGCCAGCATGGCACCGACGATGATGATGGCCGAGATCGCATTGGTCACCGCCATCAGGGGGGTGTGCAGGGCTGGCGTGACGGTCCACACGACGTGGTAACCGACATAAATCGCCAGGACGAAAATGATCAGGTTGATGATGGTGTGACTGACTTCCATGATGTCCTCTTGTTATTCCGTTTCAATCGCTCTTCGAATTCCTGGAGATTACTTGCGCAGTACCTCACCGCCGATGCACAGCAGCGTGGCGGCGACGATCTCGTCCTCGCGATTGATCGCCAGCGCCGCTTCCGGGCTGACGATCAGCTTGAGGAAATCGAGTACGTTGCGCGCATACAGCGCCGATGCATCGGCCGGCACCAGCGCCGCCAGGTTCGGCTCGCCGATGATGTGGACGCCGTACTTGGTGACCGTCTTGTCGAGCTCGGAGAGCGGACAATTGCCGCCCTGCTCGACGGCCATGTCGACGATCACCGAGCCCGGCTTCATGGCCTTGACCGTGTCTTCGGAAATCAGGATCGGCGCGCGGCGACCCGGGATCAGTGCGGTCGTGATGATGATGTCGGCCAGCTTGGCGCGCTCGTGCACCAACTCCGCCTGACGCCGCATCCAGTCGGCGGGCATGGCGCGGGCATAACCACCCGAACCCTGGGCGATCTCGCGCTCTTCATCAGTGACGAAGGGGACGTCCAGGAATTTCGCGCCCAGCGATTCGACTTGTTCCTTGACCGGTGGCCGCACGTCGGAGGCTTCGATCACGGCGCCGAGCCGCTTGGCGGTAGCGATCGCCTGCAGGCCGGCCACGCCCACGCCCATGATCAGGATGCGGGCGGCCTTGACGGTGCCGGCCGCCGTCATCAGCATCGGCATGAAGCGTCCGTACGCATTGGCGGCCATGAGCACCGCCTTGTAACCGGCGATGTTGGCTTGCGAGGACAACACGTCCATCGACTGCGCGCGGCTGATCCGGGGCGCGGCCTCCAGCGCAAACGCGGTCAGGCCGTGGGCTGCCATGGCGGCCACGTTGTCGGCGTCGAAGGGGTTGAGCATGCCGATGACGACCGTACCGCTCGGCATCAGGGCGCGTTCTTCCGCACTTGGTGCCCGAACCTTGAGCACCATTTCGCTGCCAAAGGCATCGGTTGCCGTGCCGATCTGTGCACCTGCAGTGCGATAGGCTTCGTCGGTGATGCTGGCCGACAGACCGGCGCCAGCCTGGACCACGACCTGGTGCTTGGCGGCGACGAGCTTCTTGACGGTTTCGGGGGTGGCGGCCGCCCGGGTTTCACCCGGGCGGGTCTCGGCGGGTATGCCGATTTTCATGAGCTTCTCCAGATATTAGACAGAAATCTTTTTTTATTTTGCAATTTCGGGTGCCCAAATATTACACGTATTCCATTTAACCACCGCTGCAGATGTTCTATTCGAGAAACCTCGCCGGATCGCCCGGCGGCGGCGGCGTGGTGCGCGGATGGATTTGCTCCAGTCGGGATAGTCGGTTGCCGGCACCGGTCGCGCACCATAACGGTTTGCGCCGCCGATTTTGCCGCTTTTTTCCAGAAACACCAAACGAATGATCGAATCCACGCCCCGCACCACTCGATTCAAGCATTCTTCTGCCGGTCTGCCTTGCGCTGCCATCATGCTCGGGCAGTCTGAGCGCACATCTGAATCACTGGTGCCGGGCGAGCCGGGCAGCGCACGGTAAAATGCCGGACTTCTCACCTTCCGCCACTGGCAATGACATTTTATGAGCGACATCTGGAAGCCCTCCGTCACGGTGGCAGCAGTCATCGAGCGCGACGGCCATTTTCTCCTGATCGAGGAAGAAACCGGGGACGGCCTGCGCTTGAATCAGCCGGCCGGCCACCTCGACCCCGACGAATCATTGCTCCAGGCAGTAATACGGGAGACCCTCGAGGAAAGCGCCCACGATTTCACGCCGACTGCGCTCGTGGGCATGTACCTGGCCCGGTTCGTCTCGCCGCGCACCGGGGAGGACGTCACCTATCTGCGCGTGACCTTTGCCGGCACGGTCGGCGAACAGCTCGCCCTTCGGCTCGACGACGGCATCGTGCGGGTGGTCTGGATGACCTACGACGAACTGCTCGCGTGCCGCTCGCGCCACCGCAGCGACCTGGTACTGCAGTGCGTGGAGGACTACCGGCGCGGCCAGCGCGCGCCGCTGGCGTTACTGGCAACCCATCCGTCGATCGGCGACCATCATGACTAGGCGCCGGGTCGTCATCGGCATGTCGGGCGGCGTCGATTCCTCGGTCGCCGCCTGGCTGCTGAAGGAGCAGGGTCATGAAGTCATCGGCCTGTTCATGAAAAACTGGGAAGATGACGACAACGATGCATACTGCTCGACACGGCAGGACTGGCTCGATGCGGTCAGCGTGGCCGACGTGCTGGGCATCGACATCGAGGCGGTGAACTTTACCGCCGAGTACAAGGACCGCGTGTTCGCTGAATTCCTGCGTGAGTACCAGGCCGGCCGCACACCCAATCCGGACGTGCTGTGCAACGCCGAGATCAAGTTCAAGGCCTTTCTCGACCATGCGATGCGCCTCGGCGCCGACGCCATCGCCACCGGCCACTACGCCCGCGTGCGCGAAGCGGCCACTGACGCTGGACCCCGTTTCGAACTGCTCAAGGCAATCGACGCCAGCAAGGACCAGAGTTATTTCCTGCACCGGCTGAACCAGGCACAACTGGCCAACACGATATTTCCGCTGGGCGGGATGCACAAGACCGAGATCCGCGCGATTGCCGCCCGGCTCGGCTTGCCCAATGCCGCCAAAAAAGATTCCACCGGCATCTGCTTCATCGGTGAACGGCCCTTCCGCGAATTCTTGAACCGCTATCTGTCGTACCAGCCCGGACCGATGAAGACGCCGGACGGTAGCGTCGTCGGCGAACACGTGGGCCTGAGCTTCTACACCCTCGGCCAGCGCAAGGGTATCGGCATCGGCGGCTTGAAAAGCCACAAGAATGCCGGTGGCGACAGCGACCCGTGGTACGTCGCCCGCAAGGATATCGCCGACAACACGCTGTACATCGTCCAGGGCCATGACCATCCCTGGCTGCTGGCCTCGGCGCTGGAAGCAGATCAGATCAGCTGGGTGGCAGGCGTTGCGCCCGATGCGGCCAACGGCCCCCTGTCAGCCAAGACCCGTTACCGCCAGGCCGATGTCGACTGCAGCCTGCAACGGCCCGTTGTCGAGGGCTTCGGGTTAGCATTTTTGGAGCCGCAATGGGCAGTCACGCCTGGCCAGTCCGCCGTTCTGTATCAGGGGGACGTGTGCCTGGGCGGCGGCATCATCAGTGGCGCCACGACGCACGATCTTTGATCCAAGTCGTGCCGGCCCGGCCCGGACGCCCGGATTTCTCTTGCCTTGACCTGCAGATTCATTGAATACACCGTCCATCGAACCGATACTCCCCCCTACGGCATGGCGGCGGCGACTGCTGCCGCTGGCCCTGATCGTGATCCTGCATCTCGGCCTGTTCACCATGCTGCAACACGGATTGGGCAGTCATGCGCCGGTCGTCGCGCCGCCGGAGGTCGTGACGGTCATGCTGTTTCCACCGGTGCCGAAGCCCTCTCCAGCCACTGCGGCCACACCGCTCAAGCCCGCGCCACCGCCGCGCAAAGTCGCCGGGCCTGCAGTCGTCAGGCGGTTACCGGCTCCGCCAGCCAGGTCAGCACCGGTCGCGCCGCCATCGGCGTCCGTCGCGCCAGCGCCAGCGCCCACGCCGGCAGTCACCGCAGCACCCGCACCCGCTGCGGCGCCGGTGGTGGTCGCACCGGCGCCGCAGCCTCCGACGATCGCGACCGGCGTGCAGTATCTGCAAGCGCCGCAACCCGACTACCCGGCGCAGTCAAAGCGCCTCGGCGAGGAAGGCCGGGTCGTTCTGCGCGTGCTGGTAGACCTGCAGGGTCGCGCCGAGCGGATCGACATCCAGAAATCCTCCGGCTTTGCCCGCCTCGACGAGGCCGCCCGCGAAGCAGTCCGGCAGGCCGTCTTCAAGCCGCAACTGGAAGACGGGCGTCCCGTCGTGGTCGTGGCGATCGTGCCGATCAACTTCAAGCTGGACTAAACGATCACGCACCGTGCGCGACTGCCTGCACACCCGGATCGCACCTCCCTGCACATCGTTGCGCAACGACCAGACGTAAAAAAAGCGCCGGAGCGCTTCTTCCATCTGCATGCGGACCCGTAGCGGTCAGGCGCTCACTGCGGCGCCGTATCCCGGAACGATGGCCGCTCGGCCAGTTTGTCGAGCAGCTTGCCCAGGTTCGGATGGTCGCCGCGCCAGTCGATTTCTGGAAAGCGAAAACCGATCCAGGCCAGGGCACAACCCACGGCCACATCGGCCAGCGTGTAATGGTTACCGGCGCAATAAGGCGTCTCACCCAGCCCGGTCGACATCGCCTTCAGGCCAGCGTGCACCTTGCTCAATTGGCGTGCGGTCCAGGACTCGCTCTGCTGCTCGGCCGGGCGCAGGGTTTTTTCCAACCGCACCAGGATCGCCGCATCGACCACGCCATCGGCCAGCGCTTCCCAGCACTTGACTTCGGCGCGCTCCCGGCCTTGCGTTGAAATCAGTTTGCAGACTGGCGTCAGCGTATCGAGATACTCGACGATGACGCGCGAATCAAACAGAACACCGCCATCTTCCATGATCAGGCATGGCACCTTGCCGAGCGGGTTCGATTGCTGGATCACCGTGTCGGCAGCCCAGACGTTGTCGAGGACGAAGTCGTAGTCGAGCTTTTTTTCTGCCATGACGATGCGAACTTTTCGCACATACGGACTGGCGAGGGAACCAATGAGTTTCATGAGGGCTTTGGAGAAGTAGAGCAGCCGATTATACCATCCGGCTCAAGCGGTTTCGACCTTCGCAGGACGGCGACCGCCGGCCTGCGCAGCCGGTACCCGCGCTTTTTCTCCTGCATGCCAATGGTAGAATTGGGCCTCGCCGGGCGGTCCTGCTCGCCTCTTCTTTTACTTGCGTCTTCATTGCGTTCTCATCATGCCGATCTCCACACTCTCCGCCCTGTCGCCGCTCGACGGCCGTTACGCCGCCAAGACCGACCGCCTGCGTCCGATCCTCTCCGAAGCCGGCTTCATGCATCATCGCGTCAAGGTCGAGATCGCGTGGCTGCAGGCGCTGTCGGCAGCCGGCTTCGCTGAAATCAAGCCGTTTTCCGCCGCTGCCACGGCATTGCTCGACAAGATCGCCACCGATTTCGCCGAAGCCGACGCCGAAAAGATCAAGGCCATCGAGGCCGTGACCAATCACGACGTCAAGGCGGTCGAATACTGGCTCAAGGATCAGGTCAAGGACGTACCGGAACTGCTGGCAGCGTCGGAATTCATCCATTTCGCCTGTACCTCCGAAGATATCAACAACACGTCGCACGGCATGATGCTCAAGGCTGCGCGCGACGGCGTCATGCTGCCCGCCCTGCACGGTCTGATCGCGCGCCTGACCGAGCTGGCCCATGCCAATGCGGCCCAGCCGATGATGTCACGCACCCACGGCCAGCCGGCCAGCCCGACCACGCTCGGCAAGGAACTGGCCAACGTGGTTGCGCGCCTGCAGCGTGCAGTGCAACGCATCGGCAACGTTGAAATACTCGGCAAGATGAACGGCGCAGTCGGCAATTACAACGCGCATCTCTCGGCCTACCCTGGCTTCGACTGGCAGGCATTTTCCAAAGGCGTGATCGAGCAGCGTCTCGGGCTGAGCTTCAATCCCTACACGATCCAGATCGAGCCGCACGACTACATGGCCGAGCTGTTCGATGCCTTTGCACGCACCAACACGGTACTGATCGACCTGAACCGCGACATCTGGGGCTATATCTCGCTCGGGTACTTCAAACAAGTGACCAAGGCCGGTGAAATCGGTTCCTCGACCATGCCGCACAAGGTCAACCCGATCGATTTCGAGAACTCCGAAGGCAACCTCGGCATGGCCAACGCCGTGCTCAAGCACATGGCCGAAAAACTGCCGCTGTCGCGCTGGCAGCGCGACCTGACCGACTCCACCGTGCTGCGCAACATCGGCGTGGGTTTCGGCTACACGCTGCTGGCATACGACAGCTGCCTACGCGGCTTGAACAAACTCGAAGTCAATCCGGCGCGCATGGCCGAGGATCTGGACAACACCTGGGAAGTCCTGGCCGAGCCGGTGCAGACCGTCATGCGCCGCTACGGCATCGAAAATCCGTACGAGCAATTGAAGGAACTCACGCGCGGCAAGGGCATTTCCAGGGACGCGCTGCGCGAGTTCATCACCGGCCTGGCAATCCCGCAGGACGCCAAGGATCATCTGCTGGCAATGACGCCGGCGAATTATCTGGGCGACGCGGAGAAGCTGGCGCGCGCCATCTGAGCCGGTCCGAATCCGGCAGCAATCCGGCAATTGCGTTACATTAGTTCCTCTGCGAACTATGTCAACGACCGATGCCGCGTTATACCAAGACTGCCATTGTTCTGCACTGGCTGACGGCGCTCCTGATCATTTTCGGTTTCGTACTGGGATTGATCATGGTGGACATACCGGGCCTGACACCGACCAAGCTGCGTTATTTTTCGTGGCACAAGTGGATCGGTATCACGGTGCTGGGACTGGCTTGCCTGCGCCTTCTGTGGCGCCTGGGACACCGGGCGCCACCTTATCCGCCATCGATGCCCGACTGGCAGCGTACCAGCGCGAGCGCGCTGCACGGGCTGCTCTACCTCCTGATTTTTGCGGTGCCGCTGTCGGGCTACTTCTATAGCCTGGCGGCCGGGGTGCCGGTGGTCTATCTGGGTCTGTTTTCGCTGCCGGTTCTGATCGAGCCGAATCCGGAATGGAAGCCGATCCTCAAGCAACTGCACTACTGGCTCGACGTAACCCTGCTGGCAAGCGTCGGCATTCATGTCGCTGCCGCCCTCAAACACCACCTGATCGATCGTGACGGCGTGCTCAAGCGCATGCTGCCCGTGCTCGAACGCACCTAGGAAAACCGATGACCCATCCTGCCTCCCATCGCACCACCACGCCTGTCCGATCCGCGCTGCCGGTACGCCGTGCGATCGGCGCATTCGCCGTCGTCACCCTGCTGGTGCCACTGGTCGCCGCAGCGGTCCTGAAAACCGATCCCGCCAAGAGTACCGTGGGCGTCGTGTTCAAGCAGCTCAACGTACCGGTCGAAGCGAAATTCAAGAAATTCACCGCGCAGATCGATTTCGATCCGGCCAAGCCGGCAGCGGCGAAGGCCAGCGTGGACATCGAGGTCGCCAGCTTCGATCTCGGCGACCCGGACTACAACAAGGAAGTGCTCAAGAAAGAATGGTTCAACGCCGCCCAGTTCCCCAAGGCGACGTTCGTGTCGAGCACGATCGTGCCTGGCGCGGCCGGCAAGTTCACGGTCTCCGGCAAGCTGACGATAAAGGGCAAGACCAGCGATGTCAGTTTTCCTCTGACCCTGAAACAGGAATCCGGCCATCAGGTATTCGACGGCAGCCTGCCGATCAAGCGTCTGACCTACACCATCGGCGATGGCGAGTGGAAGGACACCAGTGTCGTCGCCGATGAAGTGATCATCAAGTTCCACGTCGTGGCGTCCTGATCAGCGCCTGCACTATCTGCACTATCTGCAATGTCTGCAATGTCTGCAATGTCTGCAACACCGGCTCTCCCTATTTTGAAAAAAGGAAACTCATGAAACTGTCGCACCTGCTCGTCGCCCTGCTCGCCACCCTCACCGGCACGGCCTTCGCCGCCGCTGATACCTATACGATTGACCCGGGTCATACCTACCCGAGCTTCGAAGCCGACCACATGGGCGTATCGGTCTGGCGCGGCAAGTTCACCAAGACCAGCGGTACCGTGACACTGGATCGGGCCGCCAAGACCGGATCGCTGGATATCGCCATCGACGCCAGCTCGATCGACTTTGGCCACGCCAAGATGAACGAACATGCCAAGGGCGCAGACATGTTCAACGTCGAAAAATACCCGACCGTGACCTACAAGGCGAAATCCTTCAAGTTCGATGGTGACAAGCCGATCGCCGTCGACGGCGAGCTGACGCTGCTTGGCGTAACCAAGCCGGTCATGCTGAAGATAAACAAGTTCGTCTGTATCATGCATCCGATGCTCAAGCGTGAAGTCTGCGGCGGCGACGCCAGCGCCGAATTCAAGCGCACCGATTTCGGTCTGTCCTACGCCACGCCACGCTTCGCACCGGAAGTGAAATTGCAAATCCAGGTGGAAGCGGTCAAGAACTGACGCACCAGCACCGAGGTCAGGGACCGGATCCTCGATCCCCGGTTCAGATACAAAAAAGCCAGCGAATCCGACTTTATCGGACCGCTGGCTTTTTCACGTCACCCGACCGGGTGCGCGGGAGCACTACACCACCGCACCATCCGTTTCGTCCTTTTCCTTGATCGGCTTGATCAGATCCTCACGTTTGGCGCCCAGCCACATGGCCACTGCAGCGGCGACGAAGACCGACGAGTAGATTCCGAACAGAATGCCGATCGTCAGCGCGATGGCGAAGTAATGCAATGTCTCGCCGCCCAGCAGCAGCATCGACAACACCATCATCTGGGTCGAGCCGTGGGTGATGATGGTGCGTGAAATCGTGCTGGTGATGGCATGATTCATCACGTCAGGCGTGGCCAGCTTGCCGTAGCGACGGTCGCGGAAGGTTTCGCGCACCCGGTCGAACACGACCACCGATTCGTTGACCGAGTAACCCAGCACCGCCAGCACTGCGGCCAGCACGGTCAGCGAGAATTCCCACTGGAAGAAGGCGAAGAAGCCGAGGATGATGATCACGTCATGCAGGTTGGCGATGATGGCCGAGACCGCGAACTTCCATTCGAAGCGGAACGCCAGGTAGATCACGATGCCGACCACCACCATCAGCAACGCATACAGGCCGTCGTGCGCCAGTTCGTCACCGACCTGGGCGCCCACGATCTCGACCCGGCGCAGATCGGCCGTCGGCTCCTGCTTCTTCAATGCGCCGATCACGGTTTCGCTGATCTGCGCGGTGCTGGCATCCTTGCGCACCGGCAGGCGGATGATGACGTCCTGGGCATTGCCGAAGCTGGTGACCTGCGGCTCCGCAAAGCCGACGCTCTCGACCGTCTTGCGGATCTCTTCGAGATGTGCACCCTTCGGGTAGGCGACCTCCATCACCGTGCCGCCGGTGAATTCAATCGACAGGTTCAGGCCCCGGTGCAGCAGGAAGAACACTGCGGCAACAAACGTCAGCGCCGAGATCACATTGAAGATCAATGCGTGGCGCATGAACGGAATATCTTTTTTGATGCGGAACAGTTCCATCACATTCCTTTCGTGTCGGTGGCGGGTTTCCAGATCTGGCCGATCGACAGGCTGCTGAGCTTCTTCTTGCGGCCGTACCAGAGGTTGGCGATGCCGCGCGAGACGAAGACCGACGAAAAGATCGAAGTCAGAATGCCGAGGCAATGCACCACCGCGAAGCCGCGGATGGCGCCGGAGCCGAAGATCAGCAACGCCACACCGGCGATCAGGGTGGTCACGTTCGAGTCGAGAATGGTGGCCCATGCGCGGTCGAAACCGGTCGCGATCGCGGCTTGGGGCGAGGCGCCGTTGCGCAGTTCTTCGCGGATGCGTTCGTTGATCAGCACGTTGGCGTCGATCGCCATGCCGAGCGTGAAGGCGATGGCGGCGATGCCCGGCAGGGTCAGCGTCGCCTGCAAGGTCGACAGCGTGGCGATCAGCAGCAACAGGTTGACCGCCAGCGAAAACACACTGAAAAAGCCGAATAGATGGTAGTAGATGACCATGAAGACCGCGATCGCGGCAAAGCCGTACAGGGTCGAATTGAAGCCCTTGGCGATGTTCTCGGCGCCGAGCTGCGGGCCGATGGTGCGTTCCTCGATGATTTCCATCGGCGCGGCCAGCGATCCGGCGCGCAGCAGCAGGGCCAGGTCGTTGGACGCCTCAGGTGTGCCCATGCCGGTGATCTGGAAGCGGGAGCCGAATTCCTCGCGGATGTTGGCCACCGTCAGGACTTCGCCCTTGTTCTTTTCGAACATCACGAACGCCATGCCCTTACCGATCCGGGCCCGGGTCGCTTCGCGCATCTTGCGCCCGCCATCGCCGGACAGATCGATCGAGACCGAAGGCTGCTGGTTCTGGTCGTATCCCGGTGTTGCGCCGGAAATGTAGTCGCCGGTCAGCACCGGCTCCTTGTACAGCACAGTCGGGGCGCCGCGGCCGACCTTGAACAGCTCGGAGCCGAACGGGATCGAAGCCGTCAGTTCGGTACCGCGCGAGACCGATTCGTCGACCATGCGCACTTCCAGCGTGGCGGTCTTGCCGATGATGTCCTTGGCGCGCGAGACATCCTGCACACCCGGCAGCTCGACGACGATGCGGTCGGCGCCCTGGCGCTGGATCAGCGGCTCGGCTACGCCGAGTTCGTTGACGCGCTTGGACAGCGTGGTGATGTTCTGCTTGACGCCGTCTTCTTGCGTGGCCTTCAATGCTTCCGGACGCAGAGTGGCGACCAGTTTTAGGTCGCTGCCGTCGGCAACGTCGGCCAGGGCCAGGTCCGGCATTTGCGAGAGCAGGGTTTCCCGCGCCAGGTTGCGGGTGGCGGCGTCACGAAACAGGATCTCGATGGCATCGCCATTGCGGCTGATGCCGGCGTGGCGCACGTTCTTGTCACGCAGCAGGGTGCGGGCAGCGGTCTGCACGCCCTGCATGCGCTTGTTAAGCAGTGCCTTGGTATCGACCTGCATCAGGAAGTGGACACCGCCGCGCAGATCCAGCCCCTTGTTCATTGGGAAGGCATGGATCGCCTGCAGCCAGGTCGGCGTATTCGGCAAGAGGTTAAACGCCACCAGGTAGACCGGATCGGTCGGGTCGGCGGCATTCAATTCCTTTTCGAGCAGCGACTTGGCCTGGAACTGGGTATTGATGTCGGCAAAACGGACCCGCACCGCACCCTGGGTACCGACGGTTTCGTAGAACACGCTGTCGGAAGGCACGTTGCCTTTCTTGAGCGCCGCCGTGACGGCTGTGGCGACGTCGGAGGTGACCTTCACGGTGGCCTTGCCGCTGGTGATCTGCAGCGCCGGCGATTCACCGAAAAAGTTCGGCAACGTGTAAAGCGCGCCGAACATCAGCACGATCACGATGAGGATGTACTTCCAGAGGGGATAGCGATTCATGATTTCCTGCTTACAGTGCCTTGATCGTGCCTTTTGGCAGCAGCGTCGTCACGGCGGATTTCTGCACGGTGATTTCAGTGTTGGCGGCGATTTCGATCGTGACGTAGGCATCGGTGACCTTCGATACCTTGCCCAGCATGCCGCCGGCGGTGATGACTTCGTCGCCCTTGGCCAGCGCGTCCATCATCGACTTTTGTTCTTTCTGGCGCTTCATCTGGGGGCGGATCATCAGGAAATACAGCACCACGAACATCAGGATGATCGGCAGGAAGCTGGTCAGGTTGCTGCTCAAACCGCCCAGTGCGTCGGTCGGGGATTGGGCATAGGCATTGGAAATGAACACAGGTGGCTCCGGGGAGTAGGTGAAAAGTGTGGAAGGAGTTGCAAATCAGCCGGCATTCTAGCACCGGGGTGACGGTTTTCCGGGTTTTCCGGCGGGCACTCCGGCGGATCAGACGCCGCGGGCGCGCTCCGCATGAAATCGCCGCACGAACGGTGCAAAAGCGTCGGCATCGAGGGCATCGCGCATCCCCTGCATCAGCTGCAGGTAATAGTACAGATTGTGGATCGTATTGAGGCGCGCCCCAAGGATTTCGCCAGCGCGCTGCAGGTGGTGAAGATAGGCGCGGGAAAAGTTCTGACAGGCGTAACAGCCGCAGGTTTCGTCGAGCGGGCGCAAGTCGTCCTTGTGCCGGGCGTTCTTGAGTTTCAGGTCGCCGAAGCGCGTGAACAGCCAGCCATTGCGGGCATTGCGGGTCGGCATGACGCAATCGAACATGTCGATCCCGGCCGCCACGCCGGCCACCAGGTCCTCCGGTGTGCCGACGCCCATCAGGTAATGCGGCTTGTCGGCAGGCAGGCGCGGCCCGATGTGCGACAGCACCCGCAACATGTCTTCCTTGGGTTCGCCCACCGACAGGCCGCCGATGGCGATGCCGTCGAAACCGATGTCTTCCAGGCCAGCCAGCGATTCGTCGCGCAAATCCTCGAACATGCCGCCCTGGACGATGCCGAACAGCGCATTCGGGTTCCCGCCCTGGTCGCCCCGGTCGAACTCGTCGCGCGAACGCTGTCCCCAGCGCAGCGACATCTGCATCGACGTGGCGGCTTCCACGCGGGTGGCGGCGCGGCCATCGATTTCATAGGGCGTGCATTCGTCGAACTGCATGACGATGTCGGAATTCAGGGAACGCTGGATCTGCATCGAGATCTCGGGCGACAGGAACAGCTTGTCGCCGTTGATGGGCGAAGAAAATTTCACGCCCTCTTCGGTGATCTTGCGCATCGCGCCGAGCGAAAACACCTGGAAGCCGCCAGAGTCGGTCAGGATCGGGCCATCCCAGCCCATGAAGCCGTGCAGGCCGCCGAATTTTTCGATGATCTCGGTACCGGGACGCAGCCAGAGGTGGAACGTGTTGCCGAGGATGATCTGCGCCTCGATCTCCTTCAGCTCGAGCGGCGACATCGCCTTGACCGTGCCGTAGGTGCCGACCGGCATGAAAATCGGCGTCTCGATGGTGCCGTGATTGACCTTCAGGCGGCCGCGGCGGGCAGCGCTGCCGGCATCGGTTTTAAGCAGCGTAAATTCAAGCATCGGTGTCGATTCGTGTGGCAGTAGGATTGGTGCCGGAGACGGGGGTGGACGGGTCCTGCAGGCGCAACAGCATCGCATCGCCATAGCTGAAAAAACGGTAGCGTGCGGCAATCGCATGCGCATAGGCGGCGCGGATCGGCGCATAACCGGCGAAGGCCGACACCAGCATGAGCAGGGTCGACTTCGGCAGATGGAAATTCGTCACCAGCCGGGTGACGGTGCGGAAGCGATAACCCGGGGTGATGAACAGGCACGTGTCAGCACTGCCGGCGACCAGCTCACCCTCCTGCGAGGCCGATTCCAGCGCGCGCAGGCTGGTGGTGCCGACGGCGACGACCGCTTTGCCCGCATCCCGCGCTGCCTTGACCGCATCGACGGTTTCCTGCGGCAGGGTGTACCACTCGCTGTGCATCTGGTGCTCGCGCAGGTCCTCGACCCGGACCGGCTGGAAGGTGCCGGCGCCTACATGCAGGGTCACGTACGCAAACTGCACGCCGTGCGCCTGCAGGCGCGCCAGCAGCGCCGCATCGAAATGCAGGCCGGCGGTCGGCGCCGCTACCGCGCCGGGCGTGCGGGCATAGACGGTCTGGTAGCGCGTCTCGTCGAAGGCGTCGGCGGCGTGATCGATGTAGGGCGGCAGCGGCAGCCGGCCATGCTGCTCGGTCAGCGCGAAGACATCGCTCTGCAAGTGCAGTGTGAAGAATTCTCCGGCGCGCACACCGACTTCGACGTCGAAGGCATCGGCCAGGCGCAGTCGGGTGCCGGCCGCCGGCGACTTCGAGGCACGGATCTGCGCCAGCACGGTCAGAGGATCGAGCACGCGTTCGATCAGGACCTCGACTTTCCCGCCGCTTTCCTTGGCGCCGAAGAAACGCGCCTTGAGCACGCGCGTGTCGTTGAACACCATCAGGTCGCCGGGTACGAGCAGGTCGACCAGATCGGCGAACCCGCGATTGGTCAGCTGTTCGCCCTCGACTTGCAGCAGACGCGATGCGCTACGCTCCCGCAATGGCGTCTGTGCAATCAGGTCTTGTGGTAAATCAAAATCAAAATCGGCAAGCGTGTACATGGTGGGCGTGAAATTCAACGTGTAATCGGGGGGCTATTCAGTGCAATCGCACTGCAATCGTGCAGTTTCTTACGTGTATAAACTGCGTACCCATTATCATTACAAAACTCGCCATTTTACCCTGCCGCGTAGTGCAGCTGCGAATGGCGTCACCTGACATCAAGCCCTGTGCACTCCATGCCGGTATCGAAAAAAAAACCTGCCAGTTCCGATGTGGCTGCCGCAGCAGCCGGCGGCGCGAGCACTGCCGACAAGCCAGCCGAGAAGCCAGCCGAGAAGCTCGGCGACAAGCTGGCCCGTCTCGGCCTGCACACGGACATGGACCTGGTGCTGCACCTGCCCCTGCGCTACGAGGACGAGACCCAGATCGTCTCGATCGCCGACGCTGCCTTCATGTTCGGCCGGCCGGCCCAGGTCGAGGGCGTCGTTACCGCCTGCACCGTACAGTTCCGCCCGCGCCGCCAGCTGGTCGTGACGATTGCCGACGATTCCGGCCCACTGGTGATGCGGTTCCTGAATTTCTACGGCAGCCAGACCCGGCAGATGGCCGAAGGCAACCGGGTGCGCGCCCGCGGCGAGGTGCGGCACGGTTTTTTCGGCGCCGAGATGGTCCATCCGGCCTACAAGATCGTGCTCGAAGGCGCGCCGCTGCCGACCGTGCTGACACCGGTCTACCCGGCCGGCGAAGGCGTGTCGCAGCCCATCCTGCGGCGCGCCATCGTCGACGCCATGAAACGCGTCGACTGGACCGACACGCTGTCGGCCAACTGGCTCCGCCAGCTCGATCTCGAGCCCTTCGAGCAATCGGTGCGGCTGTTGCACAACCCGCCGCAGGACATCGACGAGGCGGCGCTGATCGAGCGCTCGCATCCGGCCTGGACCCGGATGAAATTCGACGAACTGCTGGCGCAGCAACTTTCCCTGAAGCGCGCACAGCTGGCGCGCCGGGCCAAGGGCGCGGCGGCGCTACCGAAGATCGGCCGCCTGTCGAAGGCCTTCCTGGCCACCCTGCCCTTCAAGCTGACGGCGGCCCAACGCCGGGTACTGGAGGAAGTGCGCGCCGATCTGTTACAGACCTTCCCGATGCAGCGCCTGCTGCAGGGCGACGTCGGCAGCGGCAAGACGGTGGTCGCGGCGCTGGCGGCAGCGCAGGCCATCGACAGCGGGTTCCAGGCGGTGCTGATGGCGCCGACCGAGATCCTGGCCGATCAGCATTTCCGCAAGATCGCCGGCTGGATGGCGCCGCTCGGCGTGCAGGTCGTCTGGCTGACCGGCAGCCTGAAGAAAAAGGACAAGACCGAAGCACAAGCCGCGATCGGATCCGGCCAGGCGCAACTGATCGTCGGCACCCACGCCCTGATCCAGGATGCGGTGCAGTTCGCCCGACTTGGGCTGGTGATCGTCGACGAGCAGCACCGTTTCGGTGTCGGCCAGCGCCTGGCGCTGCGCAACAAGGGACTGACCGATGCGGTTGCCACCGATGGCGCCGTCACCGTGCCGCATCAGCTGATGATGTCGGCCACGCCGATCCCGCGCACCCTGGCCATGACCTATTACGCCGACCTGGAAGTCTCGGTGATCGATCAGTTGCCGCCGGGCCGCACGCCGATCGTGACGCGGGTGATCGACCAGACCCGGCGCGACGAAGTGATCGAACGGGTGCATGCGGCGGCGCTCGAAGGCCGGCAGGTCTACTGGGTCTGCCCGCTGATCGAGGAATCCGAAGCGCTGCAACTGCAGACCGCCACCGATACCCACGCCACCTTGGAAGCAGCGCTGCCCGACCTGCGGATCGGGCTGGTGCACGGGCGCCTGAAACCGGCCGCAAAGCAGGAAGTGATGGATGCCTTCACGCGCGGCGAGATCCACGCGTTGGTCGCCACCACCGTGATCGAGGTCGGGGTGGACGTGCCGAACGCCTCGCTGATGGTGATCGAGCACGCCGAACGCTTCGGCCTGTCGCAGCTGCACCAATTGCGCGGCCGGGTCGGACGCGGGTCCGCCGCCAGCGTCTGCCTGTTGCTCTACCAGAGCCCGCTGGGGATGGTGGCCAAACAACGCCTGGCGACAATGCGCGAAACCACTGACGGTTTCGAGATCGCCCGGCGCGACCTGCAGATCCGGGGGCCGGGTGAGTTTCTCGGCGCCCGGCAGTCCGGCCAGGCGCTGCTGCGCTTTGCCAACCTGGAAACCGATCAATGGCTGGTGGAGGCTGCACGCACTTTGGCGCAGACCCTGCTGCGCGACGAACCGGCCACGGTCGACGCCCACTTGGCGCGCTGGCTGGGTGCGCGCGAGGAATTCCTCAAGGTCTGAAGCGGCGCCTCTTCGTTGGCCCGCGTCTGAAGGCGGCCCGTGCTTGTGCGATGATAGCGGGATGACCCTGACCGAACTCAAATACATCGTCGCCGTCGCGCGCCAAAAACATTTCGGCCATGCGGCCGAAGCCTGCTTCGTCGCCCAGCCGACGCTGTCGGTGGCCATCAAGAAGCTGGAAGACGAACTCGGGGTGGTGATCTTCGAACGCGGCGGCACCGAGATCTCGATGACGCCGCTGGGAGCGCAGATCGTGGCGCAGGCCGAACGGGTGCTGGAGCAGACCGCCTCGATCAAGGAAATCGCCAAGCAGAACAAGGACCCGCTGGCCGGGCCGTTCCGCCTCGGTATCATCTACACGATCGCGCCCTACCTGCTGCCCGCACTGGTGCGCAACATGATCGAGCAAGTGCCACAGATGCCGCTGATACTGCAGGAAAATTTTACGGTGCGCCTGCTGGAGATGCTGCGCCAGGGCGAGCTCGATGCCGCCATCATGGCCTTGCCGTTTTCCGAGCAGGGACTACTGGTGCAACCGCTGTACGATGAACCGTTCGTGGTGGCGCTGCCAAAGCACCATCCGTGGGCCGGGCGCGCCAGCATCACCGCCGCCGACCTCAAGACCGAGACCATGCTCCTGCTCGGCAACGGCCACTGCTTCCGCGACCAGGTGCTGGAAGTGTGTCCCGAGATGGCGCGATTTTCCAACGGCGGCGGCATCTCGCGCACCTTTGAAGGCTCGTCGCTGGAAACCATCCGTCACATGGTCGCCTCCGGAATCGGCATCACGGTCCTGCCGAAAGCCTCGGTACCCGACATGGAGGCCACGGACGGCATGCTGCGTTACGTCCCCTTTTCGGCACCGGTGCCGATGCGCCGGGTGGTGATTGCATGGCGCAAGAGCTTCACCCGAGGCGCTGCGATCGAGGCATTGCGCCAGGCGGTGCTCGACAGCGACCTGTCGGGTGCGACCATGCTGGTCGATGCCGTTGTGGCCGATCCGGCCTGAGGCGCACTGTCTGCCCGGTCATGACCCGCCTTGCACTCTATCTGCGCCTGGTGCGCCTTGACAAGCCGATCGGCATCCTCCTGCTGCTGTGGCCGACGCTGTCGGCGTTGTGGCTGGCCGCCGACGGTCATCCCAACTGGTCGTTGGTCGCGATCTTCACGATCGGCACGATCCTGATGCGCTCGGCCGGTTGCGCCATGAACGACTTCGCCGATCGCGACTTCGACCGGTATGTCGAACGCACCGCCGCCCGTCCGCTGACCGCCGGCCTGATCGCGCCGTGGGAGGCGGTCGCCGTGGCCGCCCTGCTGGCGCTGCTGTCGTTCGTCCTGATCCTGCCATTGAATGGACTGACGAAGGCCCTGTCGGTGGCAGCCGTTGCGATTGCGGCCAGTTACCCCTATTTCAAGCGCTTCTTCGCCATACCGCAGGCCTATCTGGGAATCGCCTTCGGCTTCGGCATCCCAATGGGTTTTGCGGCGGTGACCAATGGTGTGCCCGCACCGGCGTGGGCGCTGCTGGCGGCGAACATCTTCTGGGCGAT
>JACMRD010000169.1 GCA_014376645.1 Herminiimonas sp. | reverse complement strand
TTGCCTTCCATTTTTCCGAGAATGAAGTTGTTACGCCGTGCCGCGTCGTCGCCAGGCAGGCGCTGCAGTTGCACCAGCGGCGTGTTGCCGATCGTGTCTTCGAGGGTCAGATATGCCATACGTCACTCTTCACTTGCGATAAACGCCCATTCTAATCGCAGACGCACGGGTACGTACGCCGGGTCGCCAAGACAGACGCGTGCGAAGTCAGGTGGAGGGTTGTAAAAAGGCCTGCGACGTCACCGTCGCAGACCTTTGATCGCACTGGAAGGACCGGATTATTTCTTGGCAGGTACCGCAGTCGCAGCAGCCGAAGGTGCCGTCACGGCAGTTCCTGGTGCAGCTGTTTTTGCGTCCTTGGCGGCAGGCGCCGGAACAGCGGCGGCGGTCGGTGCGACGACTGCCGGCGTCTTGGCTTTTGCTGCCGGCGCAGCCGGTGCATTCGGCAACGGCTGGTTGTTGACCGTCAGGCCGGCCTTGGAAAACTTGACCGCGTTTTTGGCGCCAATACCCTTGACGCGCTTCTCGAGGTCAGGCCAATCCTTGAAATCGCCGCCTTTTTTACGTTCATCGATGATCTTTTTGGAAATGGAGGGACCGATCCCCTTGACGCCATCCAGCGCTGCCTGATCGGCCTTGTTCACGTCGACCTGCGCGAATGCAAAACCGATGGATGCAACCAGGGTTGCGAGTGCCACGACTAGTTTCTTGAACATTGAATTTCTCCAGATAAAAGTACGATAAGTGAAGCCGGGTCGGCGAGCACGCATGACTCAAATGACAATGCGAGTCGTTCATGCATCAACGGTTCGTCGGATGGCAGGTTGACAAGCCCGAGTACCCTGAGCAAATTACTTTTGGCTCGACAGTGACGAGACTATTTTGATTGAGCCTGGTCAAACAACTCCTCCCGCGTCACCGTTGCCGTACCCAGCTTACCAACCACGATGCCGCCAGCGCGGTTGGCGATCGCCACGGCTTCCTCGATCGGCCGTCCACCTGCCAGCATTACAGCAACCGTGGCGATGACCGTATCACCGGCACCCGAGACGTCGTAGACCTCGCGCGCCAGCGTCGGCATGTGCAGCACACCTCGATCGGTGTAGAGGGTCATGCCTTCTTCGGAGCGGGTCACCAGCAGTGCTTCGAGTTGCAAGCCCGCGCGCAATTGCTGCGCCTTTTCCGTCAGTTGGCTTTCGGTGGTCCAACTGCCGACGATGCGTTTCAATTCGCCCTTGTTGGGGGTGAGGATCGATGCGCCGGCATAACAACTGAAATCTTCGCCCTTCGGATCGACCAATACTTTTTTCCCGAGATCGCGGCCCAGCGCGATCATCTCGCGTACATTGACCAGGCTGCCCTTGGCATAGTCCGACAGCACGATCACATCATACTGAGGTGCCAGCGCATTGAACTGGGTCAGCTTGTCGCGCAAGACAGCATCGCTCGGCGGCTGCTCGAAATCGATTCGAAGCAGCTGTTGCTGCCGTCCTATTACACGCAGCTTGATGATGGTGGAAATCGCCGCATCGCGATTGAGTCGGCTGTCGATGCCGGCGTCACGCAGCAGCCGCTCGACCATATCGCCTGCTTCATCGGTGCCGACCACGCCGAGCAGGCCGATCGCCGCGCCAAGCGCGGCGGCATTGCGCGCCACGTTGGCGGCGCCACCAAGCCGGTCTTCGCGCCGCTCGACACGCACGATCGGCACCGGCGCCTCGGGCGAGATGCGGCTGACTTCGCCGAACCAATAACGGTCGAGCATGATGTCGCCGACGACCAGTACGCGCCCGCTCTCCGGCACCGCGCTTCGGGTGGCTGTCGTTGCAGCCGTGGTCAGTTTAGCGGTCATTGATTTTCCATGGATGCGTGCGCGGATTCAATTCATCACGTTCAATTCTTCGGTGCGGCGCGGCGGATAGGTTTCCCACTGACTGCATCCCGGACATTGCCAATAGAACTGACGCGCCTTGAAGCCGCAGCGACTACATTGATAACGCGCCAGTTTTTGCGTGTAGCCGTGGACCAGATTCTTGACCACTGACAGTTCCGGCCGCACCTCGGGCGGCGCGCCCATCAGTCGCGCTTCGAGCAATTTGTCGAGCCCCAGCAAGGTGGGCATGCGGCGCAATTCGTCGGAGACCAGCTGGTTGGCGGCCTCCACGCCTTCGAGGTCAAGCACGGCCTTGAAGACCACTTCCAGCAAGTCGATCGAGCTCGCTTCAGCAAGATACGAGCGCAGCAGGTTCAAGCCTTCCTGTGGCCGTGCGACGGTGCGGTAGCCATCCATCAACCGCTGCGCCACCAAGGCCACATGCGGCACGCTCTGCTGCTCGACCCTGCGCCAGGCGACCAGCGCCGCTTCGGTATCGCCCTTGGCCAGATAGACGTCACCCATCAGCAATGTCGAGCGCACGTTCTTTCGGTCTGCCGCCAGCGCTTTTTCCAGCATGCGCAGCGCAGCATCCGGGTCGGTGCGCACCAGCTCGTCCTGCGCCAGCTCGCAATAGAACTGAGCAATTTCTTTTTGCCGGCCACCGGCGCCCGCTTCCTGAAGGGCATGGGCCGCTTCGATGGCGCGGGTCCATTCCTTTTCCCGCTGGTAAATTTCCAGCAGGGCGCGCCGCGCCTGGGCGCTGTACTGCGTGTCGATCAATTGATTGAAGGTCTCTTCGGCGCGGTCGAGCAGGCCAGCCTTCAGGTAATCCTGCCCGAGTTCGAACTTGGCGTGAACCTGGTGTTCCTGTGCCAGGTCGGGACGGGCCAGCAGATTCTGATGGACCCGGATCGCCCGTTCGGTCTCGCCACGACGGCGGAACAGGTTACCCAATGCAAAATGCAGCTCGGCCGTTTCCGGATCGAGCTTGACGATTTCGATGAAGGCGTCGATGGCCTTGTCGGGCTGTTCGTTAAGCAGGAAATTCAGGCCCTTGAAATAGCCGAGCGGCAGTGTTCGAGACTCCGAAACCAGTTGCCGGATATCGACCCGCGCAGCGATCCATCCAAGACCAAAAAAAATCGGTATTCCAAGTAGCCACCAGGTTTCAAATTCCATGCAATCCGTTCCAGGCGGTGAGGTCGCCGATTATTCTTTTGATCAAAGCTGGCTCAGACCATCAGGGCGCGGCGCCCGGGCAAGCGCTTGTGCATCCTGTTCTTTTTGCAAGGTGCCCAGCAGTTTCTTATGGCGCGATACATCGCGGCGATGGCGAAACACCATTGGCATCATGGCCAACACACCGAACACGGCGCCCGCCACAAAAAACCCAAGCAGCATGATGACCAAGGGCGCATGAATCTGTCCATCCCCACCAGGGAAAAATCTCAAGTCAACATCCTGCTTGTTCGTCAACGCAAACCCGAAGAACACGGTGAATAGAATTACGCCAACAATTCTAAGAATCCATTTCATTTCAAATTCTCCAGCCT
>JACMRD010000168.1 GCA_014376645.1 Herminiimonas sp. | reverse complement strand
GCCGGAATGTGTTCGAACAGGTATCCGAAACCGCGGATCGTGCGAATGGTCACGCCAGCATCGGCGATCTTGACGCGCACGCGGGAGATGTAGACTTCGACCGCGTTATCCGTCATCTCCCCACCCCAAGGCAATATGGCATTGATGATTTGCTGTTTCGATATGACTCGGCCGGTCTGTTGCATCAGATATTCGAGAACCGCCCATTCGCGGACCGAGAGGTCGATATAACGATCGTCGATCCGCGCCCGGCGGGCGAAGGTATCGAGTACCAGTGCGCCGACGATCATTTCCGTGGGCGTGGGGTTGCTTCGTCTTACCAGTGCCTTGATACGCGCGATTAATTCAGCCGTGGCGAAAGGCTTGACGAGGTAGTCGTCGGCACCCACTTCGAGGCCATGTACCCGATCACTGATGGCGTTACGCGCGGTAAGCAACAAAACAGGCGTCGCAATGCCACGCAGACGCAAGCGCCGTAAGACCTCGAAACCGTCGATCCCAGGCAGGCCGATGTCGAGCACGATGACGGCGAATTGGGCAAAGCTCGACAAATTCATTACCTCGTTGCCGCCGCCCAGGAGATCGACAGCGATACCGACGTCGCGCAAAGTGCGAGCAATACCTTGTGCCAGAACATGGTCATCTTCCACCAGCAGTACATGCATGATCAGTTGCTTTCCTGCCGAGGCCGATGGTTGTCCATACCGATGGACCGGTGATTTCTTGCAAGCGGATTGTAGCGATCCGGCAGGCATTTTGACAGAGATGACGACCTTGCTCGTAGAAACGTGGATATGTCAGGTTCTTGTCAGGACTTCGTCATGTTATCGCAAGGCTTCGAAGCGATCATCGGGCTATCCGAGCCGCCGCGTCTCTATTTATTGTGTTTCTTGATTCACGCATGGCTTTTTCTGGAGAGACGTGATGCAAAATTATATTCAGGCTGCTGTTTTAGTGATGATGTTCCTCAGCGGCTGTGCTTCACTAAAACATCCTGTCGCGATCGACTGGGAACACGGCGCCAAGCGCGGCACGATCACGCAGGTCTTTGACGCGACGACGCCGGCCGAGAACTTGCCGGCATGCCTGGCCAGGTTTTCGGGCGATCAGCTTGCCGCGCATCGATATGTCGAACTCGCATACCCCCACAGGCGGCACCACTTTCGCGAAGTCGGAGAACTACCTGCCGACGTGAATGCGACGGTCGGCGATCAGGTCGAGGTCTATCCTAAAGATTGCGATGCCGGAGTCTTGTCCACGATCTTGCGACGGCTGCCGCCACCATGAGTCTGGTGTCGAATCGGCGGGTGACCGCAGCGCTTTGGACTTGCCGGATCGCGAGGCGGTTTCAGGTAGCGCTATCCCGGTCGCGAGACTTGCTGACGCTCGCCCTGTCATTGGCAATGTTGCCGAATGCTTCCGCAGAACCGCCGTCAATCCCCCGTGTGTTGAATGCTGATCAGGCGGTCCGGATTGCATTCAGGGACAGCGCGGACGTGCTCCTTGCGCGCCTGGCAGTCCATGCGGCGCAGGCAGCAATCGAGACTGCTGGTGTGTCGCCGAATCCGGCGCTGACCCTTGGCGTGGCCGGTGTCAATCCCAACATCGGCATCGGAAGTGGCAATTTACGCAGCAAGACGGTCGACAGCTCGGTGCGGATCGACCAGCTGTTCGAGCGCGGCGGCAAAAAAGTACTGCGCGTCCAGAATGCGGCAGCGCTGACGGATGCGGCCGAACAGGACGCACAGGAGACCCGGCGCCTGCTGGGCATTGCGGTGCGCCAGGCGTTTTACGATCTACTCGCGGCGCAACAGCGGGTCGACATCACCGGGCAGAGTGCCGTACTTGCCGATGCAACGATCAAGGCGGCGCGGCAGCGTCAGCAGGCCGGTGACCTGGCGCCGTCCGATGTGACGCGTTTGCAGGTCGACGCGTTGCGTGCCCGGAACGACGTCACCCAGGCCAGCGCCGATCAGGTGCGGGCACAGTTCAGCCTTCTGCAGCTGCTTGGTCATGGTGAACAATCCGGCCCCATTACCGCCAGCGAAGATTGGCCGCAGCCGGCGCATAGCGTGGCGCTGGATGCAGAGGCGCTCCTCGCGCAACGCGCCGACGTCAAGGCCGCAATGGCGCGTCTCGAAGCGGCGCAGGCAGCGAGCCGCCTTGCCCTTGCAGCGCGAACCCGCGATGTCAGCGTGGGGGTCCAGTACGATCATTATCCTTCCAGCGCGGCGAATACCCAGGGCGGTGGAAATACCTTCAGTGTCGCCATCCAGATTCCGCTGTTCCTGCGCAATCAATTTGATGGCGAAATTCGCAGTGCAGCGCTGGCGGCCGACAGTGCCCGCGTAACGCTGGATAAAATTCGCAGTGCAGCGCGCAATGAAATCATGCGCTTGCTGGCGGACCAGCGCAGCGCCGCCGAGCGCCTGATCCGCTTTGACGATGAACTCTTGCCGGCGGCAAAAAAGTCCGCCGATGCCACCGAATTCGCCTTCAACCATGGCGCCATCGCCATCATGGACGTGCTGGACGTGCGTCGCACCTACCGGCTCACGCAGCTCGATGCACTCGCCGCACGCACCGATCATGCGAAAGTCCTGGCCAGCCTTCTACCCATCCCTGTTTCTGGAGCAGCACCTTGACCTTGCGCACGTTCATAAGCAGACCATTGACGCAAGTCGCCGCAGCCATCCTGATGACGGCAACCCTGGTCGTCCTGACCTATCGTTTCAGCGCGGCCGAGGGCAGGGCGCAGGAAGCCGTCGTCGCAGCGCCGCGCCCGCCAGGTGTCGTCGCGTTCGCACCCAACGCACCGCAACTGTCCTCGATCGTGGTGCAGACCGCCCACATGGAAACCATGCCGGTCTCCAGTCCGCAGTCGGGTCGCATCGCCTACGACGAGAATCATACGACCCGCATCAGTTCGCCGATTGCAGGGCGAGTACTGGCCTTGCACGCCGAAGTGGGTGATTCCGTCAAAACCGGTCAGGCCCTGGCCGAACTCGATTCGCCCGAGCTCGGCACGGCGGAAGCGGACTGGCAAAAGGCCCGTGCAGACGAATTGCGCAAGCAGCGTGCGCTGGATCGTGCGGAGACTCTGTTCGATGGCCAGGTTCTGGCGCGCAAGGATCTTGAAGGCGCGCAGGCCGACGCTGACCAGGCCCGCTCCGAAACCCGGCGCGCTGTACTTCGCATGCGCAACCTCAACGCTGCCAACACGCAAAATGGCGTCTTTCATCTCAAGGCAGGACTGACAGGGATCATTGCAGAGCGACAGATCAATCCGGGGCAGGAAGTACGCCCCGACATGACCGCGCCGTTGTTCGTGATCACGGCGCTCGAGACATTGTGGGTCCTGGTCGATGTGCCCGAACAGATGGCGGCGTTGCTCCATGCCGGGCAGGGCGCCGTGGTAGAGAGCGACGCCTGGCCCGGCGTCCGGTTTTCCGCCAAGGTCGATCGGGTCGGTATTCTTCTCGATCCGGGAACACGCCGCATCCAGGTGCGCTGCGCAGTGCCGAACCCGCAGCGCAAGCTCAAGCCCGAGATGTTTGCAAAGGTATCGTTTTTGCCCGATGGCGCAGCGGTGCAGGCGGTCGCCTTGCCCAACACAAGCCTCTTCGTCGAGGGCCGCTACAACTTTGTGTTCGTGCAGACTAAACCTGGCACGTTTGAAAAACGCCGGGTCACGCTGAGGCGTTCTGAAGGTGATCGCAGTTTCATCGACACCGGCCTGGCGGATGGTGAACAGGTGGTCACCGAAGGCGCTTTCCTCCTCACCACGGAAGTCGGCGGCGATGCTCGCTAAGCTCATCGATTTCGTTCTGGCGCAGCGCGTCTTTGTCCTGATCCTGACCGTGGCGCTAAGCGCGCTCGGTTACCGGGCGCTGTCGAATCTTCCCATCGAGGCGTTCCCTGATGTTCAGGACGTGCAGGTGCAGATCGTTACCCAGTATCCCGGCCAGGCGCCGGAAGAGGTCGAGCGCGCCGTGACGCTGCCGATCGAGCGCGAAATGAGCGGGGTGCCGCATCAGACGCAACTGCGCTCGGTATCGATCACGGGTCTGTCGGTGGTGACGCTGACCTTCGCCGACGGCACCGACGACTATTTCGCACGTCAACAGGTGCTGGAAAAATTACAGAATGTCGTCCTGCCGACCGCGCTGCAGCCCGGACTTGCGCCGCTGACGACCGCCGTGGGCGAAATCTATCGCTACATCGTCGCCTATCCGGCCGGCATGTCGGCCAACGACGTGCGGGCGCTGCAGGACTGGGTGATCCGACCGGGCCTGCGGATCGTACCGGGCGTGGCCGACGTGGTCAGTTTCGGCGGCACCGTCAAGGAATACCAGGTTCGGGCAGATCCGAACCGCCTCAAGCGGTATGGGGTGACGCTCGATCAGGTCAATGCCGCCCTGGTCAACAACAGCGCCAATGTCGGTGGTGGTGTGGTGCGGCGTGGCGACGAGGCCATGGTGGTGCGCAGCCTGGGCATCTTCAACCGGATCGAAGACATTGGCCGCGTGATCGTCAGTGCCAGGAATGGGCGCACGGTCCTGGTGTCGGATGTCGCAGCGGTCGAGATCGGTAACCGGCCGCTGTCCGGCATCGTGGCGTTCAACGAACAGAACACAGTCGTCGAAGGCATCGTCCAGATGAGCAAGGGCAGCAATGCAGCCAAGGTCATCGACGACCTGCGCACCAGCATCGCAACGATCAATGCCAAGCTGCCCAGAGGCGTACAGATTCGAACGATCTACGACCGCACGACCCTCATCGACCATACCGTGCACACGGTGGCGGAAAACCTGTTGGTGGGCGCGGCGCTGGTGATCGCGATCCTGATGGTTTTCCTGCGCAACTGGCGTGCCGCACTGATCGTGGCAACCGTAATTCCGCTGTCGCTGCTGTGTGCCTTCATCATGCTCGATGCGCGCGGCATACCGGCCAACCTGATTTCGCTCGGCGCGGTCGATTTCGGCATCATCATCGACAGTGCCGTGGTGATGGTCGAAGCATTGATGGTGCGTCTGGCGTTGCAGGAACAAGGCACGCCAGGCATCGTGGTGCCGTACGGTGCACGCAAGAAAACGCTGAAGGAAACCGTGGTCGCCATGGGCCACCCGATCCTGTTCTCGAAGGCCATCATCATCGTCGCCTTCCTGCCCATCTATACGTTCCAGCGGGTCGAGGGCAAGATTTTTTCACCGGTCGCCTTCACGCTCAGCTTTGCGATGCTGGGTGCGCTGATCCTGACGATGACGCTGGTGCCGACGCTGCTGGCCTGGACGCTGCGACGCTATCCGATGGCCGAAAAGCACAGCAACTGGATGGAAAACCTGCAGAACTGGTACCGCGCACGGTTGATGGACGCGCAGCACCATCGATTGGCCGTCATGCTTGCATCAGCAGCCATCCTGATCGTGACAGCGGCGTGTGCGCCACTGCTCGGCAGCGAATTCCTGCCCAAGCTCGACGAAGGCAATATCTGGTTGACCGTCAGTCTGCCACCTTCTTCCTCCCTGCAAAAGACGCAGCAGGTGGAAAACCAGGTGCGCGCCATCCTGCGCAGCTTTCCGGAAGTCGGCAACATCATTTCCCAGATCGGCCGGCCCGACGACGGTACCGACCCCAAAGGGCCGAACAACATGGAGTTGCTGGCCGACCTGAAGCCGCGCGGCAGCTGGCGTTATCCGGACAAGGACAGCCTGATTGCGGCGATGTCGACGCGAATCCGCGCCCTGCCAGGGGTACCGACCAATTTTTCCCAGGTCATAGAAGACAACGTGGAAGAGGCGCTTTCCGGCGTCAAGGGTGAGATTGCCGTCAAGATTGCAGGTCCCGATCTGGACGTTCTGGCCGAGAAGAGCCAACAGGTTGCAGCCATCCTGATGACGATCGCGGGTTCTGCGGACGTCGCCGCGGTCCGCATTGGCGGTCAGAGCGAAATGGACATCGTGATCGATCGCGACCGGATCGCCCGATTGGGAATCAATGTCGCGGATGTCAACACTACGATCCAGACCGCGCTGGCCGGCAGCACCGTCAATGCCTACTACGAAGGCGATCAGCGCTTCGACATCACCTTGCGTTTGCAAGAACCCTACCGCGCTTCGGCCGACGCCATCGCTGCCTTGCAGATCAACTTGCCTGGCGGCGCCGGCACCATCGCGCTTGGTGAGCTGGCCCGTATCGAGACGCGTCAGGGCGCCTCGCGCATCAGCCGCGAAGGAGGCGAGCGTAATGCATCCGTCAAGGCGAACCTGCTCGGTCGTGATCAGGGCAGCTTCGTCGCCGAAGCGCAGCAGAAGGTCGCCGCGCAGGTACGGCTGCCGCCTGGCTACGTCATGACGTGGGGAGGGCAGTTCGAAAATCAGCAACGCGCCATCAAGCGCCTTCGCATCATCGTTCCGGTCACCGCACTGTTGATTTTTTCATTGCTGTTCTGGACGTTCCGCTCGGTGCACAAGGCGTTTCTGGTGCTGGCCATCGTGCCTTTCACGCTGATCGGGGGCGTTCTTGGACTGGCTGCCTTTGGCCTGCATTTTTCGGTATCGGCGGCAGTCGGTTTCATTGCCGTAGCCGGAATTTCAGTACAGAACGGCGTCATCATGGTAGAGCAGATTGTCGAACTGGCCGCCGATGGGGGCGTTACTTTAGCGAGCTCGATTGAAGGCGCAGTCGCGCGTCTGCGCCCGATCCTGATGACGGCGCTGATGGCAGGACTTGGACTGCTGCCGGCAGCGCTGTCTCATGGCGTGGGGTCGGAGACGCAGAAGCCATTCGCGGTGGTCATTGTCGGCGGTATCGTTTCGGCGACGTTCTTTACCTTGCTCCTGTTGCCGCTCGCGTTTGCCTGGTTTACCGAGGAAGCGGACGCGCAGTGACACCTGGCTCCCCCTTCATCCGCGAGGCGGACACAAACCCCGCAGGAGCAGGATTCTTATCAAATTAGTTGCCTTATGTAATCATGTCGTCATCCATCGATGACAACATGACAGGCAATTTGCAAGGCACTCTTTTGACAAAGCGCTTGCGCTGTGTTCTCGCGCGAGCGCAACACAGGGTTGCGTGCATAACGTTCTGTCATGCGGGTCGCGCCTTTCGAAACGGGCTCCAAATCACTCTTTTCTCTGTTACTGGCCTGATGCGTCCTGACCGTATGAAAAACCGCTTGTCGTCGATTAAAGCCTGCGTTCACAGTTCGCTTCTGTTCTGGCCCGCCTTGAGCCTGATCGCCATCGCGTTGCTGTGGACGATGTCCGCAGTTCGGACCGCGAATGAACGTACCACCTTGGAGCAAACGGCAATCCATGACGCAGCTTCGTCTGCAGAAGCATACGAACATTTCCTGTCCCGCTCCATCGGCCAGATGGACCAGGTCACGATGCAGTTGAAATTTCAATGGGAACATTCTCGGGAAAAATTTCGCTTTGAAGAACTCAACCAGCAAGGTGTATTCACTGACGCGGCATTCATCTCCGTCAGTATTTATGGCCGTGACGGATCGTTGCAAACATCCACCAAAATCGCATCGACCCCGATGAGCCTGGCTAACGCCGATTTTTTCGCCTTTCACAAAAATAACATCTCGACGGCACTGAAAATCACGGTCGCGGCGGTTAGCCAGGCTTCACGCCGTTTCCTGCAATTCAGTCGGCGGCTCGACGGCCCCGATGACACGTTCGACGGCATGGTCGTTCTGAATATCGATCCGGACTATTTCACGTCGTTTTACAGCGCGCACAGTTTGGGGAATGCAGGGTTGGTCGCAATGGTCCTTGTCGAAAGCGATGGACGCATCGAAAAAGATGGAATCGGAATGCAAGGTCTCGGGCCGATCGTCACCATGCCATTGCCCGCATTCGGAAGTGAGGACGAAGCCCGTGTCTGGACGCGGAAGCAGTACGCGGATGGTCAGCAGCGCTTTCTTGCCTGGAAGCGTTCTCGTAGTTACCCGTTCATTGCAGTCGTTGGTCTGTCGCGGGCCGAGATTTTTTCGAGCCTAGCAACGGTGTCCGAGAATCGCAACAATAATTCGCTCCTTGGCACCTTTGCTCTGTTGGTGTTCGCTGCCGTGGCGACGCGCCTCTCATGGCGACTGAAAAGCCGGCAGAAGGAACAGGAAGCCATCCGCGCGGCGTATCGCACAGCCACCGAACAGGCGACTGATGGCTTTTATCTGCTGTTGCCGGTTCAGGACGATCACAGGCGGATCACGGATTTTCAATTCCAGGACTGCAATGAACAAGGTGCCTCGTTCTTCGGCGTCTCGCAAAGTGAACTGCTGGGGAAAAGGCTGTCCGGCGTCAGCGGCGCAAGCCTGAACAGCTGGTTGATCGACCGTTACGCGCGAACTAAGGCTAGCGGCACATATGAAGAAGAAGTGCAGACACCGTCCGACAGTGCGCTCCAGTTGGCGTGGATAAATTGCAAGCTGGCGCGTGCTGGTGACAGCCTGGCGATCACCTTGCAGGACATCAGCCGCCACAAACTCCACGAGCAACAGTTACTAAGGCTGGCAAATGAAGACGCGCTCACCGGTTTGCCCAACCGTTACTGGCTGAACCAACATCTGCCCGACGCGCTCGTTCGTGCAGCAAAGAACAATTCAGCGATGGCGTTGCTGTTC
>JACMRD010000167.1 GCA_014376645.1 Herminiimonas sp. | reverse complement strand
TAGAGCTAACCGGTTATTAAGCGGCTAGTGCGTACGAGTTATCGTTTGCAGTTAAGTTTTTTCTGGTTGTATTTACGAGGTGACCAGCCCTCGGTATGCCCTGCGCTGCTTTGCAACCCCTGTCGAAACCAGGTCGCCCCCGATGCAGAGCTTCTATTGTAGCGCATCCGTCGCAGCCAGGTAGGCTAGTCCAGTGTCTTCAGATGTGCCGCGACGGTACGCGCTAGGTCACTCAGCAACGTTTCGCGCTCGATTGGTTTGCCGAATACAAGGATGTCACTGAGCAGCGCCCGGTACTGCTCTGACAGCCCTGTAGGCAATCGGGCAATGCCGTCAATGAGCCGGTTCATCTCGTCTTCCTTCTTGCGGGAGAGATCGCTGACGTTACGCTCGAAATTCATGCCGAGCGAAGTTTGCGCCAGTGCTTTCCAAGATCGCACGCTGCTCGATTCTTTTACGTGAAGCAGGCTGGCATTGGTGACGTTTTCTTCCAGCATTTTTAGAATGCCAAGTTGGCGTTGCGGGTCAGTAGCCTGCAAGCTGCTCTCCAGCGCCTGACGATAGCGTTGGGCTGGAGTGTCCGGGAGCGTATCCAGGCGCGCACGGATCGCTTGCTCGATCGCTCTTGCCTCATTGCCGGGATCGGTCGGATCTAACCCCTGGCTCGCAGCCGGCGGCGACCCGGTCGCTGCTGTGAAGCGGGATGCGGTCGTTACTCCTTGTGCCGTAGCTTTCCGTAGTCCCAGGCGAGTAAGAAGGCGGCTCTTGATCGAGGTCTCGTTCTCCGGACGGGGAGAGACGGCCTCGCTGCCACCGGGTGCCTTTCTGTCCGGCGCCTGGATACCCGGCTTATGGCCGGACGTTGCCTCGTCAGGCGACTGGCTTGAACGGCTGCCAGGGCGCAGCGGTGGAATCGAGCCAGCCATCGAGGACCTTCCAGAAAACGTTACTGTTTTTCGCGTCGCATGCCGGCTTCAGTCGCTTACCGGAGGACGCCATCGCTTTGTGAATCCGTCACAGTGCAATGGCAACAAACTATTCCGGGACTTGGGTTGCAGTGCGAAAGATAAAGACATTCGCAGCCTGCTCGAGGCAAACGAGGCGTGTGCTTTATGCTGTTCGACAATAAGGAGAACGGGCTCGTAATTCAATTCAAAAATTTGCGCTCTTCGATCAGTGTGATCGATTCGGACAAATTATTTTTCTGCGCGCTGAGTCGCTGAGGTTGCTTGTTCGGCTTTGACTACATTTGTTCGTAGTTGGTTCGATGTGCCATACAGGGCATGACCGAGCCGTTTGCTAGGAAACGCTGATCACACAGCGATCCAGTTCATCAAGCAACTCGGTCGGGCTGCCAAGTATCGTATCGGCTTCCCACGCATGCGGTCCGCTCTGTCCGCAGTAGCCCCATCCCGCAGCCACGGTGCGCATGCCGGCGGCGCGTCCGGCGACAATGTCGCGCAGGTCGTCACCGACGTACCAGCATTCTTCCGCTGCGATCGACAAACGCCGCGCTGCCTCGAACAACGGTGCGGGGTGCGGTTTGGGAAAGGCCGTGGTGTCGCCGGAGATGACGCAGCCCGCATGCCCGAGTCCGATCAGCGGTACCAGCACGTCGGTGAGTCGGGCCGCCTTGTTGGTCACGATCCCCCACGCGATGCCGCGGTCTTGAAGCTGTTGCAGCAGGTTCGGCACGCCAGCGAACAAGTTTGAGTGGACGGCAATCTCTTCGGCGTAATTCGCCAGGAAAGCCACTCGCAGCACTTCATAGCCGGCATCCTCAGGCTGCAGGCCGAATGCGGCGCCGATGAGCCCGCGTGCACCGGCGGACGCGAATGGTCGTAGTGTCTCGTACGGCGCAGGCAAGAGATTGCGGGCTGCGCGCAGACGGTTGACTGCTGCGGCCAGATCGGGCGCGGTATCGGCCAGCGTACCGTCGAGGTCAAACAGGATCGCGCGCGGCAGCACGGGGAGCGCGGACGTCGGTGTGTTCAGATCAGTCGGCACGGCTGGTGGCGACCATGTAATTGACGCTGGTGTCCTGGTTGAGCGAGTAGATCTTCGTCAGCGGATTGTAGGTCATTCCCTTGATGGCATCGAGATTCAAACCGGCGTTGCGCATGAAGTGGCCCAGCTCGGCGGGCTTGATGAATTTCGCATAGTCGTGCGTGCCGCGCGGCAGCAGACGCAGTAGGTATTCGGCACCGATGATCGCAAACAGGTAGGACTTCGGGTTGCGATTCAGCGTCGAGAAAAACACACGACCACCGGGTTTGACCAATTGCGCACAGGCGCGGACGATCGCCGATGGATCGGGTACGTGCTCCAGCATTTCCATGCAGGTCACGACATCGTAGGATGCCGGTTCGCGGGCGGCCATGTCTTCTGCAGAGATTTTTTCATAACGAACCTTCACGCCGGATTCGAGACTGTGCAGATCAGCGACGTCGAGGGCTTTCTCGGAGAGGTCGATACCTGTGACGGTCGCGCCCTTGCGTGCCATGGCTTCGGCCAGGATGCCGCCACCGCAACCGATGTCGATGATGTTTTTGCCGGCTAATGAAACACGTGCGTTTATCCACTCTAGACGGAGCGGATTGATTTCGTGTAACGGCCGGAATTCCGATGTCGGGTCCCACCATCGATGTGCAAGGTCGCTGAATTTCTGTAGTTCGAGTGGATCGGCGTTCATCTGGAGGGTACCTATCGGATTCGGTACATCAATTTTACAGAGCTTTGGCGGAAAGTGCGCCAGCAAGTCCGTATTCGGCCGGGCTGGGGTATCAGGGTGGATATTTCGATCTGTGTTGGTGGCGCTAAGGCAGACGAAAAAAAACCCCGCCGGGGCGGGGTTGGATCGTGCTGGAACCGGTTACTTGTTGCGGGTTCCGACGACTTCGATTTCAACGCGGCGATTCTTGGCACGTCCAGCCGCTGTCTTATTGTCAGCAACAGGCTGCTTCTCGCCCTTACCTTCTGTGTAGACGCGGTTGGCTTCGATACCTTTGGAAACCAGGTAGCCCTTGACTGCTTCAGCACGACGCACCGACAATTTCTGGTTGTATGCATCAGTACCGATCGAATCGGTGTGACCGACAGCAATGATGACTTCCAGGTTCATGCCTTGCAATTTCGATGCGAGATCGTCAAGCTTTGCCTTGCCTTCAGGTTTCAACACGGACTTGTCGAAGTCGAAGAACGCGTCAGCTGCAAACGTGACTTTTTCGGAAATCGGTGCTGGTGGCGGTGGTGGTGCAGGCGCTGGCGTTGGAGCTGGAGCGGCAACAACTGGTGCAGGTGCTGGTGCTGGCTTGGCGATTTCGCCATCGCAACCTGGCACTGCATCGGCTGGCGTCCAGTAACCGGTGCGCCAGCATAGGCCGAATGGATCACGCACGATCACGCCGCGGGCATCTTGAACATACGCGCTAGTCGGGGTCTTAGCCTGGATGTTTTCTTGCGCGGATGCTGAAAGTGCAACGACTGCGGTCGCAGCGAAGACGAGTTTTCCTAATTTATTCATATTTCTCCTCTCGGTTGAGATATCCGCAGATGAACTGCGCAACAAATAAGTGACATCAAAAAAAGTGATAGTACCACGTGGTTGAAACATCACATGCAACAATCTTGTCTCCATGCAATGGCTTAACTTAACTCCATTTTGCCACACCCTCGCCCAACCAACGAAGGTTGTCAAATCGCCCAATCGACGATTTTGATGCTTTGTAGTGTTTTCACAACGAAAGGCCGCGCAAACCTCAACTACCGCAAAAGGATGAGTGTCTAGCGCACGGTGATTGAGTTGTGTTGGTGCAAGTTAAGATGGCTAACTGCAACTTCTTGATACGGAGGTGCTGTTAGTTGGTGCAAAATTCCCGCTTAAATTGAAATAAGCACAACAAAAAATCGATGTGTTACGCCCGTCGGGATCGACCTGGGATCATGGTTGACTATCGTTCCATTGCGGTGCACTACCGAAAATGTATTGTTTTTTATAAACTAGATTTGCCGTTTTTCAGGTTGATCCGGGTGCAAATGGGTCGCCGCTGACAATACATCCCATGTGCGTATTGCAGCACCCGTCGGATCTGGCGCAATGTCATTCGATCGAGGTCTGACGCGCTCTTGCCACGCGCGAAAGCACCGGAAACGGCCACTCCACATGTTAAAATCGTGGGTTGAGTAGTAACGTTTACGCGCCTTGCGCAGTTGCTCGAATATTCAGCCAACCCAAGCTCAAGATCGGTCGTCCCGCACATGGATCAATTTGCCAAAGAAACAATTCCCATTTCTCTAGAAGAGGAGATGCGCAAGAGCTATCTCGATTACGCGATGAGCGTGATCGTTGGACGGGCCTTGCCGGATGTGCGAGATGGCCTGAAGCCGGTGCATCGGCGCGTGCTGTTTGCGATGCATGAAATGAACAATGTCTGGAACCGGCCTTACGTAAAGTGCGCGCGCGTGGTCGGCGAAGTCATGGGCAAGTACCACCCGCACGGCGATCAGTCGATCTACGACACACTGGTGCGCATGGCGCAGGATTTCTCGCTGCGTTATACGCTGGTCGACGGCCAGGGAAATTTCGGGTCGGTCGACGGCGACAACGCCGCGGCGATGCGTTACACCGAGTGCCGCCTGGACAAGATCGCCGGCGAGATCCTGGCCGACATCGACAAGGACACAGTCGACTTCGTCCCTAACTACGATGGCAAGGAACGCGAGCCGTCGGTCTTGCCGACACGGATTCCGAACCTGCTGATCAACGGTTCATCGGGTATCGCCGTCGGGATGGCGACCAACATCCCGCCCCACAACATTACCGAGGTCATCAATGGCGCGCTGCATGTGCTGCGCAATCCGCAGTGCACGATCGATGAACTGATCGAGATCATTCCTGCCCCCGACTTCCCGACCGCCGGCATCATCTATGGCATT
Source organism: Herminiimonas sp. (assembly GCA_014376645.1). Classification (GTDB taxonomy): domain Bacteria; phylum Pseudomonadota; class Gammaproteobacteria; order Burkholderiales; family Burkholderiaceae_D; genus JANXSS01. The sequence goes on along the minus strand of JACMRD010000167.1, from coordinate 11,159 downwards.
TCCGGCGTGCGCGACGGTTATCGCACCGGACGCGGGCGCATCGTCATGCGGGCCAAAACGCATTTCGAAGAATTCGGCAAGGAAGGCCGCACGGCGATCATCGTCGATGAGCTGCCTTATCAGGTCAACAAGAAGTCGCTGCTCGAACGCATCGCTGAGCTGGTCCGGGACAAGAAGCTCGAGGGCATCTCCGATATTCGCGACGAGTCCGACAAGTCCGGCATGCGGGTCGTGATCGAATTGAAGCGCAACGAAGTGCCGGAAGTGGTGCTCAACAACCTCTACAAGCAAACCACGCTGCAGGATACCTTTGGCATGAACATGGTCGCGCTGGTCGATGGCCAGCCGAAGCTGCTGAACCTGAAGCAGATGCTGGAGTGCTTTCTGTCGCACCGGCGCGAAGTGGTCACGCGGCGTACCGTGTTTGAACTGCGCAAGGCCCGCGAACGCGGCCATGTATTGGAAGGCCTGGCTGTTGCGCTGGCCAACATCGACGATTTCATCGCGATCATCAAGGCCGCACCGACGCCACCGATCGCCAAGCTAGAATTGATGGCGCGCCCATGGGATTCATCGGTAGTGCGCGAGATGCTGGCCCGCACCGGTGCCGAGAGCAGCGCCGGGATCGAGGCGTTCCGTCCGGAAAACCTGCCGAAGCATTACGGCATCCAGGCCGACGGACTGTACAAGCTGTCCGACGATCAGGCCCAGGAAATCCTGCAGATGCGTCTGCAGCGCCTGACGGGACTGGAGCAGGACAAGATCGTCAACGAGTACAAAGACGTCATGGCGCAGATCGCCGATCTGCTCGACATTCTGTCCAAGCCGGAACGCGTGACCGTCATCATCACCGACGAAATGGCAGCGATCAAGAACGAATACGGCGACGGGGGCAAGGACGTGCGCCGCTCGCATATCGAGTTGAATGCCACCGACCTGGGAACCGAAGACCTGATCACGCCGCAGGACATGGTGGTGACTCTTTCGCACACCGGTTACATGAAGTCGCAGCCGGTCTCGGAATATCGGGCGCAGAAACGCGGTGGGCGCGGCAAGCAAGCCATGGCGACCAAGGAAGACGACTGGATCGACCAGCTCTTCATCGCCAACACGCACGATTACATCCTGTGCTTTTCCAATCGCGGCCGGCTGTACTGGCTGAAGGTATGGGAAGTGCCGCAGGGTTCGCGCAATTCGCGCGGCAAGCCGATCGTCAACATGTTCCCGCTGCAGGATGGCGAAAAAATCACCGTCATCCTGCCGGTGTCGGGTGATAACCGCACGTTCCCGGAAGATCGCTACATCTTCATGTCTACCAGTCTGGGCACCGTAAAAAAGACACCGCTGTCGGACTTCAGCAATCCGCGCAAGGCCGGCATCATCGCGGTCGACCTCGACGAATCGGATTTCCTGATCGGGGCAGCGCTGACCGATGGCAAGCACGATGTCATGCTGTTCTCGGACTCCGGCAAGGCGGTGCGTTTCGACGAAAACGACGTGCGCCCGATGGGTCGGACAGCGCGCGGCGTGCGCGGCATGAACCTGGAAGAAGGACAGCAGGTCATCGCCTTGCTCGTGGCCGAGAACGAAAACCAGTCTGTCCTGACAGCCACGGAAAAGGGATTTGGCAAGCGCACGCCGATCACCGAGTACACCCGCCACGGCCGCGGTACCAAGGGCATGATCGCCATCCAGACCAGCGAGCGCAACGGCAAGGTGGTCGCCGCCACGCTGGTGGAAGCCACCGATGAAATCATGCTGATCACTACCGGCGGCGTGCTTATCCGTACCCGCGTCGCAGAAATCCGCGAAATGGGCCGTGCGACCCAGGGCGTGACCCTGATCGCAGTTGAGGATGGCACCCGACTCAAAGGTCTGCAACGTATCGTCGAGGCCGATGTCGAGGAAGTGATCGATGCTGCTGCTGGCGAAGTCGGCGATGAGGGCGATGAGGGCAAAGAGGACGGTAAGGGCGATGACGGCGTCGAGGGAGATATCGGCACTGCGGAGTCAGAATGACCCGCGTGTTCAATTTTTCGGCCGGCCCGGCCGTGATGCCTGAAGAGGTCTTGCGCCTGGCAGCCGAAGAAATGCTCGACTGGCACGGCAGTGGCATGTCGGTAATGGAAATGAGTCACCGCGGGCGCGAATTCATGTCGATCATCGACACCGCTCGGGCCGATCTGCGTGAGCTGCTGGCGGTACCGCCGAACTACAAGATCCTGTTCCTGCAGGGTGGCGGACTGGGTGAGAACGCAATCGTGCCGATGAACCTGGCGGGTCGCACCGCCACGGCGACGCAACGCAGCACCATCGATTTTATCCAGACCGGGTCATGGTCGGTGAAGTCGACCAACGAAGCGAAAAAATATGCCGGTGTCCACATCGTGGCCAATTCGGCCGGCAACAAGTTCACCAGCATTCCGGATCGCAGCACCTGGAACCTGTCGACCAATCCGGCCTATGTTCATGTCTGCACCAACGAAACCATCGACGGCATCGAGTTCGATGTTGCACCGGATGTCGCGGTGCAGACCGGCGGCGCACCGGTGGTGGCCGACATGTCCTCCCACATCCTGTCGCGCGTCATCGACGTGTCGCGTTGTGGCGTGATCTTCGGCGGCGCCCAGAAGAACATCGGCCCGGCCGGGCTGACCGTGGTGATCGTGCGCGAAGACCTGATCGGCCATGCCCTGCCGATCTGCCCGTCGGCCTTCGACTGGAAGATCGTCGCCGACAACGACTCGATGTACAACACGCCGCCGACTTACGCGATCTATATCGCGGGGCTCGTGTTCCAGTGGATTAAGCGCCAAGGCGGCGTGGCTGCCATGGAAACACGTAACATCGCCAAGTCGTCGCTGCTCTACGATTATCTCGACGGCACCGCTTTTTATGAAACCCGGGTCGATCCTGCCTGCCGCTCGCGCATGAACATTCCATTTTTCCTGAACGATGAAACGCTCAACGACGCGTTTCTGGCGGGCGCCAAGGAGCGTCGCCTGTTGCAGCTCAAAGGCCATAAATCGGTCGGCGGCATGCGCGCCTCGCTCTACAACGCCATGCCGATCGAAGGCGTGGCGGCACTGGTCGACTACATGCAGGAATTCGAGAGGACACGCGGATGAGCGACCAGAAACTAAGGCCCCTGCGCGAAAGGATCGATGCCATCGATGCCCAGATTCTTGACCTGCTGAACCAGCGGGCGCGGGTTGCCGAAGAAGTCGGACACGTCAAGGCCGAAACCAATGCCCCGGTATTCCGTCCCGAGCGCGAAGCGCAGGTCCTGCGCGCCGTTGCCGAGCGCAATCCGGGTCCGCTACAGGGAGCCGACATCCAGACGATTTTCCGTGAAATCATGTCTGCCTGCCGGGCTCTTGAAAAACGCGTGACGGTAGCTTATCTGGGCCCCGCCGGGACCTTCAGCGAGCAGGCGGTCTATCGCCAGTTCGGACACGGCGTCATCGCCTTGCCCTGCGCCTCGATCGATGCCGTGTTCCGCGAAGCCGAAGCCGGTACCGCCGACTTTGGCGTGGTACCGGTAGAAAATTCCTCCGAAGGTGCGATCAATCGGACTCTCGACCTGCTGCTGCAGACCACCCTGGCGATTAGCGGTGAGATCTCGATCCAAGTGCACCACAGCCTGATGACGGCAAGCGGGTCGATGCAGGGCGTGACGCGGGTGTTTGCCCATTCGCAGGCCCTGGCGCAATGCCAGGTCTGGCTGACGCAGAACTATCCACATCTGGAACGCCTGGCGGTTGCCTCCAACGGTGAGGCCGCACGCCTGGCCAGCGAAGATCCGACGATTGCGGCGATCGCAGGCGAAATCGCCGGTCAGCACTATAATTTGCAGGTGGTCAGCGCGCACGTGCAGGATGATCCGCACAATCGGACCCGGTTTGCCGTGATCGGCCGTCTGCACACGACGCCGAGCGGTGTCGATCACACCTCATTGGTGCTGTCGGTGCCGAACAAGGCTGGCGCGGTCTACAACCTGCTCGCGCCGCTGGCGGCCAACGGCGTGTCGATGACGCGCTTTGAGTCGCGTCCGGCGCGCATGGGCACTTGGGAATATTATTTCTACGTCGACGTCGAAGGCCACGTCAACGATGAAAAGGTTGCAAAGGCACTGGCCGAGCTGAAACATAACGCAGCCTTCTTCAAGATCCTGGGCTCGTACCCGGTCAGCCTGTAGTCAAGCTATAGTTAGGCTGCGGTAAGCCTGTAGTCAGCCCGTAGTAATCCGGTACGAGGCCGGCCCGGCACTTGCTGGAATGCCGACAGCTGACCGCGCCATCAGCGTGGGCGCGGTCGCCGCCGGAAGTGCCTTCAACCGAGCGCGTTCGCCCAGTGCGCTGGTCGAATTCGCTGCTGTCCCGATCCACCCGCCGTCTGTGCCGCGCGCCGCGGCCTGAACCATTGTGAAAGCCATCATGTCGCTACAATTCGGTCCCGATTACGTTCGCGCACTCGCGCCTTACCAGGGCGGCAAGCCCATTGCCGAAGTCGCACGCGAGTTCGGCCTCGACGAGGCTGCCATCGTCAAGCTGGCGTCGAACGAAAACCCGCTCGGCATGCCGGAGTCGGCACGCCTGGCGATGCTGGCGGCGATGGCCGACATCGGTCGTTATCCGGACGCCAACGGTTTCGACCTGAAAGCGAGCATCACGGCAAAATACCAGGTGCCGCAGGAATGGATCACGTTGGGCAATGGCAGCAACGACATCCTGGAACTGGCGGCCCATGCCTTCGTGCAGCCGGGGCAAGCGGTCATCTATGCGCAGTACTCGTTTGCGGTCTATGCGCTGGCGACCCAGGCCGTCGGCGCCCGGGCAGTGGTGGTGCCGACGATCGCTTTCGGGCATGACCTTGACGCGATGGCTGCGGCGATTACCGGCGACACGAAACTGATTTTCATCGCCAATCCCAACAATCCGACGGGTACCTTCCTCCCGGCTGCCGCGATCGAGGCATTTCTAGAAAAAGTGCCGCCGCAGGTCGTGGTGGTGCTCGACGAGGCCTACAACGAATACCTGCCGGCCGAGGTGCAATACGAGTCGATCGGCTGGGTACAGCGTTTCCCCAATCTGCTGGTCTCGCGCACGCTGTCGAAGGCCTACGGTCTGGCGGGTTTGCGGGTCGGCTTCGGCATTGCGCAGCCCGGCATCACGGATCTGCTCAATCGTATCCGCCAGCCCTTCAACGTTAATTCGATGGCGCAGGCAGCTGCCATCGCCGCCTTGAACGACAGTGCCTTCCTGCAGAAAAGCGCAGCCATCAATGCCAGCGGTTACAGCCAGCTTACCCAGGCTTTCGCGACCCTCGGACTCGAATACGTACCGTCATTCGGCAATTTCGTCCTGGTGAAGGTTGGCAGCGACGATGGCGCCGGCGCGCGCGTGAACCTGGCGTTGCTCAAGCAGGGCGTGATCGTGCGTCCGGTCGGCAATTACGGGTTACCGCAGTGGTTGCGGGTGTCGATCGGCCTGATCGAAGAAAATGCCGCCTTCATCGCAGCGCTCGAACGGGCGCTTGCGTGAGCGAGCGATGACGTTTCTGTTCAAAAAAGTCGTCATCGTCGGTGTCGGTCTGATCGGTGGTTCCTTTGCGCTTGCGCTGAAGCGGGCCGACGCCGTCGGGCAAGTGGTGGGTGTTGGACGCAGTCCCTCGGTTCTGGCGCGCGCGGCCGAACTGGGTATCATCGACCGGGCGGCCACTTCCCCGGCCGAAGCGGTCGACGGTGCGGACCTGATTCTGATCGCCGCGCCGGTGGCGCAGACCGGTGCGATCCTGGCGTCGCTGGCGCCGCTGCTGGGCGGGCAGACGATCGTCACTGACGCCGGCAGCACCAAGAACGACGTCGTGGCGGCGGCACGCGCCGCGCTCGGCGCCAGGATCGCCCAGTTCGTGCCGGGTCATCCGATCGCCGGGCGCGAGGCGAACGGCCCGGACGCCGCTTTGCCGGATCTCTACCAGGGCAAGAAGACCATCCTGACGCCGTTGGCCGAAAACAGCGCCGCCACGGTGGAGCATGTCGCCACCGCTTGGCAAGCCTGTGGCGCGATCGTGCATCGGCTCTCGCCGGAGCAGCATGACCGCATCTTTGCCGCCGTGAGTCATCTTCCGCACCTGCTGGCCTACGCGCTGGTCGACCAGATCGACCGGGCGCCGGAATCGGATCAACTGTTTCATTACGCCGCCAGCGGGTTTCGGGATTTCACCCGGATTGCCGGCTCCTCGCCGGAAATGTGGCGCGACATCGCGCTGGCGAACCGGGAGGCACTGCTGGTGGAGCTGGCGACCTATGGCACCCAACTTGAAAAATTGCAGACCATGCTCGCTGCCGGCGACGCAGCGGGACTGGAAGCACTGTTTGGCAATGCCCAGCGCGCGCGGCATGCGTGGTTGAAGACGATCGAGGCTGCCGAGCGGCCGAACCGAAATGGCGGTGATTGAGATGCGACGTTTCCCCCCGAATCTGGACCTGGCGCCTGCTGCACGCGCCAACGGCACCGTACGGTTGCCTGGCTCGAAGAGCATTTCCAACCGGACCCTTTTGCTCGCGGCACTCGCCGGCGGCAGCACTGACATCGTCGAGCTGCTGGCATCGGACGACACCCACGTGATGCTTATGGCGTTGCAAAAGCTCGGCGTGGGCTGGCGGCAGCACGACGCCAGCCAGGATTACACCGTGCACGGCGTGCAAGGGCGTTTTCCGGTGCATCAGGCCGATCTGTTCATGGGCAATGCGGGCACCGCGATCCGGCCGCTGACTGCCGCGCTGGCGGTGGTCGGTGGCGATTACACTTTGCATGGCGTGGCGCGGATGCACGAGCGGCCGATCGGTGACCTGGTCGATGCATTGAATGCGGTCGGTGCCGACATCAGCTATACCGGCGAGCCGGGTTTTCCGCCGCTGCACATCCGGCGCGGGCACATCGATGCGACGCTGCTGCGGGTGCGCGGCAATGTTTCCAGCCAGTTTCTGACCGCACTGCTGATAGCCGCGCCGCTGATGGCGCGCACCAATCCGTTGACCATCGAGGTGGTCGGTGACCTGATTTCCCGTCCCTACATCGAGATCACGCTGAACCTGATGCAGCGATTCGGCATTGCCGTCGAGCGCCGCGACTGGCAGTCGTTCACGATCCTGCCGGGTCAGCAGTACCAGAGCCCGGGCCGGATTCATGTTGAGGGCGACGCCTCGTCGGCCTCCTACTTCCTGGCCGCCGGCGCCATCGCGGGTGGTCCGGTGCGGGTCGAAGGCGTTGGGCAGGGCAGCATCCAGGGCGACGTGCGCTTCGTCGAATCGCTGCGCGAGATGGGCGCGACCGTGAGCATGGGCGAGAACTGGATCGAGAGCAGCAGCAACGGCGTCCTGCAGGCGATTGACGCCGATTTTAACCACATCCCGGATGCGGCAATGACGATCGCCGTGGCGGCCCTGTACGCCAACGGTACGAGCACGTTGCGCAACATCGGCAGCTGGCGCGTCAAGGAAACCGACCGCATCGCCGCCATGGCAACCGAATTGCGTAAGCTCGGCGCCGTGGTCGAGGAGGGCGTGGACTATTTGCGCATCACGCCGCCGGAACAACTGCTGCCGGCGGCAATCGATACCTATGATGACCACCGCATGGCGATGTGCTTCTCACTGGCTTCGCTCGATGGCGCGGCGCGCGCCGGCGCGCAGATTCGCATCAATGATCCGAAATGCGTGGCAAAGACCTTTCCCGATTATTTCGACGCATTTGCGTCGATCACCCGAACCGGCGACCTGCTCGATCATGCTTAATAATCCCACTCCCGTCATTGCCATCGATGGCCCGACCGCTTCCGGCAAAGGCACGGTCGCCCAGCAAGTCGCGCGTGTGCTTGGCTTTCACTATCTCGATTCCGGCGCCCTTTACCGCCTGACCGCCTTGTCGGCCTTGAAGAAGCACATGTCACTGGCCGACGAACACGGTTTGGCAAAACTGGCTGCCGAACTGCCGTGCCGATTCGAAGGTGAACATGTCTTCCTGGCGCATGAAGACGTCTCGTTGTCGATCCGGGCCGAAGAGATCGGCAACGCCGCCTCCAGGATCGCGTCCTTGCCAGCGGTGCGGCAGGCGCTCTATGGTCTGCAGTTACGCTTTCGTGACGCGCCGGGGCTCGTGGCCGACGGTCGCGACATGGGAACGGTGGTGTTCCCGCATGCGCCCCTGAAAGTGTTTTTGACGGCGAGCGTCGACGCCCGTGCCCAGAGGCGGCATAAGCAATTGATTGACAAGGGGTTTTCTGCTAACATGGAGGACCTTCGCAATGCTTTGAGTGAGCGGGACGCGCGTGACGCGAACCGGCCAATCGCACCGCTCAAACCTGCAGAGGATGCGCATTTGCTGGACACCTCGGAAATGACTGCGGAGCAGGCGGTCGAACAGGTACTCGGCTGGTTCGCAGCGGTGAGGAAGGCGCACTGAGTTCCGGAGGCTGTCAGCGGATATGGTTATCCGTCCGGCGCCGGCAATTCGGGAAGCGACTCGGAATGGTAGTGAATGCAGCGCCAAGTTGTACCGTTGTCCGCCCAGGCGACCTGCCTGCCGGACGTTGAAAAACCTAACCCTTTACCGGTCGCGTGCTGTGTGGTTCGCATGACCGGAATTGGCCAACTTTAGTCAGCTCTCTAAATCTATGTCTACTGTAGCTACCCCATCAGAAACACCCGTTGGTATGGAAAGTTTTGCCGCTCTTTTTGAAGAATCGCTGTCACGTCAAGACATGCGCATGGGCGAAGTCATCTCGGCAGAAGTCGTGCGTCTCGATCACAATTTCGTGATCGTCAACGCCGGTCTGAAGTCGGAAGCCTTCATTCCCATCGAAGAATTCAAGAACGACAATGGCGAACTCGAAGTCAACGTCGGCGACTTCATCTCAGTCGCCATCGAATCGCTCGAAAACGGTTTCGGCGATACCATCCTGTCGCGCGACAAGGCCAAGCGCCTCGCGTCGTGGCTCTCGCTCGAAAAAGCGATGGAGTCCGGCGAGATCGTCATCGGTACCGTCAACGGCAAGGTCAAGGGCGGCCTGACCGTTCTGACCAACGGCATCCGTGCCTTCCTGCCGGGTTCGCTGGTCGACACCCGTCCGGTCAAGGACACCACGCCGTTCGAAGGCAAGACCCTGGAATTCAAGGTCATCAAGCTCGACCGCAAGCGCAACAACGTGGTGCTGTCGCGCCGCGCTGTCATCGAAGCATCGATGGGCGAAGGGCGCCAGAAGCTGATGGAAACGTTGAAAGAAGGCACCGTTGTTACCGGTATCGTCAAGAACATCACCGACTATGGCGCCTTCGTGGACCTCGGCGGTATCGATGGCCTGTTGCACATCACCGACCTGGCATGGCGTCGCGTGCGTCACCCGTCGGAAGTGTTGACGGTTGGCCAGGAAATCACCGCCAAAGTGCTGAAATACGATCAGGAAAAGAACCGTGTTTCGCTGGGCGTGAAGCAGCTCGGCGACGATCCTTGGACCGGTCTGTCCCGTCGTTACCCGCAAGGCACCCGCCTGTTCGGTAAAGTGACGAACCTGACCGACTATGGCGCCTTCGTTGAAGTCGAGCAGGGCATCGAAGGCCTGGTCCACGTGTCGGAAATGGACTGGACCAACAAGAACGTCGCACCAAACAAAGTCGTGCAATTGGGCGATGAAGTCGAAGTGATGGTCCTGGAAATCGATGAAGAGCGTCGCCGCATTTCGCTGGGCATGAAGCAGTGCAAAGCGAACCCGTGGGATGACTTCGGCGTGACCCATAAAAAGGGTGACAAAGTGCGCGGCGCCATCAAGTCGATCACCGACTTCGGCGTGTTCATTGGCCTGGCCGGCAACATCGACGGCCTGGTGCACCTGTCCGACCTGTCGTGGACCGAGACGGGCGAAGAGGCCGTGCGCCGCTTCAAGAAGGGTGACGAGCTCGAAGCCATCGTGCTGGCCATCGACGTCGAGCGCGAGCGTGTGTCGCTCGGTGTCAAGCAACTCGAAGGCGATCCATTTAACAACTTCGCGGCAATGAACGACAAAGGCTCCCTGGTCACAGGCACGGTCAAGTCGGTCGAGCCAAAGGGCGCTGTGATCCAGCTGTCCGAAGAAGTGGAAGGCTACCTGCGTGCGTCCGAAATCTCGCGCGACCGCGTCGAAGACGCCGGTACCCACCTGAAGGTTGGCGACGCCGTCGAAGCGTTGGTGATCAACATTGACCGCAAGGCTCGCAGCATCCAGCTGTCGATCAAGGCGAAAGACAATGTCGAGACCCAGGAAGCGATGCAGAAAATGGCCACGTCGTCCGACAACAATGCAGCTTCCGGCACCACCAGCCTGGGCGCCCTGTTGAAAGCCAAGTTCGATAACAAGAACTAAATAGCTGGAATCGACCGATGACGAAGTCCGAGTTGATCAACCGCTTGGCTGAGCGTTACTCTCAGCTGGTGGCCAAAGATGCGGAATACGCCGTCAAGACCATTCTCGATGCCATGACCAATGCCTTATCGACTGGTCAGCGCATCGAGATCCGGGGTTTCGGCAGTTTTTCGCTCAACCGCCGGCCACCGCGCATTGGACGCAATCCAAAGTCGGGCGAGAAGGTGATGGTGCCTGAAAAACGGGTGCCGCACTTCAAACCCGGCAAGCAGTTGCGCGAGCGGGTGGACGCGATGGTCGGGCAACCGATCATCGAAGATTGAGTCATCTAGCGGCAAAGCAGGCATAGCAGGCAAAAAACGGCATCCCTTCGATGCCGTTTTTTTTCGCCGGTGCATGGAAGCACCTGTGCTCCTGATAACCCCTTTTTCTACTCTTTTCGTACCCTTTTCGTAGCCGCTACGCGGGCGATTCTTTGAATAATCGCGCACTTGTGCGACACTTCGCACTTGAACTCAACAAAAAAGACCTGGCTGATGAAATTTGTTTCCACCATCGTTGGACTGGTGCTGTTTATTCTGTTTTTCGGCTTCGCGCTGAAAAACACGCAGGAAGTCGATCTGCACTTTTTTCTCAATTACGAATTGCGCGGACCGCTGGTGCTGATGCTGCTGGCGTTTTTCATCGCCGGCGCCGCCCTCGGCATCCTCGCCGTCACCCCGACCGTGTTCCGCCAGCGCCGCGAACGCAGCCGGCAAGAG
>JACMRD010000166.1 GCA_014376645.1 Herminiimonas sp. | reverse complement strand
GAGCGCGAGGCCAAGGCGGAACAGGCCGCTGCCGACAAGCGCCGTCAGCAAGCCGCCCTTGCGCGCGGGGAAGCCAGGGGCGCCATCGTCGCGCAACCGAATCCGCCGACATCCCGCCCGCCCCGTGCTCAAATCAACCGGGCCGATGCGATCGATGCCGACGAGCCACTGGTTCCCACAAACCCAAAAGTTCTCACGGGGAATGAACCGAAGCCCGAAGCTAGTGTCCAAGCGGTAACATCACTCCAGTCGTTCGCCGGTCTGAAAGGACGCCTGCCGTTCCCACTCAAGGGTGAGTTGCTGGCGCGGTTCGGCAGCCGCCGCGACGACGGACCGAGCTGGAAAGGGGTGTTCATTCGCGCCGCCGAGGGCAGCGCGGTGCATGCCGTGGCAGGCGGACGGGTGGTCTTCGCCGATTGGCTGCGCGGCTTTGGCAACCTGATCATCCTCGATCACGGCACCCAGTATCTGACGATCTACGGTAACAACCAGGCGGTACTGAAACACGCCGGTGACAACGTGGCGGCCGGCGATGTGATCGCCAGCGCCGGCAACACGGGCGGCAATGAGCAATCGGGTTTATACTTTGAAATGCGGTTCCAAGGCCGTGCGTTCGACCCACTCGGATGGGTAACTTCCAGGTAAATACATGAGCATCAAACTCAAGAATATCGGTCTGATCGGGCTCGGCATGGTGGCAGGTATCGCCGGCTCGATGCAGTTCGAAGCGCTGGCCCAGAAAAATGCGGGCTCGCCGCTGCCGGTCGACGAACTGCGCCAGCTGGCCGACGTTTTCGGTCTGATCAAGTCCGACTATGTCGAAAACGTCGAGGACAAGAAACTGCTGACCGAGGCGATCACCGGCATGGTGGCGTCCCTCGACCCGCACTCGGCCTACCTCGACAAGAAGGCCTTCAAGGAACTGCGCGAAGGCACCCAGGGCAAGTTCGTCGGCCTCGGCATTGAAGTCGGCATGGAAGACGGTTACGTCAAGGTCATCTCGCCGATCGAAGAGTCGCCCGCCTACCGCGCCGGCATCAAGGCCGGCGACCTCATCACGCGGCTGGACACGACACCCGTCAAGGGCATGAGCCTGGATGAAGCCGTAAAGAAGATGCGCGGCGAGCCGAACACCAAGATCACGCTGACGATCGCCCGCAAGGATGAGGACAAACCGCTGGTGATCACCATCGTGCGCCAGGAAATCCGCGTGCAGAGCGTGAAGTCGAAAGTCATCGAACCCGGCTATGCCTGGGTCAGGGTTTCGCAATTTCAGGAACCGACCGTCGACGACATGGCCAAGAAGATCAGCGCCATCTACGCCCAGGACCCGAACCTGAAAGGCCTGGTGCTGGATCTGCGCAACGATCCCGGCGGCGTGCTGCCTGGCGCCATCGGTGTATCGGCGGCGTTCCTGCCGAAGGATGCGGTGATCGTCTCGACCAACGGCCAGTTGCCGGATTCGAAGGCGACCTTCTATGCGCGCCGCGAATTCTATGGCACCCGCGCCGTCGGCGACCCGCTGGCGAAATTGCCGGAGGCGCTCAAAAAAGTCCCGATGGTGGTGCTGGTCAATGCCGGATCGGCGTCCGCTTCGGAGATCGTCGCCGGCGCGCTGCAGGATTACAAGCGCGCCATCATCATGGGCTCGCAGACCTTTGGCAAGGGCTCGGTGCAGACCATTCGCCAACTCTCGGCCGATACCGCCGTCAAGCTGACCACCGCGCGGTACTACACGCCGAACGGCCGCTCGATCCAGGCCAAAGGCATCGTACCCGACATCATGGTCGATGAATACGCCGACGGCGACGGGCTAAACGGTCTGCGTCTGCACGAAGCCGACCTGCAGAAGCACCTGAGCAACGACAAGGACAAGGATATCCAGGCATCGACCCGCGTGAAGGTCGATGAACTGGAAGAAGAGCAGCGCCTGGTCGCTCTGCAGAAAAAGCGCAAACCGCTCGAATTCGGCAGCAAGGACGACTTCCAGTTGGCGCAGGCAATGAACAAGCTCAAGGGCTTGCCGGTGCAGGTGTCGAAGGTCAAGGAAGTCGTCAGCCGCGACGACAAGAAAGACGACGACAAAACCGACGCCGCCGACGGCAAGAAGAACAGCGGCAAGAAGTAAGCCGTTCCCGCCATGAACCGGGCCGCAGCGATGCGGCCTTTTTCTTTGGAATTCATCGAACCGACCATGAACGATCATCAGTTGCTGCGCTATTCGCGCCACATCCTGCTCGACGACATCGGCATCGAGGGCCAGCAGCGCCTGCTGGCTGCTCACGCGCTGATCATCGGCGCCGGCGGTCTGGGTTCGCCGGCGGCGTTGTATCTGGCCTCGGCCGGTATCGGCACCATCACGCTGGTCGACGACGACGATGTCGACCTGACCAACCTGCAGCGCCAGATCATGCACACCACGGCGCGCGTCGGCCAGCCCAAGGCCCGCTCCGGCAAGCTGGCGCTGGAGCAGATCAATCCCGGGATCGAGGTCGTGGCCCTGATCGAACGCGCCGACGACGTGCGCCTGGCCGAACTGGTGGCCGGCGCCACCGTGGTCCTCGACTGCACCGACAATTTCACCACCCGCCATGCCATCAATCGCGCCTGCGTCGCCGCGCGGGTGCCGCTGGTATCGGGCGCAGCGATCCGTTTCGACGGACAGATCAGCGTCTTCGATTCACGCGACGACACCTCGCCCTGCTATGCCTGCCTGTTCCCGCCGAGCGCGCAGTTCGACGAGATCAATTGTGCGACCATGGGCGTGTTCGCACCGCTGGTCGGCATCATCGGCGCCATGCAGGCAGCGGAAGCGTTGAAGCTGGTCGGGCACATCGGCGTCTCGCTGGCCGGTCGCCTGCTGCTGTTCGACGGCCTGCACACCGAATGGACCAGCATCGCCATCCCACGCGACCCCGGCTGCCCCATCTGCGGCGGCATGCGCGCCTGACGGCGCGACAACGTTGCGTAAAGAGCCACCAGTGATGTTTGTTGGCTGGGGACGTCCGCTTGCCATTGTTCCAATTGCCCTCTACCTTTTTCATTAGGATCTACATCATGCTGCAATGCTGGAATCACTCGTGTCGTGCCTTCGCCCTGGTGAGCGCCCTCAGTTTCGTCGGCCCCGCGCTGGCCGCCGAAGGTCTGCCGAAGGGCATGACACAACAGGCCTCGGTCGAGGGCATCACCGAATATCGCCTGCAAAATGGATTGAAAGTGCTCTTGTTCCCGGATGCGTCGAAACCGACCGTGACCGTCAACGTCACCTACCTGGTCGGTTCGCGCCATGAGAATTACGGCGAAACCGGCATGGCGCATCTGCTGGAACACCTGATGTTCAAGGGCGCGCCGAAAAATCCGCGCATCGACCAGCAGTTCAACAATCGCGGGATGAAGGCCAACGGCACCACTTCGCTCGACCGCACCAATTATTACGAAACCTTTCAGGCCAGCGAAGACAACCTGAAGTGGGCGCTCGACATGGAGGCCGACCGCATGGTCCATTCCTTTATTGCGAAAAAAGATCTGGATTCGGAAATGACGGTGGTGCGCAATGAATTCGAAAGCGGCGAGAATTCGCCCTTCGGCGTGCTGGTCAAGCGCATGCAGAGCATCGCCTTCGACTGGCACAGCTACGGCAAGTCGACCATTGGCAACCGCAGCGACATCGAGAACGTCGCCATCGGCAATCTGCAGGCGTTCTACCGCACCTACTACCAGCCCGACAATGCGGTGCTGCTGGTGGCCGGCAAGTTCGATCCGGCCAAGACCCTGTCGATGATCGGCAGCGCCTTCGGCGCCATCCCGAAACCGACGCGCACCCTGCCGGTGTTCTGGACGGTCGAGCCGACCCAGGACGGCGAGCGCGCCTTCAGCGTGCGCCGCAAGGGCGACGTGCAAATCGTTAGCGTCGCCTACAAGGTGCCGAGCGGCCTGCATCCGGACAGCGATGCAATGTCCTTTGCTGCCGAGATCCTGACCGACACGCCGAACGGCCGGCTGCACAAGCTGCTGGTGGAAACCGGCAAGGCCGCGCAGGTCTTCGATTACGGCATGACCGGCTATGCGCCAGGCCTGCAGATGATCGGCGCCGTGGTCAAGAAGGACCAGCCGATCGAACCGGTCAAGGACGCCCTGATCGCCGCCATCGAAGGCTTCGCCACCACGCCGCCGACCAAGGATGAAATGGAGCGCGTCAAGCGCAACACCGCCAACCAGACCGAAAAGATGTTGAACGATCCGGAACAGGTCGGCGTCTCGCTGTCGGAAGCGATTGCTCTCGGTGACTGGCGTCTGTTCTTCGAAGGGCGCGACGCCGCCGAACGGGTCACGCCCGAACAGGTCGCCGCTGCCGCCGGCCGCTACTTCCGGCGCGACAACCGCACCGTCGGCGTGTTCCAGCCCGAGGACAAGCTGATGCGTGCCGACATACCGGCCGCTCCCACCGTGGCCGCGGTCCTGAAGGATTTCAAGCCGAAGAAAGAACTCGCCGCCGCCGAGGTCTTCGACCCGACGCAGGACAACATCAACCGCCGCACCGAGCTCAAGACGATCGGCGGCCTGAAGGTGGCGCTGCTGCCGAAGCAGACCCGCGGCGAGACCGTCGCCGTGGCGCTGACGCTGCACTGGGGCGATGAAAAGACGCTCTTCGGCAAGCAGACGGTCGCCGGCATCACCAACGCCATGCTCATGCGTGGCACCAGCAAGTTCACGCGCGAGCAACTGGCCGACGAGTTCGACAAGCTCAAGGTCAGCGGCGGCATCTACAGTTTCGAAACCACCCGCGCGAATTTGCCGGCAGCGCTGAAACTGGCCACGCACGTGATGAAGGAACCGAGTTTTCCGGCGGCAGAATTCGAACAGCTGCGCCAGCAATCGCTGGTCGGCCTGGAGGCGCAGCGCAACGAGCCCAAGAGCGTCGCCGGCCAGGCATTGGCCCAACACTTCAACCGTTATCCGAAAGGCGAGTGGCGTGCCTTCATGTCGATCGACGAGAAGATCGCCGCCATCAAGGCCCTGACCCTGGACGACGTCAAAGCATTCCATCGTGATTTTTACGGCGCTTCCAAAGGCGAACTGTCGATCGTCGGTGACTTCGATCCGAAAGCGGTATCCGAGGTCGTGGCAGCCGATCTGGGCAACTGGAAAAGCGTGGCACCCTATGCCCGCATCACGCAGACCAATTTCGATGTAGCGCCGCTGCAGAAGAACCTCGACACGCCGGACAAGGAAAACGGCGTGTACTTGGCCCGCCTGAACCTGGACCTGCAGGACGACGACGCGGATTTCCCGGCACTTAACCTGGCCAATTACATTTTCGGCGGCGGCGCCGGACTGAACTCGCGCATCATGGAGCGCATCCGCCAGAAGGATGGCCTGTCCTACGGCGGCGGCTCGTCGATCAATGCCGGCTCGATCGACCGTGCCGGCAGCTTCAACCTGAGCGCGATCGCCGCACCGCAGAACCTGGCGAAAGTCGATGCCGCAATGAAGGCCGAACTTGCGCGGGCAATCAAGGACGGCTTCACGGCCGAAGAAGTGGCGCGCGCAAAATCCGGCCTGATGCAGCAGCGGGTGCAGACCCGGGCCCAGGACGGCGCCCTGGCCGGCGGCTGGGCTACTTACCTCTACCTGGATCGCACGTACGCCTGGAGCAAGCAGTTCGAAGCCAAGGTCAATGCGCTCTCGGTCGAGCAGGTCAATGCCGCCTTCCGCAAGGCGATCGACCCGGCGAAGCTGAGCGTGGTCACCGCCGGTGACGACGCGAAATCGAAGCTTGCGACGGCGCGCTGACCCGAGCGCAGCACGCCTGACCCGCGGCCGGTCGACGAACCAATTGCGGTTCGTTGACCGGCCGTTTTGGCTTGGTGCGTTACAACTTATTGCGAAAAAATTAACAGCACGCTGCCGATCTCAAGTGGCACCGGGCCATTCGGGCCAATCGGGATGGGCGGCATGATTTGGCCAACTAAGCGATGCACATCGCATCACCATGAATTGCGACCTGTTATACCGGGGTTTTGCAGTACACCGTGAGTCGTCCGGCGCACGGTGACGATTTTTTAAAGGCCATCTTATGAAGATTTTTTCAGCAGTATTGTTGACCACGATCATCGGCGCCACGCTCCTGGGTGGTTGTGCAAGTCCATCCATGTCCCATTCATCCGACACCATGGCTGGAATGTCAAAATCGGGCGGCGACATGATGGCCATGTGCGACATGCACAAAAAAATGATGGCAATGTCGCCGCAAGACCGGAAAGCGATGATGGATGAGCACATGAAGGACATGTCGCCCGAGATGCGCGCGCAGCACATGGACAAGATGAAGCAGTGCATGTAGTTCGAGAGTGGTGCACGAGAAGTGCACGCATGCTGCACGAAGCAGGACCGGCAGCCAGGGCGCATGCCACCGGGCTGTCGTATAACCCAGGAGTGCGAATGAACGCCGACGAAATGCATCGTCATAGCGGAGATGACCAGCCAGTACCGGCACCCGAGCAAGCAGCTCCCGTTACCGAGGACAAGCCGTTCACCGACCCGGTGTGTGGCATGAAAGTACGCGACAATCCTGAAAAAACCGTTGTGTACTCTGCGGTGGCTTACCATTTTTGCAGTGCAGGCTGCGTCACCAAATTCAAAGCCGACCCCCAGAAGTACTTGCGTCCTCGACCGACCGAAGTCGCGGCCCCGGCTCCCGAAGGCGCGATTTTCACCTGCCCGATGCATCCCGAGATCCGGCAGCCCCAACCCGGCAATTGCCCGAAATGTGGCATGGCTCTGGAACCGGAAATGCCGAGCCTGGACGACACCGACAATCCGGAACTGATCGATTTCAAACATCGCTTCTGGTGGACGCTTCCGCTCTCGATTGTCGTGTTCGGGCTAGCGATGTTTCGTCATTCGTTGTTCAACGGTGGCATTCCTTATCAAACCTGGATCGAATTTGCGCTGAGTACGCCGGTCGTGCTCTGGGCTGGCTGGCCGTTTTTCGTGCGCTGGGCCCAGTCGCTCGCCAATCGCAGCCCGAACATGTGGACCCTGATCGGGACCGGCGTCGGTGCAGCGTACGGTTACAGCGTGGTCGCGACCCTGGCGCCGGGAATTTTTCCGGCGACGTTTGCCGATAACGGCAATGTGGGCGTGTATTTCGAAGCGGCTGCCGTCATCGTCTCGCTGACGCTGCTTGGGCAGATACTCGAGTTGCGGGCGCGTTCCCAGACCTCTGCCGCCATCAAGTCATTAATGGGCCTTTCGCCCAAAACGGCTCGGCGTATTCAGGCCGACGGGACAGAAGAGGACGTGCCGCTGACGCATGTTCACATCGGCGACATGCTGCGGGTACGACCTGGCGAAAAGGTACCGGTCGACGGCGTTGTACTTGAGGGTGAAAGCGCAGTAGATGAATCGATGCTGACAGGCGAGCCCGTACCGGTCACGAAGCGGCCGAACGACAAGGTCATCGGCGCCACGGTCAACGCCAGCGGCAGCCTGGTCATCCGTGCCGACAAGATCGGCTCGCAGACGGTGCTCTCCCAGATCGTGCAGATGGTCGCCCAGGCACAGCGCTCCAGGGCGCCGATGCAGCGTCTGGCCGACGTCGTGGCGAGCTACTTCGTGGTCATCGTGGTCAGTATCGCAATCATCACGCTACTGGTCTGGGGATTCTTTGGCCCGCAACCCAGCTGGGTGTTTGGCTTCGTCAACGCGGTGGCGGTGCTGATCATTGCCTGCCCATGTGCCCTCGGACTGGCCACGCCGATGTCGATCATGGCCGCTACCGGCCGGGCGGCCACGCAGGGAGTGCTGTTTCGGGACGCAGCAGCGATCGAGCGCATGCGTTCGGTCGACACGCTCATCGTGGACAAGACCGGAACCTTGACCGAGGGACGGCCAGCATTCGACCGCGTGGTAGCAGCACCGGGATTCGATGCAGGACAGGTTCTACAGATCGCCGCCAGCATCGACCAAGGCAGTGAGCATCCCCTTGCAAAAGCCATTGTCGACGAAGCCCGGCGGCAGGGCATCAAGCTGGGCAAGCCCGAGCGCTTCGAATCTGCAAGCGGCATTGGTGTTCGGGGTACGGTCGACGGCCGTGCAATCGCGCTCGGCAACACCGCGTTGATGGACACCGAAAAGGTGGACTGGCACGTACTCGCCGACCAAGCGGAGACGCTGCGCAGCGAAGGTGCAAGCGTCATGTACCTGGCAGCGAATGGCCACCTCGTCGGTCTGGTGGCCGTGTCGGACCCTGTCAAGGCATCGACGGCGGAAGCTTTGGCAGAATTGAAAGCGACCGGCATGAACGTCATCATGGCAACCGGAGACGGCCTCACCACAGCGAAATCCGTCGGTGCAAAACTGGGCATCACCGAGATCTACGGCGAGGTAAAACCGCAAGACAAGCTGACGCTGGTCGAGCGACTGCAAAAAGAAGGCAAGGTGGTGGCGATGGCCGGCGACGGCATCAACGACGCTCCGGCACTGGCCAAGGCAGACGTGGGCATCGCGATGGGTACCGGTACTGACGTGGCCATCAACAGCGCGCATGTCACGCTGGTCAAAGGTGACCTGCGTGCAATCGCCCGTGCTCGTGAATTGTCGGTAGAAACCGTGCGCAACATGTACCAGAACCTTGGATTCGCGCTGATTTATAACGCGTTGGGCATCCCGCTTGCGGCAGGCGTGCTGTATCCGTTTACAGGACAGCTGTTGTCGCCCATGGTCGCTGCGCTGGCGATGAGCCTGAGCTCGGTATCCGTCATTACGAATGCACTACGGCTGCGTCGGATTAGAACGGGACAAAGCGGTTCCAATGCGCCAAAGATCATCCGGGACAATTGATTTACCATGAAGTCCGAACAGGAAAACGATCATCCTGCCTTGACCAGCTAGATCGCCAATTGTTCATCCGGCGTGGGTCATGTCAGGCGCTTTACGTATCTTTACCGGGCGCTCATCAAGCCGCCACGCGGTACTTCTACAGTCGAGACCTGCACCTGGATCACGCGGTGCGCGGTGCGCGGCCCGAGTCCCTCAACTGGCACAGCAAGCCTCGATCCGCATCATGCAGGCGATGGCTGATGCGGCCGAAGTGCTGACACCGGAACAACGCGCCCGCGTCGGCGCCACGCTCGCGGGTGGGATGACCACGCTGCACGGCGATCCGAAACTGCTGCGCCGGATGGTGCGCAACCTGCTGGAAAACGCCCGCCGTTACGGCGAGGACAGTCCGATCGAAGCCAGCCTGCAAGAAACCTGCATGGATAACGGCACGCCCGCCATTGCGCTGGCCATCTGCGACTCCGGACCGGGCGTGCCGGAAGTCGAACGCGACAACATCTTTGCGCCCTTCTATCGCCTGCCGGTTGCGCGCGAGCGGGACGGCGGGGTCGGACTCGGCCTGTCGCTGGTGCGCCAGATCGCCCGTCGCCATGGTGGTGAAGTAGCGTGCCTGGGACGTGAACGCGAGGGCAGTTGTTTCAGGGTGATGCTGCCGAAGTAGAAAGCGACCGTGCAAATGATAACGGCGCCCAGACCATCGGGCGCCGTCGTTCGCTCAATCGAAAATTACTTCGCTGCGCCTGCCAGCTTCCACTTGCCGTCGACGATCTGCACCATCACGCGGGCACGCTGATCCAGACCCAGGTGATCGGTCGGACCCATGTTGAAGATGCCATGCGCACCAGCCAGATTGCGAATGCCTTCGATCGCATCGCGCAGACCCTTGCGGAATTCCTTGGTACCCGGTTTGCCCTGCTTGAGCGCTTGCGGAATGGCTGCTGCCAGCAGCAAGCCACTGTCCCAGGCATGGCCGCCAAAGGTCGAGACACTACCGGCGCCATAGGCTTTTTCATAAGCTGCCTTGTAGGTCAGGGCCGACTTCTTGACCGGATTCGAATCGGGCAATTGTTCGGCGACCAGCAGCGGACCGGCCGGCAGCCAGGTGCCTTCGCAGTCCTTGCCGCACACGCGCAGAAAATCATTGTTGGCCACGCCGTGGGTCTGATAGATGATGCCCTTGTAGCCGCGCTCCTTGAGCGTCTTTTGCGGCAGCGCCGCCGGCGTGCCGGAACCGGCGATCAGGACCGCATCCGCATTGGTGCCGAGGATCTTCAGGATCTGGCCGGTGACCGAGGTGTCGCTGCGGGCGAAGCGTTCGCTGGCGACGACCTTGATCTTGCGCAGCTCCGCCAGCTTTGAGAATTCGCGGAACCAGCCTTCGCCGTACGCATCCGAAAAGCCGATGAAGGCGACCGTCTTGATGCCGGCATCCGCCATCTGACCGGTGATCGCGGTCGACATGTGCGAATCGTTCTGCGGCGTCTTGAAGACCCAGCGCCGGCGGTTGTCGACCGGCTCGACGATGGTCGACGAGGCGGCCATCGAAATCATCGGCGTCTCCGATTCGACGGCGACGTCGATCATGGCCAGCGAGTTCGGCGTCACGGTCGAGCCGATCAGGACATCGACCTTGTCTTCGGACGTCAGCTTGCGCGCATTTTTGACGGCAGTGGTGGTGTCGGAGGCGTCGTCGAGGATCACGTACTCGATCTTCTGGCCGGCGATTTCCTTCGGCATGATCGCGAAGGTGTTCTTCTCGGGGATGCCGAGCGAAGCGGCCGGGCCGGTGGCCGAGACGGTCACGCCGACCTTGATCTGGGCCTGCGCCGCGGTCGCGAACAGGGCCGCGATCAGAGTGGGCAGCAAAAGGGGTAAGACAGTGCGCGCACGGCGGCGCAAAAGTGCGGTGGGTTTCAAGCTTGTCTCCGGTATCCGTTATTGTTTTACGCCCGGCCATGCGATCGGGCGGTCGGATGAGTGTAGCGGTTCATGCCCACAGGCACAAGTGAACCGCCATTGCAGGGCCGGGGCGCAGGTCTGCAGCGAGCAATCGGCCACACGCGGTCAGTCCCGGTTAAGCGGCGCGCCACACAGACGTGTCCCTGCGCTGCCCTTAACCTCATTGCCCTGCCCGCGCGACCTGCGAGCGCTTCGAAACCGTCATCCGATGCCTTCCATTCCTTTCCCGGCTACCGCCGTGTTGTCCAGCGGTCCGCGCACCGGCTTCGTCCGGGTGCGTGGCGCACGCGAACACAACCTCAAGAACGTCGATGTCGACATACCGCGTGATGCACTGGTCGTGTTCACCGGCGTTTCCGGCTCCGGCAAATCATCGCTGGCGTTCGGCACCTTGTACGCCGAGGCGCAGCGCCGCTATCTCGAATCCGTCTCACCCTATGCGCGGCGCCTGTTTCATCAGATGGCCGTTCCGGAGGTCGACCTGGTCGATGGCTTGCCGCCGGCGGGCGCGCTGCAGCAACAGCGCGGCTCGCCGACGACCCGATCCTCCGTCGGCAGCGTCACCACCTTGTCGAATCTGCTGCGCATGCTGTATTCACGCGCCGGCGACTATCCGGCCTGTCAGGCATTGCTGTATGCGGAATCGTTTTCGCCGAATACACCCGAAGGCGCCTGCGCGCAGTGTCACGGTCTGGGCCGGGTCTATGAAGTCACGGAGCGCTCGATGGTGCCGGACGATCGGCTGAGCATTCGCGAACGCGCCGTGGCGGCCTGGCCGACGGCATGGCATGGTCAGAATCTGCGCGAGATCCTGATGACCCTGGGCTTCGATGTCGATACCCCCTGGCGCGATCTGCCGAAAAAAGACCGGGACTGGATCCTCTTTACCGACGAACAGCCTACCGTGCCGGTCTACGCCGGATTCAGCGCCGCCGAGGTGCGTGCGGCACTGAAGCGCAAGACGACGCCGAGTTACCAGGGCACGTTTACAGGTGCCCGGAAGTATGTCCTGCAGACGTACGCGACAACGCAAAGCGCACTGATGAAAAAGCGCGTTGCGCAGTACATGGTCGGCGCCGAATGTCCGCTGTGCCACGGCAAGCGGCTCAGGCAGGAATCGCTCGGCGTGCGTTTTGCCGGGCTCGACATCACGCAACTGTCGCGCCTGCCCTTGAAGCAGCTGTCGACCCTGTTGCAGCCCCATGCCGATGGCGTCGCCAAGGTCAGTTCCCGGCAGGCCCGCACCCATCCGGAAAAGATCGTCGTCACCCAGCGCATCGCACGCGACCTGGTCGACCGGATCGCCGTGCTGCTCGACCTCGGGCTGGGTTACCTGGCGCTGGAGCGCAGCACCCCGACGCTGTCGCCGGGCGAACTGCAGCGCCTGCGCCTGGCCACTCAGGTGCGCTCGAATCTGTTCGGCGTGGTCTACGTGCTCGACGAACCCTCCGCCGGGCTGCACCCGGCCGATACCGAAGCCTTGCTGCGCGCCCTGGCGCGGCTCAAGGCGGCCGGCAATTCGCTGTTCGTGGTCGAACACGATCTGGCCGTGATCGGCCAGGCCGACTGGATCGTCGACGTCGGGCCGCACGCCGGCGAACACGGCGGAACCATTCTCTACAGCGGCCCGCCGGCGGGACTGGCCGACCAGCCGGCGTCGCAGACCCGGCGCTACCTGTTCCCGGACACTGCAGCGCCGGCGGCACGCCGCACGCCGCGCCAGCCAACCGGCTGGTTGCGCCTGTCGGACATCACGAACAACAACCTGGACCACCTCGACGCGGCCTTCCCGCTTGGCGTGCTGACCAGCGTGACGGGCGTCTCCGGGTCCGGCAAATCGACCCTGGTCAGCCAAGCACTGGTGCGGCTGACAGCCGACGCACTGGGCCAGGCGCTGTCGGGTTCAACCGGCGAAGGTGATGCCGATGCGCATCCGGGTGAGGTCGATCAGTGGCTGGCGGCTGCCGTGGGCGGGCGCATCGTGGCCGGCCTGGAGTCGATCCGGCGCATGGTGCAGGTCGACCAGAAACCGATCGGCCGCACACCGCGTTCGAACCTGGCGACCTACACCGGCTTGTTCGATCATGTTCGCAAGCTGTTCAGCGCGACCCCGGCTGCGCGCGCAAAGCGCTTCGACGCCGGCCAGTTTTCGTTCAATGTCGCCAAGGGCCGCTGCCCGACCTGCGAGGGCGAAGGCCAGGTGATGGTCGAACTGTTGTTCCTGCCGAGCGTGTACACGCCTTGCCCCGCCTGCCGTGGCGCCCGCTACAACCCCGACACCCTGGCGATCCGCTATCGCGACATGAATGTGGCGCAGGTGCTGGCCATGACAGTCGATGCGGCCTGGTCGTTTTTTGCCGACCAGCCGCTGTTGCAGCGTCCGCTATCGGTATTACGCGAGGTCGGACTCGGTTATCTGCGCCTGGGGCAGGCCGCAACCGAACTGTCGGGCGGCGAAGCGCAGCGCGTCAAGCTGGCCACCGAACTGCAACGTCCGCAACGCGGTGACACGCTCTACATCCTGGATGAACCGACCACCGGCCTGCATCCAGCCGATGTCGAGCGTCTGATCGCGCAACTCGACGCCCTTGTCGCGTCCGGCAATACGGTCATCGTCGTCGAGCACGACATGCACGTGGTGGCGGCCAGCGACTGGGTCATCGACATCGGACCGGGAGCGGGTGACGAGGGCGGCACGATCGTGGCCTATGGACCACCGGCAGAGGTGTCCGCCGTCGCCGCCAGCCGGACGGCGCCATATCTGGCACGTGCGCTGGATGCGCATGGCCTGAAAACCTGAAACCAGATGGCAGATCGCTGCTAGGCGCTACCCCGCTTGGACAGAAAAATCCCCCACAACAGCAGCGCCCCGCCCAGCATCTGCCAGGGCCCGATCGCTTCGGCGAAGATCAGCCAGGCGGCGATCGTCGCCGTCAACGGCTGGATCAGCAGACTGACCGAGGACAGCGATGCCGGCAGATGGGCCGAAGCATAGGCGATCACGGTCTGGCCGCCGATCTGCGCCAGCAGCGCCAGGCCCAGCAGCGGCCACCAGCCGGCCAGCGTCGGCGGCATGAAGGGGCCGGGTGCAACCAGCGCAAAGGGCAACAGCGCGAGCCCCGTGATCGACGTACTCCAGGCCATCAGGCGCGCCGTCGAATACTGGTCGCGGGCAGTCTTGATGACCAGCTGATAGCCGGCGTAGAACACCGCGCTGGCCAGGCCGAGCGCGTCGCCGGCCAGTTTGTTGCCTTGCCCGGTGCCGGCCGCATTCGGGCCAACCAACAGCACCGCCCCGGCCAGCGCGATGAACATGCCGATGATGAAGACGCGGGCGAAGCGGGCGCGGTAGGCGGCCCACAGCCAGAGGGCGATGAAGACCGGCGCGAAGTTCGACAGCAGCGTCGCGTTCGATACCGTGGTGTAGTGCAGCGAGAGGTGCCATAGCGCCATGTCGCCGGCAAAGTACAGGCCCGCGAGGAGCAGCGCCGGCGTGTAACCGGTGCGTCGCCCGGCAGCCCGGTCTGGTACGCGAACCGCGAGTGCCCAGGCCCACAGGATCGGCGCGGCCAGCGCCATGCGCCAGAATGCCGATGCCACCGGATTGACGTCCGACACGCGCATCAGGATGCCTGCAAAGCCGATCGCGATGCCACCACCGAGCAAGGCGAAAAAAGCCAGCGCGGGGAAAGGTCGGGGAGTCGGGCCGGGAGTCGCGGGAGGAGTCAAAATCGTCACGAAGCGGTCGGCATTCAGACCAGCAGCAGATGAATCTGGGCCTGGGCGTTCTCGGAAGGGTTCTGCCGGAAGCCGGTCTTGGCGAAGCGGTGCCAGCGGCCGAGCACCAGGCTGGTGATCATGTTGGCGCGCAGGGCGACTTCGGCTTCCTTGGCCTGGCCCTGCGAGACCGCGACCCGCAGCGCCTGCTTGATGGCGAGTTCGACCCGCTCGACGAACTGGTTCATGCGCTGCTGCAGGCGGGCGTCTTCATTGACCAGCGCGTCGCCGATGATGACCCGCGTCATGCCGGGATTGCGTTCGGCGAAATTGAGCAGCATGTTGGTGATGGCCTGCACCTGCAGCAGCCCGTTGGCCTGTTGCGCGGCGATCTGGTTGATGAGGCCGAAGACGGTCGATTCGATGAAGTCGATCAGCCCCTCGAACATCTGCGCTTTACTGGCGAAGTGGCGATAGAGCGCCGCCTCCGATACGTCGAGCCGGGCGGCCAGGGCCGCAGTGGTGATCTTTTCGCCCTTGGGTTGTTCCAGCATGGTGGCCAGGGTTTGCAGGATCTGGAGCTTGCGTTCGCCGGGTTTGGAGGTGGCCATGATGCCTCTGGGACTCAATACGCTTTGATCGGCGACATCTCCTGCAAGCGCTTACTTCCCCAACAAGCTTGGCAGGCTGTCAAATAATTGCCTGATGGATTTTACTTTGACATCGACGTACGCGGGGCGTTTTGTTGTTTTGGCAGCGACCGATGCCGGCGGTGGGGCTGTGCCGGCGCCGCCGGCAGGGTGCGGCGTCCTGCCGGCGGTGGCGCGGCTCGCGCCGAGGTAGCCGGTCATCCAGACGGTGCGCATGCCGAGCGCCTTGGCCGACTTGAGGTTGGCCAGGGTATCTTCGACCAGGATGCAGCGATGGGCCGGCACGCCTTGCCGTGCCAGCAGCTTGCGCAACAGCGCGCGCGAGGGCTTCGGTTGCAGGCGACCATGGACGTGCATCGATTCGATCGCGATGTGCTGGAAAAACTGGCGCTGCAGGCGAAAATGCCGCACGACGTCGCGAGCATAGCGTTGCGGTGCATTGGTCAGCAGGACCTTGCGGCCGGGCAGCGCCGTCAGCAGCGCACGCAGCCCGGGCTCGGTGCGCAGCATGCCGGGCAGGTCGTCGAACAGATGGGCAGCGTGCAGGAAGTCTGCCGGTCGCACCTGATGGTGCCGCACCATGCCCAGCAGCGTCGCGCCGTAACGGCGCAGATAGCCGACACGGGCAGCATCGACGGCGGCGCTATCGTCCGGCAGGCCGGCGTCTCTGAGTACGCCACTGATGAACGCGTTCATGTTCGCATTAATCGCCGGGAAGACCCGGTGCGATGCGTCGTGCAGGGTATTGTCGAGGTCGAAGAACCAGATCAACGAGGCCAGCTCAATGCGAGCGGATCATGGTGCCGAAGGCCTGCTCGGTCAGCACTTCCAGCAGCAGCGAATGCTCGATGCGCCCGTCGATGATGTGGACCGTGTTGACGCCCGACTTGGCGGCGTCGAGGGCCGAGGAAATCTTTGGCAGCATGCCGCCGGAAATCGTGCCGTCGGCGAACATCTCGTCGATCTCGCGTGCCGACAGGTCGGTCACGAGATTGCCGTTCTTGTCCATGACGCCGCGAATGTTGGTCATCATGATCAACTTTTCGGCTTTCAAGATCTCGGCGATCTTGCCGGCCACCAGGTCGGCATTGATGTTGTAGGCCTGCCCGTCTTCACCGAAACCGATCGGCGAGATGATCGGAATGAAGGCGTCGTCCTGCAGCGCCTTGACCACGGCCGGGTTGATCGCATCGATCTCGCCGACGAAGCCGATGTCGAGGAATTTACCCGGGTTTTCACGATCTGGCATGGCCATCTTGCGGGCCCGGATCAGGCCGCCATCCTTGCCGGTGAGGCCGACGGCCTGGCCGCCGTAATGATTGATCAGCATGACGATATCCTGCTGCACCTCGCCGCCGAGCACCCATTCGACCACTTCCATGGTTTCTTCGTCGGTGATGCGCATGCCCTGGATGAAAGTGCCCTGCTTGCCGATCTTCTTCAAGGCATTGTCGATCTGCGGACCGCCGCCGTGCACCACCACCGGGTTCATGCCGACCAACTTCAGCAGGATGACGTCCCGCGCGAAGGAATGCTTCAAGCGCTCTTCGGTCATGGCATTGCCGCCGTACTTGACCACGATCGTCTTGCCGTGGAACTTGCGGATATACGGCAGTGCTTCGGCCAGGATCTCTGCCTTGATCTGCGGTGAGACGGCACTGATGTCGGTGTTGGGGTCGGCGAGAACGGTCATGACTGGCCCTGGAATTGGATGTTCGCGATTTTACAGGCAAAGCCGAATCGGCTGCGGGTGATTTTGCCACGCTTTCCGGGTATTCTTCCTGGCGACCGGACTTCACGGCCCTGCCCACCGACCTTTCGATCCCAGGCTACCCCATGAGCGATAATTTGCCCCGACAACTGGAAGCGCTGCGGCCGGTGCTGTTGCGTTTTGCGATGCTGCAATTACGCAACGATGCGCAGGCCGAGGACGTCGTCCAGGACACCCTGATCGCCGTCCTCGAAAAGCCCGATCGCTTCGCCGGCCAGTCGTCGCTGCGCACCTATGTCACTGCCATCATGAAATACAAGATCATCGATGTCCTGCGCGCGGCCGGGCGCACCCGGCAGATCGAGGCCTACGACGACCAGTCCGAGGCCGACGCGATCGATGCCCTGTTCGCCGCCGACGGCCATACCGTCAGTCAGCCGCGCGAGTGGGGTAATCCGGCTGCGACCCTGGAACAGAAGGATTTTTTTCGGGTCATGGAGCTCTGCCTGGAAAAACTGCCGCCGAAAACAGCGCGCGTCTTCATGATGCGCGAATGGCTGGAATTCGAGACAGAAGAAATTTGCAAGGAACTCGGGCTTTCGACGTCCAATGCATGGGTGATCCTGTTTCGGGCCAGGGTGCGGTTGCGGGAATGCCTGGAGCTGAACTGGTTCGGCAACCAGCCGGGCGTGCCCCGCCCTGGTTAAGCCACGACTGCGACGGGCAGTAACGACAAAAAAGCGGCAAAAGGGAGCGAACGATGATGAGTGATCCAGGCGGCATCAAGCCGACCTGCCGCGAAGTGCACCGGCTGGTGTCGGAAGCAATGGACCGCAAGCTGACGATGGTCGAGCGGGTGCGCATGCGCCTGCACCTGGTGGTGTGCGAGGCGTGCAACCGCTTCAACCGGCAGATGGACCTCATCCGCAGCGCGATGCGACGGCTGTCGGATGGCGAAGACCGCCGGGATGGCCAATAAGGAATCTTGTCAGGCCGGGGGACACGCCCTTGCATCCTGGCGCGCAAAGCCGAGCCGGATCTGCGCCAGCGTTGCCTGCCCCGCGGCATCCAGGCCGCGCATCTGGAAGGCGGTCTTGCTGCCGGCGCCTGGACGCGCCGCGACCCGCGCGCTGCGCACGCCCTTCAGACCCAGATTGGCCAAGTGCGTGTAGGCTGCATTGGCGGTCTTGAACATGCCCAGCGAGATACCCCAGCGCAGATCCGAATTATCCTGAATCACGTAAAAATCATCGACCCCGAGGCGCCGTAATTCGGCCGCCTTGCGGTCCGCGCTTTCCTTGTCCGGCAGGGGCGCGATGTAGACCATGTGGCGCTCGCTTTCCTGCACGTTGCGCCGGCCGAGCCGGTTGCCCAGTCCCAGCGGCGCCAGCCGCGCTTCGAAACGGCGCGCCTCGGCTGCATCGAAATTGCCGACTTCGGTACAGCTGGCGGTCTGGGCCGAAACCGCTGCGACACTTGCGAGCGGTGTCGGCGTCAGCGCTGCAGGGAGAGCGTTTTCCGTGGCGACGCCAGCGGCGGGCAATGCAGGGACGACGAGCGCGGCGGATGTGGCGGATGTGGTGGATGTGGTGGATGTGGTGGATGTGGCGGATGTGGCGGATGTGGCGGATGTGGCGGATGTGGCGGAAGCGACTGAAGCGGCAGGTGTCGCCGGTGGGGCTGACGGCTCGATGCGGCGAATCCGATCCGCATTGAGCTGGCCGGCCGCGCGTGCCGGTTCGCGCCCCTCGATGCTGCCCGTACCGAGATAACCGGCGCTGTAGCCGTAAAGTCCCAGGTTGACCAGCAATAGCAGGCCGATGAACAGTTTCAGCATGAATCGGACGCTCCGGAGAAAACAGTGGATGACGGTGCGAAGGCGAAGGCACCCGACGGCATCCGCGCCACTGCGTGCAGGCCGATGAGTACCAGATTGTCGACTGACGTGGCCGGGATCGCCAGATAAGGCGCCACCAACGCCGCGGCACCGCCGGAGAGCAGGCAGTGGGCGCCGCCATGGGCCGCGACCGCGCGTTCGATGGCGCCGGCCTGGGCCAACAGGCAACCGCCGTGCATTGCGTCGCGCGTGTTATCGGCAAACAGCGACGCCTCTGCCGCTCCTGTCGGCGGCGCCTCGGTCGCCTCGGGCACCTGCGCCAGCTGCGCGGCGCGCTCCCGCAGGGAAGCGGCCATCAATCCCAGTCCCGGCAAGATCATGCCGCCGATGAATCGACCCTGCGCATCGAGCGCGTCGACCGTGGTCGCCGTGCCGCAGGTGGCCACGATTGCTGCCTGGTGCGGGTGAAGTGTCCAGGCGCCGATGAGCGCTGCAAAACGGTCGCAGCCGAGGCTGGCCGGATCATGGTAGCCATTGCTCACCCCTGCCAGTGATGCCACCGAGGCGAACCAGCGTACCTCCAGCAGAGGTCCTGCCCTCGCTGACAGCACCGCCAGTTGCGCGATCAGCGCGGCCCGCACCTCCGGCCCGGCCACGTTCGAGACCAGCACGTAATCGATCGGCATCGGAATCAGGTGCTGGCGCCACTGGTCGGCCAGGAGGCTGCTGTCGGCGTGCGCCACTGCGCCGCTGGCCAACCACTGGCCGGCCGGTGCCGCCGGGGCCGCCAACGCCCACTTGATGCGGGTGTTGCCGGCGTCAATCAGCAGCAGCATGCGGCGCCTTCTGGCTGACTCGCAGCGACACATCGCCGGCGACGATCGGCACCACCTGCGCACCGGTGTCGAGCAACAACCGGCCGCTGGCATCGACTCCGAGCGCCGCGCCGCTGTGCAGGATCCGGCCCTGATCGACGATATCGACCTGCCGGCCGGCGTGGGCATGCAGCGCATTCCAGCGCGCCACGGAAGGCGCGAAGCCCGATTCCTCGAACTGCTGCAAGGTCGCCATCAAGGCATCGAGCAGCTCCGCCAGCAAGACATTGCGGTCCGTTGCCGGCAGCGCGGCGCTGGCCGGCAGAAGGGTGTCGATGGCGTCATCGGCGGCTGTCGCTTTGCGCAAATTGATGCCGATGCCGATCACGGCCCACGCCTGACGCTCAACGGCGTTACCGCCGGTGGTTTCGATCAGGATGCCGGCCAGCTTGCGCCCTTCCAGCAAGATATCGTTAGGCCATTTCAGCGCGACTCGTACACCGCGTGCGGCCAGCACGTCGGCGACCGCGACGCCAATGGCCAGCGGCAGGCCGAGCAGGGTCGTCACTGCATGGCGCAGCGGCCAGGCCAGCGAAAAGGTCAGGCTGTCCGCATCCGACTGCCAGTTGCGTCCGGCACGTCCGCGTCCTGCGGTTTGCGCCAGCGCCACCAGCAAGGTCGGGTGCTGCAAGGCGCAGGCGCGCGCCAGCAGGTCGGCGTTGGTCGACTTGGTCTCTGCGACGACATCGATGTCGACGGCAGCAGAAGCGGCGCTACGGCAGGACAGCGAAATCGCATCGGGTGTGATGAAAATGGTCATGCTTGATATTGTAAGGGAGCGGGCGCCGAAAACGGCTGCGCAGACAGCGTCAATATGGCTGTTCTGTGGCCGAGCACACTCCCATGTTGCTCAAACTCCCTTAAACTGCGGCATGTCTGACGACGATTCCCCGCGCCTCGAGCGCGATTCCGCCTCGCCTGCCACTGTCCGCGTTCACGGCGCCTGGCAGGTGCACGCGCTTGCGCGGCCGGAAATTCTGCCGGCCATCGAGCAATCGCTGAAGGACCTGCAGGGCGGGGCTGGCGCGCAGTGGGATCTTTCCTCGCTGACCTCGCTCGATCACATCGGCGCGCAGGTACTGTGGAATGCCTGGGGCAAGGCGATACCGGCTGGGCTCGCGCTGACTCCGGCGCAGACCACGACCTTTGCGCGCCTGCAGACCGAGGCGCCGCCCGCAACGGACGCCGAGACCGGCCATGCAGCGATTTCTTGGCAAGCGCTGCGGCACCAGGCCCTGCAGCTGCTGCAACAGTTCGCCAGCTTCGTCGGGCTGATCGGGCAGCTGGTGCTCGACCTCGGCAAGTTCGCGACCCGCCCGCTCGAAGGGCCCTGGAAAGAGATCTCCGCGAATGTCTATCATGCCGGCTTCCAGGCCCTCGGCATCACCGCGCTGGTCGGATTTCTGATCGGCGTCGTGCTGTCGTACCTATCGGCGCAGCAGTTGCACAGCTTCGGCGGCGACATTTATCTCGTCAATATTCTCGGCATGAGCATCATCCGCGAACTCGGCCCGCTGCTGGCGGCGATCCTGGTGGCGGGCCGGTCCGGCTCGTCCATGACCGCCCAGCTCGGGGTCATGCGCGTGACCGAAGAACTCGATGCCATGCTGGTCATGGGCATGCCGCACGGATTTCGCCTGGTGATGCCAAAAGTCCTGGCGCTGGCCATTGCGATGCCGCTGCTGGTGATCTGGACCGATGCCGCGGCGCTAATCGGCGGCATGGCGGCAGCGATGATCGAATTGAACCTGTCACCGACCTATTTTGTACAGAAACTCCCGGACGCCGTACCGCTGGCGAATTACTGGATCGGCCTGGGCAAGGGTGCAGTATTCGGCAGCCTGATCGCGCTGGTGGCCTGCCACTTCGGCCTGCGCATCAAGGCCAATACCGAAAGCCTGGGCCAAGGCACCACGACCTCGGTGGTCACTGCGATCACGGTGGTGATCCTGGCCGATGCCGTGTTCGCCATCGTCTTCAACGGCGTGGGGTTCTAGCATGGCCACGATGACCACGACCGCGACGACCGACCCGATCATTTCGATCGAGCACCTGAGCTCACGCTTCGACGACTTCGTGGTGCATGACGACCTGAGCCTGTCGATCGCCCCCGGCGAGATCGTCTCGCTGGTCGGCGGTTCCGGCTCCGGCAAGACCACCCTGCTGCGCCAGATCCTGGGCCTGGAAAAACCGGCGGCCGGTTGCGTGCGGGTGTTCGGCGAAGACATCAACGGCTCCGACAGCGTGCATCTGCAGCAGCTGCGCAACCGCTGGGGCATGCTGTTCCAGCAAGGCGCGCTCTTTTCCGCATTGACCGCCTTCGACAACGTGGCCCAGCCGATGCGCGAATTGCGTACCTTGCCGGAGTCGCTGATCCACGACGCCGTGCTGCTGAAGCTGCAGATGGTGGGCATCGATGCCCGGCAGGCGCAGAAAATGCCGGCCGATCTGTCCGGCGGCATGATCAAGCGCGTGGCGCTGGCGCGCGCCCTGGCGCTCGAGCCGGAGCTGCTGTTTCTGGACGAGCCGACGGCCGGGCTCGACCCCAGCCTGTCGGACACGTTCGTCGAACTGATCGCCGCGCTGCATCGTGAAATGCAGCTCACGGTGGTCATGGTGACCCACGACCTCGACACCATCTTCGCCCTGTCGACCAAGATCGCGGTGCTGGCGGACAAGCACCTGATTGCCTACGGCACGCCGGAAGAAGTGATCGCAGTCGATCATCCGTTCATCAAGGAATTTTTCCTGGGCCCGCGCGGCAAGCGTGCCATGGCGGCGCTGCAAAATTTTGAAATGAGTCAAATCGATGGAAAATAAATCCCACGCCCTGCTGGCCGGCGTCTTCACGCTGGTCCTGGCAGTCATCGCCGTCCTGCTCGCGCTCTGGTTCAATCGCGACCGGGTCGAATGGGTGCCCTATGAAATCGCTACCAAACTATCGGTGCCGGGCCTCAATCCGCAAGCAGCCGTGCGTTACCGCGGCCTGGACGTGGGCCGGGTCGACAAGATCATTTTCGATCCGGCGGCACCGGGCCAGATCCTGATCCACATCAGCATCAAGCCGGACACGCCGGTCACGCAATCGACCTACGCTACCCTGGGTTACCAAGGTGTGACCGGGATCGCCTACATCCAGCTCGATGACGACGGCAAGAAGCCAGTGCGCGTG
Source organism: Herminiimonas sp. (assembly GCA_014376645.1). Classification (GTDB taxonomy): domain Bacteria; phylum Pseudomonadota; class Gammaproteobacteria; order Burkholderiales; family Burkholderiaceae_D; genus JANXSS01. The sequence goes on along the minus strand of JACMRD010000166.1, from coordinate 8,864 downwards.
ACCAGCAGCAAGAAGCAGGTAGCGCGCATCGAGCTGCGACCGAGCCTGTTCGACGAACTGCAGACCAAGGGCCTGGCGATTCTGGAACAGACCGAGGCTCTGACCAAGCGCTTCAACACGCTGCTTGAACCGGCCAACCAAAAAGCCATGCTGGCAGCATTCGACAACATCAGCCGCGCCGCCATTGCGATCGAGGCGATTCCGCGCCAGCTCGAGCCGACGCTTTCCAAGCTGCCGGCGCTGACGGCGCAGACCCAGCAGACGCTGGCATCGGTCAGCGAACTGTCCAAGAATGCCAGTCAGCTCACCAAGAACCTGAACCAGATCGCCAACGGCCTGAGCGTGCCGGGCGGGCCGCTCAATACCTTCACCACCAGCGCCGAGCGCATCGGCTCGGTGGCCAACCAGATCGAGCTCGACATCGTACCGCTGGCGCGCGATACGCAATCGACGCTGCGCAACCTGAACCGTACGCTGGACAATTTCAACCAGCGCCCGCAGAGCATCCTGTTCGGCACCTCGCGGCCGGCTCCCGGCCCGGGCGAAGCAGGCTTTGCCGCGCCAAAATGAACCACTCACCTTCCACCACGAGACGCCCGCTCATGAAAATCCGATCGCAGAACCACCCGTCGTCGATACTGCGCCTGGCTGCGTGCTCTGCGCTCGTCGGCGCCGGCCTGCTGGGCGGCTGCGCCACCGGCAAGAGTGTCGAGACGACCGCCTACGATCTCGGCACCCTCGGTCCGCTCGATGCGCGCAGTGCCGTGACCATCGCGCCGATCGCCGTGGCGGATGTCAGCAGCGCGCCGTGGCTCGACAGCCAGATGATGTTTTTCCGATTGAGCTACACCAACGACCAGCAGCCGCGGCCCTACGCCACTGCCCGCTGGACCATGCCGCCGCCGCAACTGCTGGGCCAGCGCATCAAGGTACGCATGGCGCAGGCCGGCGGCGCGGTGCTGTCGGGTTCCGATGGCGCCATCAACCTGCCGCTGTTGCGCATCGAGGCCGATGACTTTTCGCAACGCTTCGACAGTCCCGCCAGCAGTACCGTGCATGTCGCCTTCCGCGCCTCGGTCCTGAACGGACGGCTGCTGGTGGGGCAGAAGACCTTTGACCTGGAAGTCCCCGCAGCCGGAGCGGACGCGCCCGCAGGCGCCCGTGCGCTGGCAACCACCACGGACAAGCTGATTGGTGACATGATGGTGTGGCTGGCAACGCTGCCGGCAAAACGATAGAGGACGCAACCTATTCACCTCCCCCTGCTTCCGGCTTCGCCACCGACGCCACAAACGCCACAAACGCCAGCAGCGCCATCGACACCATCGGCTTACGTGCGCGCCTCGGTCTTCGCGCGGGTGGCGCTGCTGGTCTACGTGTTGCTGATCACTTATGGCAGCTGGTATCCCTTTACTGGCTGGCGCATCACCGGTTTGTCGCCGCTGGCTTTCATCACCGCCCCGCTGCCGCATTACTGGACCGGCTTCGACCTGGTGACCAACGTGATCGCGTACGTACCGCTGGGGGTGCTGGCCGTCTTCGCGCTATTTCCGTTCGTCCGCAGCTGGGGTGCCGTGCTCCTCGCGACCCTGGGCGGCGTGCTGCTGTCGGGCTCCATGGAAGCCGTGCAGACCTTTTTGCCGAGCCGGGTGTCCTCGAACCTGGACCTGCTGACCAACAGCAGCGGCGTCTGCCTCGGCGCCCTGTTCGCACCGGCGCTCACGCGCTACTTCCTGGAGGACAGCCGCTTCGTGCAGGTGCGCCAGCGCTGGTTCACCCACGAGGCCAGCCGCGGCTTCCTGGTGCTGGCGCTCTGGCCGCTGGCGCAGATCTATCCCCAGTCCTATCTGTTTGGTCATGGCCAGTTGCTGCCGTTGCTGTCGGAATGGCTGACGAGTCTGCTGGCGATGCCCGTGGACCTGGGCGCGCTGCTGCGTCAGAGCGCCGATCTGACGGTGGAACAATACTGGCTGTCTGAAGCAATCATCACCGCTTGCGGCCTGAACGGCGTGCTCCTGACCCTTCTGTGCGTGCTGCGCAGCCGGGCGCCGCGCGGCGTGCTACTGGCACTGCTGACCGGTGCAGCGCTGGCCATCAAGTCGCTCACCAGCGCGCTGCTGTTCGGCCCGGAAAACGCGTTCGGCTGGCTCACGCCCGGCGCACAGGGCGGCCTGATCCTCGGACTGGTGATGTTGACGGGGCTGATCGCCGCGCGCCGGGTGGCGCAGCGGCGGGTGGCAGTGCTGATGCTGGCGATCTGCCTGCTGACGCTGAACCTGGCGCCGGCCAATCCGTATTTCATCGCCACCATGCAGGGCTGGACCCAGGGTAAATTCCTGAATTTCAACGGCGCGGCGCAATTCCTCTCGATGCTGTGGCCCTATCTGGCGCTCTGGTTCCTGCTGCACCGAACACATCGCGCCGGTCATGCCGAACGCATGGCGCCGGCCGGCGGCGCATGAGTCGGCTGGATGGGTCAGGTGTATCATCGACGGCTCCGACAACAGGCAAGCAGCGCAGCCCACCATGACCGACAAACCGTATTTCGAACAACACGTTTTCATCTGCATGAACCAGCGCGAGGATGGCCGTCCCTGCTGCGGCGCGCAAGGTGCGCAGGCCGCCCAGAAGCATGCCAAGCGCCGCCTCAAGGAACTTGACCTCAACGGTCACGGCAAGATCCGCATCAACCAGGCCGGTTGCCTGGACCGCTGCGAAGAAGGCCCGGTACTGGTGATCTATCCCCAGGGCACCTGGTACACCTATGTGGATACCAGCGACATCGACGACATCATCGACACCCATCTGATCGGCGGCAAGATCGTCGAGCGGCTGAAGATCTGAGCGCGGCGCCGATGAACGTCCATACCCGCCCCTTTACCCTCGACGGCGCCGCCGGCGCGCTCGAATGCGCGCTCGACGCGCCGGACGCGACCGAGTGTCCGAATCCGCGTGGCATCGCCCTGATCGCCCATCCGCATCCGCTGTATGGCGGCACGATGGACAACAAGGTGGCGCAGACCTTGGCACGCGCCTTCGTGTCGATCGGCTACGTCGCCGTGCGAATGAATTTCCGCGGCGTCGGCGCGTCGGCCGGAGTGCATGACGAGGGTCGTGGCGAGACCGACGACATGGCGCTGCTGCATGCGCACATGACGCAACGGTATCCGGGCATGCCGGTGGCGCTGGCGGGGTTTTCCTTTGGCACTTTCGTCCAGGCGCAATTACAGCAACGTCTGGACGCTGCCGGCACCCCGGCCGAGCGGCTGGTACTGGTGGGCTGCGCGGCCGGCAAGTGGGCAATGCCGGCGGTGCCATCGAACACCATCCTGATCCACGGCGAAGTCGACGACACCATTCCGCTGACCGCCGTGCTGGACTGGGCCCGTCCCCAGGACCTGCCGGTGATCGTGATTCCCGGTGCGGATCACTTCTTTCACCGCAAGCTGCAACATATCAAGAACTTGCTTGTCGAAATGTGGCGCCGGGGCTAAACCGTGACCGGCCAGGCGGTATAATCGAGGCCCGAATCAACATTCGCAAGGCGCCCCGCCGACGCTGATGTCCGCTCCCCAAGCGGCAAGTCCCTGCGCTGCACCCTAATTCCCATACCCATGAAAAAATTCTGCGCGGTCATCGCCGCAACCGTCTTATCGTTTTCCATCGCATTCGCCCAGAATGTGCCGCCACCTGCCGTCGCGGCCAAGTCGTGGTTGCTGCTGGACGCGACCAGCGGCCAGATCCTGGCGTCACAGGATCCGACCCTGCGCATCGAACCGGCATCGCTGACCAAGATCATGACGGCCTACCTTTCGTTTGCTGCGATCCGCGACAAGAAACTGAGCATGGACCAGATGGTCAATGTCTCGGTGCGGGCCTGGAAGGTCGACCCGAGCAGCTCCAAGATGTTCATCGATCCGGCCACGCCGGTGTCGGTGTCCGACCTGCTGCACGGCCTGATGGTCCAATCCGGCAACGACGCCGCAGTGGCGCTGGCCGAAGCCGTGGCCGGCTCGGAAGACACCTTCGTGGTGCTGATGAACCGGGAAGCCGAACGCATGGGTCTGAAGTCGACCCACTTCGGCAATCCGCACGGCCTGCCGAGCAAGGAAAACTATTCGACGGCGCAGGATCTGTCGACCCTGGCCGCGCGCGTGATTGCCGACTATCCGGACTTCTACAAGATCGATTCGGTCAAGAGCTTCACCTATAACAAGATCAAGCAGCCCAACCGCAACCGCCTGCTGTGGCTCGATCCGACCGTCGACGGCATGAAGACCGGCCACACCGAAGGCGCCGGCTTCTGCATGATCGCCTCGGCCCATCGTCCCAACGGCAGCGGCGAACGACGCCTCATCTCGGTCGTCATCGGCACCAGTTCAGACCAGGCGCGCACCGCCGAGAGCCAGAAGCTGTTGAACTGGGGCTTCCAGAATTTCGAGACCGTCAAACTGTATGCGAAGGGCCAGGCGATCGACACGCCGCAGGTCTGGAAGGGTTCGCAGAACCAGGTCAAGATCGGCTTCAACCGCGACGTCTTCGTGACCTTGCCGAAAGGCGTGGCCGGCAAGATGAAGCCGGTGCTGGAGCGGCGCGATCCGCTGGTCGCGCCGATTGCCGAGAACAGCCAGGTCGGCACCATGCGCCTGATGGTGGATGGTAAGTCCGTGAGCGATCTGCCGGTGCTGTCGCTGGAGCAGATTCCGCAGGCTAGCATCTTCGGCCGCGCATGGGATTCGGTGCGATTGCTGTTCAAGCGCTCCTGAACCGGCGGCGGACAGACTGACAGCGGCGCATGCTTTTTTTGCATCACGGCGCAATGACCGTCATGCAAGAATAACGGGTGCTCTTCAACCCCTCAGTTTTAAGGAAACGCTCATGTCCACGCTTGCCGAACCGCTGGTCTACCTCAACGGCGCCATGACGCCGATCGCCGACGCCAAGGTGTCGGTGCTCGACCGCGGCTTCATTTTTGGCGATGGCATCTACGAAGTCATTCCGATCTATCAGCGCCGGCTGTTCCGCGCCAAGCATCACATGGCGCGCCTGTTTCGCAGCCTGGCCTCGATCTCCATACCGAATCCGCATAGCGAAGCCGAATGGATGGCCTTGATCGACCAGGTCGTGGCCGCCCATCCGGCCGACGACCAGATGGTGTACCTGCAGGTCACGCGCGGCGTGGCAAAGCGCGCCCATGCCTTCCCGGCCGATAGTACGCCGACCGTCTTCATCATGACCAACCCGATCCCACTGCCGTCGATGGCGGTGCGCGCCGCCGGCGTGGCGTGTGTATCGATGGAAGACAAGCGCTGGCTGCGTTGCGAGATCAAGTCGATTTCCTTGCTCGGAAATGTGCTGGCGGCGCAGAACGCGGTCGATAACAATGCCGTCGAATCGATCCAGTTCCGCGACGGCTTCCTGACGGAAGCATCGTCCTCGAATGTCTGGATCGTCAAGGATGGCGTGCTGCTGGGACCGCCGAAAGACAACCTGATCCTCGAAGGCATCCGCTACGGCCTGATCGAGGAACTGTGCGCCGCGCACGCCATTCCAATGCGGGTGCGCCGCATCGGCCGCGACGAAGTGTTTGCTGCCGATGAAGTGCTGCTGACGTCGGCCACCAAGGAAGTGCTGCCGGTGGTCAGCCTCGATGGCAAGCCTATTGGCAATGGCACACCCGGCCCCATCTATGCAAAACTGTATGAGGCATATCAGGCAGCGAAGGCTGCCGCCTGACAACGATTTGACCGCACGGCCCAACCGGCAAGAGGACCCGCATCATGACTGACACGATCAATGACACGAGCACCGGCACACCCACCGCAGCCAACCCGGACGAGGGCAACGAGCGTGTTTCGCTGATCGAGTATCCGAGCGATTTCCCGATCAAGATCATGGGTCCCACCCATGAACATTTCGCCCACACCATGATCGAGGTGGTCCAGCAGTTCGATCCCGGCTTCGATGCCGCCACGATCGAATTGCGCCCTTCCGCAAAGGGCAATTACCTGGGACTGACGGTGACGGTGCGCGCCACCAGCCGCGAGCAGCTCGACGGCCTGTACTTGGCGCTGTCGTCACATGCAATGGTCAAAGTGGTTCTCTAAAAAATCCAGAGCGCGTCGGCCGGCAGGTCAAGCCAATAGTCACCCGGCGCCAGGCGCTGGGTGGCATACGCCCGCAATCCGACCTCGGCCTGTCCCTCGGCATGAAACAGGCACTCCCAGCGGTCGCCCAGATACATGCAGGTCGACAGCGGCAGGCGCAGCGAATTGATGCCGCGACTGGCCGATACCCGCACCTGCTCGAGCCGGATCAGCGCCGTCACCTCGGCGCCGGTATTGCTGCCACGGGCAGTGCCGGAGAGCCGGGTGCCATTGATGTCGAGCGTGACATGCTGGCCCTCGCGCGCGACCACCATGCCTTTCATCCGATTGTTGCTGCCCATGAATTCGGCCGTGAACAACGAGTCCGGCGTCTGGTACATGCTCTGCGGTGAACCCTGTTGCTCGATCTTGCCATTGTTGAGCAACAGGATGCGATCCGAAATCGCCATCGCCTCGGCCTGGTCGTGCGTGACCATCAGGGCCGACAGTCCCAGCCGCACGATCAGTTCGCGCAAAAAGGCGCGGGCTTCTTCCCGCAGTTTCGCGTCCAGGTTCGACAGCGGCTCATCGAGCAGGATCACCGGCGGGTTGTAGACCAGCGCCCGTGCGATCGCAACACGCTGCTGCTGGCCGCCCGAGAGCTGGTGCGGGAAGCGCTCGCCCAAGTGACCCAGGCCGAGCTGGCCCAGCACATCCTTGACCCGAGCGGCGATGTCGCTGTTGTTCATCTTGCGCAGCTTGAGTCCGTAGCCGACGTTGTCGTTGACGGTCTTGTGCGGCCACAGCGCGTAAGACTGGAACACCAGTCCCAGGTTGCGTTGTTCGGCCGGCATCTCGACTGCGCGGGCGCCATCGTAGACCACCCGGTCGCCGATGGTGATGATGCCGCTCTTGGGTGACTCCAGGCCGGCGACGGCGCGCAGCAATGTGGTCTTGCCGCTGCCGGAGGGCCCCAGCAGGGCGACAACTTCGCCGCGCTCCAGTTGCATCGACACGCCCTTGAGAATCTGATTGGCGGCGGCGCCGGTGCCGTAGTCGAGATGGATGTCGGTGACGGAAAGTTCAGCCATGATGATTCCTTGCGAATGTGATGTTCAATGTGGTGGCGTGCGGTAGCGGTCATTCATGCAGCTTTACGCCGAAGCGCAGCGCAATCGCCAGCCCGATCGCCACCAGCGTGATATTGATGAACGACAGCGCCGCCACCAGGTCGACCGCGCCGGCGCCCCACATCGAGACGATCATCGCGCCGATCACTTCGGTGCCGGGCGAGAGCAGGTAGACGCCGGTCGAGTACTCGCGCTCGAAGATCAGGAACACCATCAGCCAGGCGCCGATCAGGCCATAGCGCACCAGCGGCAAGGTGATGTCGCGCGTGACCTGGCCGTGCGTCGCGCCCACCGCCCGTGCAGCTTCTTCCAGCTCCGGCCCGACCTGCAGCAGTGCGGTCGTGATCAGGCGCAGGCCGTACGCCATCCACACCACCGAATACGCCAGCCAGACCGAGAAGATGGTCGAGCGCAGCGCCCGCAGTTGCGGAATGAAGTTCTCTGACAGCCATGCCGCAGCCTGGCTGCCGGTATTCTCCACCAGCCACTTCAAGCCGTTGTCGAGCACGGCCGGCACGAACAGGAACACCCACAGAAAGGCCAGACCCGCCAGCAAACCCGGCACCGCGCGCGGCACCAGCACGCTGTAATCGAGCAGGCGGGTGATGCCATCCGGCTTACGGTGCATCGCCAGCGCCACGCCGCAGTAGCAGACCACGGCGATGGCGCCGCCGAAAACGCCGATCAGCACCGTGTTGAGAATGCCGCGCATGAGTGACGGCTGCTCCGAGATGTCGCGGAAGTGCTGCAGCGTCAGCACGTCCTTCAGCCGCACGCCCTCGCCCCAGTTGGAGACGAAGGCGCGCAGCACGATGCCCGAAATCGGAATGATCACGGTCACCATCAGCCATAGCGCGATGACCGCGATCGCGATCCATTTCCAGCGTCCCAGCGGCAGCGGTTTCTGGCGCGCGCCCTTGCCCTTGATGGCGACATACTTGTTGGCCGACTTGAGCAGCCAGCGCTGCACCATCACCAGCGGCAGCGTCACCGCCACCAGGCACACCGCCACCGCCGCCATCAGGTGATACGACGGCGTGCCGAGCTTGTTGGTGAGTTTGTAGAGATAGGTGGCAATGACCAGATGGCCTTCCGGATCGCCCAGCACCAGCACCAGGCCGAAGACTTCGAAGCCGAGGAAAAACACCAGTACGCCGGAGTAGGCCAGCGCCGGCATGATCATCGGCAGCGAGACGTCACGCATGACCTGCAACGGCGAAGCGCCGGCCACGCGCGCGGCTTCCTCGACATCCAAGCCCAGGCTTTTGAGGGCGGCCGAGGCATACAGGTAGACGTGCGGCACATGGGTCAGGCCGGCGATGATGACGATGCTGGGAAAAGCATAGACGTTCCAGGGATCGGCGGTGATACCGACCAGCTCCAGCAAACCTTTCATCCACAGCGTGTAGAAGCCGACCGGCCCCATCGACACCACGTAGCCGAAGCCGATCACCATCGGCGAGACGAAGATCGGCACCAGCACCAGCGGCGCGATCAGGTTGCGCCCCGGCAGATCGGTACGCACCATCAGGAAGGCCAGGATGCCGCCCAACGGCACGGCGATCAGCGCCAGTCCGGTGGCCAGGATGAAGCCGTTGATGAAGGCGGTACGGAAATCAGGATCATCGAAAATGAAACGATACGGGTC
>JACMRD010000165.1 GCA_014376645.1 Herminiimonas sp. | reverse complement strand
TTCCGCACCGTCGGCGTCTTCAGCGCGATCATCAACCTGCTGATGCTGGTGCCGTCGTTGTACATGCTGCAGGTGTACGACCGGGTCCTGCCGAGCCGTAACGACATCACGCTGCTCATGCTCACGCTGATGATGCTGGGCGCCTACCTGTTCATGAGCGCCCTGGAATTCGTGCGCAGCTTCGTGCTGGTGCGGGTCGGCGCGCGGCTCGACATGCAGTTGAACAAGCGGGTCTACACTGCCGCCTTCGAGCAGAATTTGAAGCGCAGTGGTGGCAATGCGGGCCAGGCCCTGCAGGACCTGACCAACATCCGCCAGTTCCTGACGGGTAATGCGCTGTTCGCCTTCTTCGACGCACCGTGGTTTCCGATCTACCTGATCGTGATTTTCCTGTTCGAGCCGATGCTCGGGATTTTTGCCCTCGGCGGCACGGTGATCCTGGTGATCCTGGCATTCGTGAATGAAAAAGTCTCCAAGAAGCCGCTGTCCGAAGCCAATACCATGGCCATCGCGTCGAGCAACCTGGCCACCAACAACCTGCGCAATGCCGAAGTCATCGAATCGATGGGCATGTTGCCGAACCTGATGCACCGCTGGTTCAAGATGCACGGCAAATTTTTACAGTTGCAGGCAGAAGCCAGCGAGAAAGCCGGCATTGTCGGCGCCGTGACCAAGTTCGTGCAGATCTCGTTGCAGTCGCTGGTGCTGGGTCTGGGCGCCTTGCTGGCGGTCGAAGGCAAGATCACGCCGGGCATGATGATCGCCGCGTCGATCCTGATGGGGCGGGCCTTGTCGCCGGTGCAGATGGTGATCGGCGTATGGAAGCAGTGGGCCAGTACCCGCAGTGCCTATGAGCGCCTCAGCAAACTGTTGACCGAGAATCCGCCGCGCCAGGCCGGCATGGAATTGCCGAAGCCGCTGGGTGCGATCTCGGTCGAGGGCGTGACCGCCGCACCGCCTGGCTCGCCGGTCGCCGTCTTGAAGGGTTTGAGCTTCGCCATCAATCCGGGTGATGTCCTGGGCGTGATCGGGCCCAGCGGATCGGGCAAATCCACCTTGGCGCGACTGCTGGTGGGCGTCTGGCCATCGGCAGTGGGCAAGGTGCGCCTGGACGGCGCCGATATTTTTGCCTGGAACAAGGATGAACTCGGCCCGCACATCGGCTATCTGCCGCAGGACATCGAACTGTTCGGTGGCACCGTCAGTGAAAACATCGCCCGCTTTGGCGACGTCGACGCAGAAAAGGTGATTCAGGCTGCCAAGCGCGCCGGCGTGCATGACCTGATCCTGCATTTTCCGAAAGGCTACGACACCGTGCTGGGTGACGGCGGTGGCGGTCTGTCGGGCGGCCAGAAGCAACGCATCGGCCTGGCGCGCGCGATGTACGGCGATCCGTCGCTGATCGTGCTCGACGAGCCGAACTCGAACCTGGATGACGTCGGTGAGCAGGCGCTGGTGACGGCCGTGCAGGACCTGCGGGCGCGCGGCAAGACGATCGTGCTGATCACTCATCGCACCAGCATCATCGGCACCACCAATAAACTGCTGTTGCTGCGCGACGGTGTGGCGCAGATGTTCGGTCCGACCCAGGACGTCATCAATGCGTTGAACCAGCAACAGCTGCAGGCCCAACAACAGGCCCAGCAAGCCCAGCAAGCCCAGCAAGAGCAGCAAGCTCAACAGGCACAGCAACAGTCCCAGTTGGTTGCGCAGCAGCAGGCGCAAGCCGCCGCCGCAGCGGCTGCCGTTTCGGAACAGGAATAATCGTGAAATTACTCAAACAGAAAGACCCGGCTACCGACGTCGTCTCCCACGACGTCGCGCTCAGCGAAGTCAATACCGATGCCAGCAGCCACACCAGGCTCGGCTGGTGGATCGTGCTGGCCGGCGTCGGCGGTTTCATCCTGTGGGCGACCCTGGCGCCGCTCGACAAGGGCGTGCCTGTACAGGGAACGGTCGCCGTGGCCACCAATCGCAAGGCGATTCAGCACCTCGGCGGCGGCACGGTCGAGGACATCCTGGTCAAGGATGGGGATGTGGTCAAGGCCGGCCAGGTGCTGGTGAAAATGAACGACGTTCAGGTCAAGAGTGCGGCCGAGATTTCGCGCATCCAGTACTTCGTGTCGCGGGCAGCCGAAGCGCGTCTGCTGGCCGAACGTGATGGTCTGCAGACGATTGCCTTTCCAAAGGACCTCGAGAGCGTGCGCAGCGATCCGCGCGTCGCCGAGAACATCAACATGCAGCGTCAGCTGTTTACTTCCCGCCAGTCGGCGTTAAAAAGCGAACTGGCCGGTGTCGATGAAAACATCGCCGGCCTGAAGGCGCAGATCCAGGGCTTGAAGGATTCCGGCGAAAGCCAGAAACAGCAGCAAAAAATCCTCAAGGACCAGCTTGTCGATCTGCGCGACCTGGCCAAGGATGGCTACATCGCGCGCAATCGCGTGCTCGATCTGGAGCGTACCTATGCCCAGGTCAACGGCACCATCTCTGAAAACATCGGTAACATCGGACGCGCCCAGCGGCAGATTTCGGAACTGTCCCTGAGGCGCCTGCAGCGCCAGCAAGAGTTCCAGAAAGAAGTGCGCTCGCAGCTTACCGACGTACAAAAAGAAGGCGACGCCCTGTCGCACCGGCTGGAAAGCCAGGATTTCGATCTCGCCAATGTGCAGGTCAGGGCGCCGGTTGGCGGTACCGTGGTCGGCATGAACATCTTCACCCGGGGCGGCGTGATCAGTCCTGGTTTCCGGATGATGGATATCGTACCGAGTGACGACAAGCTGATCGTCGAAGGTCAGGTACCGGTCAATCTGATCGACAAGGTCGTCAACAAGCTGCCGGTGGAACTGATTTTCTCAGCGTTCAACCAGAACCAGACGCCGCATGTGCCGGGCATCGTCACGCAGGTGTCGGCCGATCGTCTGACCGATGAAAAGACCGGCCAGCCGTACTACAAGATGCGCGCCGAGCCGACAGCGGCCGGCCTCAAGATCCTGGCCAACCTGCCGGTCAGGGCCGGCATGCCGGTGGAAATTTTCGTCAAGACGGGCGAGCGCACCATGATGAGTTATCTGTTGAAGCCGGTGTTCGACCGTGCCAAGACATCAATGACGGAGGAGTGATGATGGCCTCGTCAATCGGCCTGGGTGGGCCGGCGTGCGCGCGCCGCACCTTGGTGATCGTAGTCGCTGCAATGGGTATTGCGCACGCCCCGGGCGCCTTTTGCATGGGCCTGGTGGAAGCTTACGACGCTGCGTTGCGCAACGATCCGACCTACCAGAGCGCGATCCATGAAAACGAAGCTGGCCAGCAGAACCGGTTGCTCGGACGCGCCGCGCTGTTGCCCACCGTGGCGGCGAGTTACCAGACCAGCAAGGCGAGCGCGGAGATCACGAGCAAGTCGGTGCAGGGCAACAATACGATCAACCCACGCTACACCAGCTCCGCAGCGGTCTTGCAGTTCAAGCAGCCGCTGATCAGTTTCGAAGGCCTGGCGCGCTACCGGCAGGGCGCCGCGCAATCGAACTACAGCAGTGCGCTGTTCTCCGGACGTTCGGAGGATCTGGTGATCCGGCTCGTGTCGGCCTATGCGGATGCCAAGTTCGCGGAAGACCAACTCGCGCTGGCAACGGCGCAGCGGGATGCCTATGGCGAGCAGATGCGGGTCAACGACCGCATGTTTGCCGGGGGCGAGGGGACCAAGACCGACAGCCTGGAGACCCAGGCCAAGTTCGACCTGTCTGAAGCGCAGGTCATCGAGGCGGCCGACAGCGTCAACACGGCACGCAATACCCTGGCTGCGATCGTTGGCATGGATGTCACGGTGCTTGACGGCCTGTCGCCGAACTTTAGGGTGCGCGCGATGCAGCCGGCCGGTTTCGAGGAATGGAAAGCGCTGGCGCTGGAGAAGAATGCGGAGATCGTCGCATTGCGCTTTGCGGTCGAATCGGCGCGCCAGGAAATCAACAAGCAGCGGTCGGGACACCTGCCGCGCCTCGATTTCGTGGCCAGTGTAGAAAAAAACCAATCCAACACGATCAACACGTATAACCAGGATTCGAACGTGCGCAACATCGGCGTGCAATTGAACATTCCGATCTATTCCGGCGGTTACGTCAATGCCGCGACGACGCAAGCGGTCGCGCAGTACGAAAAGGCGAAATCGGACCTCGATGCCAAGGTCGGGCAGATCACGGTCGAGTTGCGCAAGCAGTACAGCCTCACACTGAGCAGCGAGGCGCACATCGACGCCTTGGTGAAGTCAGTGAAGTCGGCTGACCTGCTTGTGGAAGCAACCCGCAAGAGCATCAAGGGTGGCGTGCGGATCAATCTGGATCTGTTGAATGCCCAGCAGCAGATGTATTCCGTGCGGCGCGACCTGGCTCAGGCGCGCTACAGCTATGTGCTGAGCTATCTGCGGTTGCGCAATGCAGCCGGTAGCCTGAGCGGGGCAGATGTGCGGGATGTCGCTGGATATTTCGTGGCGGGTCGATAGGAACGGCGCCTGCCGGTGAGCTGGAACGCGACCCGACGACTTGTCTGTCGTTCAGTTAATCGATTGTTGGGCGCATTGCGCACAAACCGTATCAGCCAAAGCCAGGCTCGTCCGTGAACTGACGGTTGTGCCGCAGCTAGAGCAGATGCCATCCGGCATCGGTACCAGCGCCGGATTGACGGCGGTACGGTGATCGAAGACGAAGCAGTCCCCCGTATAATGCGCGCCGCCGACCTCCTCGAAATACTTCAGGATGCCGCCATCGAGCTGATAGACATGCTCGAAACCGACGTTGTGCATGTGGATCGCGGCTTTCTCGCAGCGGATGCCGCCGGTGCAGAAGGTGACCACGGTCTTGCCAGTGAAGTCGTCGCGATGCGCTTCCACGACGGCAGGAAATTCGCTGAACTTGGCGATGCGGTAATCCACCGTGCCGTCGAAGGTGCCGACATCGACCTCGAAGCCGTTGCGGGTATCGAGCATCACCACCGGCCGGCCGGCGTCGTCCATGCCGGCATCGAGCCAGCGTTTCAGCGTGGCCGGCGCCACGGCCGGCGCCCGACCCAGCTCAGGCTTGATCAGCGGATGCTTCATGGTGATCAGTTCGGGTTTGCATTTGACCAGCATGCGCTTGAACGGTTGCGTCTGCGAGCCGCTTTCCTTGACCTCGATATCGGCAAAACGGACATCGGCGCGCAGCCACATCAAGAAGCCGTCGATCGCCTCGCGCGTCCCGGCAAGGAACAGGTTGATGCCTTCCGGGCTCAGCAGGATCGTGCCCTTCAGGGCCAGCCGGTTGCAGACCTCCAGAAACCGCGCGCGCGCAGCTTCGTCGGCGTCGAAACCGACGAAGCGGTAGGCAGCGATGTTGATGATCGGATAATCGGTTGCAACGAGTTCAGGCATGGGGCGCGGCGCAGGGAAAGATAGGTCGCAGATCGGCGCGACAATCAAGCATTATAACTTTCGCCGCCGCGAAATCCGGGCCCGGCCGACAAGGTAAAATGCTGCATGACTTCCCCTACCTTCACCCACCTGCGCCTGCATTCGGAGTACTCGATTGTCGATGGCCTGGTGCGCATCGATGACGTCGTCGATGCCGCAGCAAAAGACGCTCAACCGGCCCTGGCCATCACCGATCTGTCGAACCTGTTCGGCATGGTCAAGTTCTACAAGGCCGCCCGCAAGAAAGGCATCAAGCCGATCGTCGGTTGCGACGTCTGGATCACGAACGAGAACGACCGCGACAAGCCGTCGCGCCTGCTGCTGCTGGTCAAGAACAACGCCGGATACCTGCAATTGTGCGAACTGATTTCGCGCGCCTGGCTGGAAAACGTCCATCGCGGCCGGGCCGAAGTGCGGGCTCAATGGCTGGAGCAGTTGCAGCCGGCCGGCGGCCTGATCGCGTTGTCCGGTGCGCAGTTCGGCGACATCGGCATCGCCATCGAGAATGGCAACCTGGAACTGGCGGAGCGCTGCGCACGGCGCTGGGCGGCGATTTTCGATCAGCATTTCTACATCGAGATCCAGCGCGCCGGCCAGCCCAACATGGAACAATTGGTGCGCCATTCGGTAGCCTTGGCCGACCGCCTACAATTGCCGGTGGTGGCGACCCATCCGGTGCAGTTCCTGTCGGCCGAACAATTCACCGCGCATGAAGCCCGCACCTGCATCTCCGAAGGCGAGATCCTCGCCAATCCGCGCCGCGCGCGCCGCTTCAACGACCAGCAGTGCTTCAAGACCCAAGCGGAAATGGGCGCGCTGTTCGCCGATCTGCCGGAAGCCCTGACCAATGCGCTGGAAATCGCCAAGCGCTGCAATTTGATCCTGGAGCTGGGCAAGCCGCGCTTGCCGGACTTCCCGATTCCGGACGGCCTGTCGGTCGACGACTTTTTAGTGGTTGAAGCGAAACAGGGCCTGGAACTGCGCCTGGCGTACCTGTACCCCGATCCGGCGGTGCGCGAAGAGCAGCGCGAGCGCTATGAGTTGCGCCTGAAGTTCGAGACCGACACCATCATCAAGATGGGCTTTCCCGGTTACTTCCTGATCGTGGCCGACTTCATCCGCTGGGCCAAGAACAATGGCGTGCCGGTCGGACCGGGTCGTGGCTCGGGCGCCGGCTCGCTGGTGGCGTATTCGTTGTCGATCACCGACCTTGATCCGCTGGCCTACAACCTCCTGTTCGAACGGTTCCTGAATCCGGAACGGGTTTCCATGCCCGACTTCGACATCGACTTTTGCCAGGAAGGGCGTGATCGCGTCATCCAGTACGTCAAGGATCGCTACGGCAAGGAAGCGGTTTCCCAGATCGCCACCTTCGGCACCATGGCAGCCAAAGGCGCGATTCGCGATGTGGGTCGCGTGCTCGACATGGGCTACAACTTTTGCGACGGCATCTCGAAGCTGATTCCGTTCAAGCCGGGCAAGCTGGTGACGATCGCCGACGCCAAGAAGGAAGAGCCGATCCTGGCCGAACGCGAAGCCAACGAAGAAGAGGTCGCCCAATTGCTGGCGCTGGCCGAGCAGGTCGAAGGCATCACCCGCAACGTCGGCATGCACGCCGGCGGCGTGCTGATCGCGCCCGGCAAGCTGACCGATTTCTGCCCGCTCTACACCCAGGGTGGTGATGCCGGCGTGGTCTCGCAATACGACAAGGACGACGTCGAGGCCGTGGGTCTGGTCAAGTTCGACTTTCTGGGCCTGACCACGCTGACCATCCTCGACCGTGCGGTGCGCTACATCAAGCAGCTCGATCCGGCGATGGCGAACTTCAGCCTCGAGAGCCTGCCGTTGAACGATGCGGCTTCCTACGACCTGCTGACCAAGGCCAAGACGGTGGCGGTGTTTCAGCTTGAAAGCCGCGGCATGCAAGGCATGCTCAAGGACGCCCGCCCGGATCGCTTCGAGGACATCATCGCGCTGGTGGCGCTGTATCGCCCGGGTCCGATGGATCTAATTCCGGATTTCTGCCGGCGCAAGCATGGCGAGCGCTTCGATTATCCGGACCCGCGCACCGAAGGCATTCTGTCGGAGACCTACGGCATCATGGTGTATCAGGAGCAGGTGATGCAGATGGCGCAAGTCGTCGGCGGTTACTCGCTGGGCGGCGCCGACTTGCTGCGTCGCGCGATGGGCAAGAAGAAGGCTGAGGAAATGGCCGAGCACCGGCAGATTTTCCGGGACGGTGCGGCCAAGGATGGCTTGTCCGAAGCCAAGGCCGACGAGATATTCGACCTGATGGAAAAATTCGCCGGCTATGGCTTCAACAAGTCCCATGCGGCTGCCTACGCCCTGCTGTCGTATCACACCGCCTATCTGAAGGCGCATCACCCGGCCGCGTTCATGGCAGCCAATCTGTCGCTGGCGATGGACGACACCGACAAAATCAAGATCCTGGTCGAAGACACGCTGGACGTCTGCAAGCTGACGCTGCTGCCACCGGACATCAATCTTTCGGATTACCGCTTCATGCCGGTCGGCGAGCCGGGCAAGAAGGCCACGCAGATCCGCTACGGCCTGGGCGCCGTCAAGGGCTCCGGCCAAAGCGCCATTGAAGCCATCATGGTGGCGCGCCAGGGCAAGCCGTTCACCGATCTGTTCGATTTCACCAAGCGGGTCGACAAGCGCCAGATCAACCGGCGCACCATCGAGTCGCTGGTGCGGGCCGGCGCCTTCGATTGTTTTGGGCAGGACCGGGCAACGTTGCTGGCCACCGTAGGCATGGCCATGGAGGGCGCCGAGCAGGCCGAGGCATCGGCCAACCAGGTCAGCCTGTTCGGCGGTGACGACGATGATTTCCACGCCACGCCGGACTATGTCAAGGTCTCCCTCTGGAGCGACAAGCAGCGCCTGACCGAAGAAAAAGCCGCACTCGGTTTTTATCTGTCGGGCCACCTGTTCCATGCCTACCAGACCGAAGCGCGGCGCTTTGCCCGCACCAAGCTGTGCGATCTGACGGCGTCCCGCGATCCGCGCCTGATCGCCGGCGTGGTCACGGGCGTGCGTACCCAGATGACCCAGCGCGGCAAGATGATCATCGTCACGCTCGACGACGCCAGCGCCACGGTCGATGTCACGGTCTATAACGAACTGTACGATCCGAACAAGGCGCTGTTCAAGGAAGATGAATTCCTTGCGGTGCAGGGCAAGGTGGCGGAAGACCGCTTTTCGGGCGGCCTGCGGATCACCGCCGAGAAGGTCATGGACATCGCAGCGGCGCGCATCGCGTTCGGCAGGAAATATGCATTCTCGATCTCGCGCAGCATCGATCCGGCGCAGATCAGGAGCATGCTGGCGCCGTTCCGTTCGGCCACCGGTCTGCCGCTGATCACGCATTACACGCAGCACGGGATCGATTGCGAAATCTGCTGGCCGGAAGACTGGCGGGTCTCGCCGGTGGACGCGCTGCAGCAGATCCTGGTGGAGCGTCTGGGTGCGCATAGCGCGCTGGTCGAGTACGGCTGAGCACGCGCTTCGGGGCAGACAAAGGGTCCGGTGCAGTAGTGACTGGGTGCTCACTTGGCATCGAGGCGATCGATGCCGACGCTCACCAGCGCCATGTCCTCGGTCGGTACCGAAAAGGTCCGGACTTCGGCCGTGACGTTTGCGCCTTCCACGTTGAAAAATCCTTCGATGGTCTTGGTCACGCCCAGAGTGCCTTCCAGCACGCCGCTGACCAGGCGCTGCTGCGCCCGCGTGCCGCCATTGAGAAACACATCCCAGGTCGCCACGTTGGCGGCGGCGCGCGCCGCACTGACATAGGTGATCTCCCAGCGGTAATGGCCGGGAGGCAGCGTCGCATACGGGCCAAAGCTCAGTACGCCGGGCCCCGCCGCGTCGGGGCGAGCGGGCGAGCGCCGATCCACCAGCGTACCGTCGACCAGACGTCCCACCAAGGTCGGTAATTTGTCGGCCGGCCAGATCGCTCGGTGGGTCAGGGTCACCGGCCGGGCGCCCGGCAGTGTCGGTGCCCAGGTCTCGGCGTCGCCATCCGCGCGGCAGATCAGTGCGCTTTCCCACAGCACGCAGGCATGCCGATCGGCCAGCCGGTAGAACACCGACGGCGCTGCCAGCGGGTCCTTTTCCAGCGTATGCACCGGCATGACATACAGGTGGTGCGGTTGTGGCCGGCCCGTCGGGTCACCGGGCAGGACATGGCAATCCGCATTTGGTCGGGCAACGAATGCAGTATTCATGCGGGCGCCGTAGTACCCCGCCACCTGCTGCATGCGCGCATAGAACTGCGGCTCGACATCGGCGCAAGAATAGCCGGGATAAAGGTCGAGCTGCGTCACGCCGGTCATGATGGTTTCCCAGCGCAGAATATCGTTGGCCTGGGGCCGCGTCACGATGGTGGCGAGCGTGGTGCGATAGGGCGTCAGGTCCAGCCATTGCAGGCAGAGTGCCGCCACGACGGCGGCGCCGGCCCATGCCGAGGGCTTGCGCAGTAGCGAGGCGATGGCGAAGAACAGCACCGCATAACCAACCGGCCAGAAAAATCGCCCACTGGCGCGAAACGTACCTGTGACTGGCGCCAGGAACGCCGGCAACGGATAGGTCAGCAGCAGCTGCGGCCCCAGATACACCACGTTCGAGATGGCGTAGATCGTCAGCAGGACCAGCGCCGCTGCCAGCGCCGGGAAATGGCGTGGCGACAAGGCGCGGCTACGGGGCTGCAGCGTCACGATCAACAGCAGCAGCCAGACCCCGGCGCCGAAAAAATTTGCCCCCTCGCCTTGGCTGCCGTTGCCGTCGGTGACACACGTCAGGATGCGTCCGCCGCAGAACGGCGATGCCAGGTTCATCGAATAGCGGCCGAATCCTTCCGTCGCTGTCGAGGTGGTCGCACTGAAGTAACCACACATGCTGGCCACCGCGACCAGGATCGCCAGCACCGTCGACAAGCGCAGCGCTTGCCATGCCCAGCGACCTTCGGCGATGCCGAGATCGATCAGGAACGCGATATAAATCGTCAGACACATCGCCAGAAGGTAGGGATGAACCAGCAAGGCGGCGATCGACAGCAGCAGGAACGCGAAGGTCGTGTTGTCGGGCCGCCAGACATGCCGTCGACCCATGAAATAAAAGCCCAGGGCAAGCAGCAGGAGGGAATGCGTCATCAGTGCCGTGTGACCCAGGCGTCCCAGCAGGGGCGGCCAAAGCAGGGTAAAGCCGACCGCCGCCAGCTGCGCCAGCAGGTGCCGCACGTTCAGGGCGCGGATCAGGAAGGTCGCACCGATTGCCTGCGTCAGGTAGACGATGCCGTGCCACATGCCGATGTAATGGAAATGGCTCGGCAGCCAGTCGACGAACGGCTTGAACAGCAGGGCGGCCAGCGGGATGCTGTCGGTGAAGGCGATGCTGGTGCCGCGCGGCGTGTTCAGCCGTTCGGTGAAGAGCAACGGAAAATGCCATTGATCGCTGGCGAAAAACCACCAGCCGGACACATGCTGCGCGGCGTCACCGGCCTCGAAAAAGGCTCCCTTGCCGAGCAAGAAATCAAGCGGATATTCGGCGCCCACGAACAGCAGCGCCAGCAGCAGCGCGGTGGCATAGGCAAGCGCAGCCGGCAGTGGTCTCCACAGGATTCGGCTGCCTTGGCGCCACGTGCGCGTTGTCATGGACGCGGCGGTCACCATCGAGGATGCGGCCACCGGGATGCGCGTTGCGGGAAGACTGGTAGGGCGCATGCGGGTCGGCCAGGGAGCCAGGCAAGGGGATAGCCATGACCTTAATCCTTCGCCAGGACCCGGTGCTGAGCCAGATCAGCGATCCCGCCGCAACCTCAGGGCGCCGTCGTTTCCGCCGTCGGGTCGGTGTCGCGCTGCCAGCCCAGGACCACCTGGCCAACTTCCTCTGCCGTGATGCTGCGCATGCAGGCACAGTCCGCGGGATCGCGGCAGCCGTTGCACGGTTCGGCGCGCACGAGGGTCTGCGCCCGCAGGCCGATTGGCGCCCAGCGTCCGGGATGGATCGGTTTCAAGGGTGGATACAGGCCGAGCGTACGCTGGCCCAGCGCGGCTGAAATGTGCACTGGCCCGGTACCGCTGGCGATCAAGCCATCGGCGGCGCGGATCAAAGCCGTCAGTTGCTCCAGACTCAGCGTGCCGCACAGGTTGCGCACGTTCGGTTGCTCGAACAGCACTGGCGCATGCGTCGTCAGCCACGTGCCCTCGTTTTCGCTGCCGGTGACCCACAGTCGGATCGCCGGGTCGGCCACCAGCAGCTTCGCTAGCGCGACGAAGTGATCAGCGGGCCACTCGCGACCGTTGCCATTCGACTTCGGATGCAGGATCACGTTGAAGCAGGCCGGATCGAAGCGGCTGACAACGCTGATGGCCTCGGCGTCCGTCTCGGCTGCCGCAGCCGCTTGCATCCAGTACAACGGCGCGATGCCGGCGACCGGTGGAATCATGTCGATGCCGAGCGGGCGCAGCAGGGCGAAATTCAGCTGCGCTTCATGCAGCGACGATTTCACGCGGGAAAAATGCGCCAGCCGGTTGCAATACATCCAGTGGAACAAGCGGTGACTCGTCCCCACGCGCTGCGGTATGCCCGCTTTCTTGGCGGCGGCGCCGACGCGGCGATCCGGCATGGCAAAGATGATGGTGTCGATGTCTGCTTGGCGCAACCAGCGCGCCGCATCGGCCAGCGAGCCGTCGAGCGTCTCGCGTTCGACCACGTAATCGATGGCGCTGCATTGCTTGACGACTGCGGCGGCGTAGCGGCGGCACAGGAAACCGATCTTCAGCGCAGGAAACAACTGGCGCAGGTAGCCTGCCAGCGGCAGCGTCAGCACCACATCGCCGAGATTGTCGGTTCGGCAGATCAGGACATGCCGCATCGAGGTAATCATGAAACGTTCTTTTCAGTCGGAGTTTGTTCAGCCGCAGTTTGTCCAGCCACGGCAGCGGCCCCCGAGCGCGTCTCGCGCGTCAGCAGCATCAGCTTGAAGTACTTGTGATACGTCGATTCGGCTGCCGACAGCGCTACCATCAGGCCCGCTGCGCCGTCGAGGAAGCCGCGCTTGAAGACATAACAGCGCAGGAAGGCAGCCAGGGCATGCGTCAGGGCGCCGCCGAAACTGCTGCGCTTGCCAGCTGCAAAAGCCTGGCGCGCGCCGAGCGTTGAATACTGGGCCAACTTGCGCAGATAATCGTCGTCGTTGCGATAGCTGTAGTGAATGATCGGTTCCAGCAATCGACCGGTATCAACCTGGGTGAGCACGCGTTCATGCACCAGGTCATCTGAAAACCGTGCGACGTCGCGCTTGAACAGGCGCACGATGTAATCGGGATACCAGCCGCCGTGCCGGATGAACTGCCCGCAGAAGCTCGACAGGCGGGGCAGGGCATAGGCGTCGTGCCGGCCAGCGTGGATGGCGTCGAGGATCTCCCGTTGCAGCGCCGCCGAAATCCGCTCGTCGGCATCCAGCGACAGTACCCAGTCGGCGGTTGCTGCGGCCAGGGCACGATTTTTTTGCGGGCCGAATCCGGGCCAGTCGGCTGTCTCGATGACGGTGGCGCCGTCAGCGCGGGCGATCGCGACAGTGCCGTCGGTGCTGCCCGAATCCACTATAATCCTTTGGTCCGCAAAGGCAACACTGGCCAGGCAATCGCCGATGTTCTGCGCTTCATTCCTGGTAATGATGATGACCGATAATTTCATGCGTCGAAGGTGATGTGATCGCGGCTTGATGGATGGAGCGGAGGCGCTGCGGCAGCGGACGTTTAAGTGTCCGCAAGCACACCTGAGGCGGTCGATTGTAATCTGTTTTGGCGCGGCTTCTCGCTTGTGCACCGCCCATTGAAATCCCCGCAACTAGGTCAACGCCCCGCCCATGTACATGCACGATTTCCCCTTGCCGTCACGGTATCCGCAACCATGAAGTTGCCGCCCCACCTCAAACGCCTGTTCGGCATGCTCTCGCCGTATCGCAACCGCCTGCTGCTGGCCATGCTCGGCATGCTCATGACGGCGGCTACCGAGCCGACCCTGGCTGCGCTGATGAAGGCGTTGCTCGATAACGGCTTCACCGGCAAAACGACCTTCAACCTGTGGCTGGTGCCGGCCGCCGTGATCGGCATCTTCGTCTTTCGTGGCGCGTCCACCTTCATGACCACTTACATGATGCAGTGGGCCTCGACCCGCCTCTTGAATCATCTGCGCCAACTGATGTTCAACCGCATCCTGGATGTGGCCGTCGGTTTCTATGCCGCCAATCCGGTGGGGCGGGTCATCAATGCCATGATGTTCGAGGTGCAGCAGATCATCGACATGATCAAGAACGTGCTGACTTCGATGATCCGCGACTCCCTGACCGTGATCGGCCTGCTCGGTTACCTTTTTTACCTGAACTGGCCGCTGACCCTGATCGCGATCGTACTGCTGCCGATGATCGCCATCATCGTGCGCCTGACCGGACGCCGTCTGCGTTCGCTCACGCACACCTACCTGAAGATCAACGGCGAACTCACGCAGGTGATCGAAGAGACCACCCGCGCCCAGCAGGTCATCAAGATCTTCGGCGGCGAGCAGTACGAGCGTGACCGCTTCAGCCGGCGT
Organism: Herminiimonas sp.; assembly: GCA_014376645.1. Lineage (GTDB taxonomy): Bacteria > Pseudomonadota > Gammaproteobacteria > Burkholderiales > Burkholderiaceae_D > JANXSS01. The sequence continues at coordinate 2,531 of JACMRD010000165.1, read as the reverse complement.
GCCGAGCGCTTGCGCAGCTATTCCATGAAGATGAGCAGCACCTTTGCTGCGACCGTGCCGATCACCCAGGTCATGGCCGCCTGTGCGCTGTCGATCGTGATCGTCATCGCGCTGATTCAGACCAACCAGAACCAGACCACCATCGGCGGGTTCGTCTCGTTCATCACCGCCATGCTGATGCTGATCACGCCCTTGAAGCATCTCGCCGAAGTCAACGGCCCGCTGCAGCGCGGCCTGGCCGCGGCTGAAGCGGTATTCGCCCTGATCGACGCCACCCCCGAGCGTACCGGCGGCGCAATATTGGCGGGCCGGGCTGCCGGACGTCTGGAATTCATCGATGTCGGATTCGCTTATCCCGAACAGTCGCCACCGGCGCTCTCGCGCATCAATCTGACGATCCAGCCCGGCGAGACGATCGCCTTCATCGGCATGTCCGGCGGTGGCAAGTCGACATTGGTGAACCTGGTGCCGAATTTCTTTTCCGTCAGCAGCGGCGAGATCCGGCTCGACGGCCAGCCGATCGAATCGATCGCCCTGGCCAGCCTGCGGGCGCAGATGGCCATGGTCAGCCAGAACGTGGTGCTGTTCGACGATACGGTGGCCGCCAACATCGCCTACGGCGACGCCATGCCGGACCGCGAGCGGGTGATCGCCGCCGCCCGCGCCGCCTACCTGGAGCCGATGATCGCGCAGTTGCCGCAGGGGCTGGACACCCAGATCGGCGACAACGGCTCGCGCCTGTCCGGCGGCCAGCGCCAGCGACTCGCGATTGCGCGGGCCATCTACAAGGATGCGCCGATCCTGATCCTCGATGAAGCCACCTCGGCGCTGGATTCGGAATCCGAGCGCGCCGTGCAGGCAGCGCTCGACAAATTGATGCAGGGCAGGACCACGCTGGTCATCGCCCATCGACTGTCCACCATCGAGCGCGCCAGCCGCATCGTGGTGCTGGTCGGCGGCGAGATCATCGAGATCGGCAATCACGCCACGCTGCTGGCCAGGGGCGGCGTCTACGCCAACCTGCACCAGCTGCAATTTGCCAAGGAAATGGTCGAAGAATGACATCCACCACCACATTCGCATCCATGAACCCGCTCATCTCGCGTTAGCGCCGATGCATACCGCCGCCACGCGCATCCTGATCATTTCACCCAACTGGATCGGCGACGCCGTCATGGCGCAGCCGCTGTTGCAACTGTTGCGCGCGCAGCAGCCGGATTACCCGATCGATGTCATGGCGCCGCCTTCGGTGGCGCCGGTCTGGCGCGCCATGGCTGAGGTCGACACGGTCCTGGAGACGCCGTTCCGGCACGGCGCATTGCAGTGGCGCGAGCGGCGCGCATTTGCCGCGCAACTGCGTCTGCGCGGCTATGGCGCCGCCTACGTCTTGCCGAACACGCTCAAGTTCGCGCTTGTGCCGTGGCTCGCGCGAATCCCCAGACGCGTCGGTTACCGTGGCGAGATGCGCTACGGCCTGCTCAACGTGATCCACCACGATCAGAAGGATGTGCCACGCCCGATGGTGCCGTTCTACGCGGCGCTGGCGGCGCCGCCGGTGCGCCAGGCAGCCGGTCTGGCCAGCCTGCCGAAGCCGCGCCTGCAAGTCGCATCCAGCGTTCGGCAGGCCGTGCTGGTGCGCTTCGGCATCGATACCGCGGCACCGCTGGTGGTGTTTGCGCCGGGCGCGGAATTCGGTAACGCCAAGCGCTGGCCGACTGGACATTTCGCCCGCCTGGGGCAGGCCATCCTGGCGCACTATCCGACCGCATCGATCGTGCTGCTGGGCTCGCCCAAGGACCGGCCGGTGTGCGCGCGGATCACGGCAGCGGCGGGCGAGGTGGCGGCACTGCGCAACCTGGCCGGCGAGACTTCGCTCGATGACGCAATCGCCCTGATCGCTGCGGCCACTGCCATGGTCAGCAACGATTCCGGCCTGCTGCATGTGGCCTCGGCCCTGAATCGGCCAGTGGTGGCGATTTACGGCCCGACCGATCCGCTGCATGCGCCACCGTTCTCGGACGTGGCGCGCTCGCTGTATCTGGGGCTGGACTGCGCGCCGTGCCGCCAGCGCGAATGCCCGCTCGGTCATCATCACTGCATGGAAAAGCTTTTGCCGGAGATGGTGTGGCAACCATTGCAGCCGATGCTGGCAGCCTCTGCAACCTGACCAGCAGGCCAGCACCGGTCCACGCCGCCGGCTAGCCCAGGCATGCCTGAACTCGAACCAGAGCTAGAACTAGAACTAGAACTAGAACTCTTCCCAGTCGCCGCCTGGCGTCTGCTGATCACGCGCTGGCCGGGCGATTGCGGTTTCCCGTTTGATCGAGGTCGAAATCCGGATGAAGTCCTCGCCGCTGGCGGCGAACACGGTGGCGGTGGCATCGGTTTGCGCCGTGAAACGGTCAGGAGTGGTGAAGTCCATGTTGATGGGTGTGTCACCGATCTTCAGGACGGGTGCCGGCTTGCCGCCGACGTCGACGGTCCGACCGGCATCGAGGCTGAACGACCCGCTGAAATTGCCTGCCAACACT
>JACMRD010000164.1 GCA_014376645.1 Herminiimonas sp. | reverse complement strand
TCCGGCGTTCATGTACGCAACCCGGTCGCCCGCCTTGAACTGCGTGACGTTCGAGCCAATCGCTTCAACGACGCCAGCCGCTTCGTGCCCCAGCCCGGACGGCAGCGGCAGAGGGTAGACGCCCTTGCGTTGATAGACATCAATGAAATTGAAGCCGATTGCCGTCTGACGCAGGAAAACCTCGTCGGCGCCAGGCGCGGGAAGGTCGATCTGCTGGAGGGTCATGACCTCCGGCGCGCCAAATTGCGTGATGCTTACTCGTCGGCTCATTGTCATCTTTGATCTCCACTTCGTATTGTTGTCTGTCCGGCAGAGAGGCTGCCGGCCTTGTCCAGACCGTCGCCCAGTGACGGGTTGCCGTGATCCTAGCACTTCGTGCGAGGACCAGATGCAATGGCAACGGTATGCCGGCATGCGGACCGGTTCGGCCGTCGAAGCCCGCACGCCCTCAGCGCAGCGCTGGTCTTACCAGCTCGTGCCGTGATCGGCGGTGGCGCTGATATTGTGTATCGAGAGGTCCGCACCATCGAACTCCTGTTCCGGCTCGAGACGAATTCCCACGAATTTTTTCATCGTGCCGTAGAGGGCGAAACCACCGACTGCGGCAACCGTGATGCCGGTTACCGTGCCGGCAAGCTGGGACCAGATCGACACACCGCCCAAACCGCCACAGGCCTTCAGACCGAAGATCCCCGCTGCGATGCCGCCCCAGGCGCCGCACAATCCGTGCAACGGCCAGACGCCAAGCACGTCGTCGATCTTCCACCGGTTCTGGGTCAGCGTGAACATCCAGACAAAGACGCAGGCTGCGACACCGCCCGTCACGAGCGCACCGAGCGGATGCATGATGTCCGAGCCGGCGCACACCGCCACCAGACCGGCCAGCGGGCCGTTGTAGACGAAACCGGGATCGTTGCGCCCCAGGAGCAAGGCCACCAGCGTGCCGCCGACCATTGCCATGAGCGAGTTCAATGCCACCAGCCCGTTGACATGGTCCAGCGTCTGCGCGCTCATGACGTTAAATCCGAACCATCCGACCGTCAGGATCCAGGCTCCCAGGGCAAGGAACGGAATGCTCGATGGTGGATGCGCCGCGATGGCGCCGTCGCCGTTGTAGCGCCCGCGCCGCGCCCCCAGCAGCATGACTGCGGGTAGCGCAACCCACCCGCCGACGGCATGAACCACCACCGAGCCGGCAAAGTCGTGAAATTCATGACCGAACGCAGCCTTCAACCAGGCCTGCAAACCAAAGCGATGGTTCCAGACGATGCCTTCGAAAAACGGATAGAGAAAGGCCACCAGGATCGCAGTTGCCAGCAATTGTGGATAGAACTTTGCCCGCTCGGCGATGCCGCCGGAAATGATGGCAGGAATGGCAGCGGCGAAGGTGAGCAGAAAGAAAAACTTGACCAGCTCGAAACCGCTGTGCTCGACCAGTGTCTCGGCCGGCGAAAAGAACTGCACGCCGTAGGCAATGTAGTAACCAATGAAAAAATAGGCGATGGTCGATACGGCGAAGTCGGCCAGGATCTTGACCAGCGCATTGACTTGGTTCTTCTTGCGGACCGTTCCGACTTCCAGAAACGCAAATCCCGCATGCATTGCGAGAATCATGATCGCACCAAGCAGAATGAACAGTGTATCGGCGCTACTTTTTAGTGCAATCACAATGATTTCTCCTGATATTAGTGCAATATTTTGCGAGGTGGTGCACCTATGCACGGTTCGTGCCATCACGAGATGGCAGTATTCTGGCTATACCTCACCTCTGCTTGCACTCTTATCTCAATCTTGACCGCATGTGACGCACTACAACGGTGCGCCACTGTCAGCGCTGCAGGAGCGACCCTATTCCAACGGCGACTGGCGATTGTCCCCCGCGCGGGGATGGCGCGATTCCGGTCACCGAAATCTCCCCAAAAAATCTCCCAAAATACAGCAGTCCAGCGCCGACCTGCCTGGCCCAGTCGCGACCGATCGAGCCTGACGGTTGCCGCTCACGTTCGCTGTAGAATTCAACCTTTCCGACGACCTCAATCCGAATCATGCCGAAAGGAATTCTGGCGCATCGCCTCACTCGGCGCCTGATACACGACCGCGTCCTGCCGACTCCACCGCCGGCCGACCCGCTTTTCATGGGACAAACCTTGCAATGACATGCTTTTCCTGAAAAAAGCATCCTGGATGGACTTGGTGGCCGGACTGTCTCTGGCCGGCCTGCTATTGCCGGAAGCCGTGGCTTATTCGACGATTGCGGGACTACCGCCGCAGGCTGGGGTGCTAGCTCTGTTTGCCGGACTCATCTGTTACGGCCTGATCGGCACTAGCCGCTTCGCGATGGTTTCGGCCACATCCTCATCGGCGGCAGTGCTGGCGGTCGCGTCGGCATCCCTGGGCGGCGCCGACCTGGCGTTGAAACTGGCGGTGGCGACCGCTCTGGTGATCGCAACCGGCGGTTTTTTCCTGATTGCAGGACTCTGCCGCGTCGGCAGCGTTTCCGACTTCATCGCCAAGCCTGTCTTGCGCGGTTTCGCGTTCGGTCTGGCCATCTTGATCATCCTGAAACAGATCGCCTCGATCGTCGGGACCCACCCGGTCCACCATGACGTGCTGCGCTTCATCGGCGAGCTCTACGCACATCGGGCTGTCTGGAACTGGGCGGCCGTCGGGGTCGCGCTGGCGGCCCTGGCGCTCCTGTTTGCGTGTGCCCGGATACCTCGCCTGCCAGGTGGCATCGTGGTAATCGTACTTGGCATCCTGGCTGAAAAAACGCTCCATCTGGCCAATTATGGAATCGGCGCGGTCGGCCCGATCGTCCTGGTCCTGGCGCCACCTGGCCTGCCCCGGATCTCCTACGCCGAGTGGCTGCGGGTCGGCGAACTGAGCGTGGCGATGGTGCTGATCCTCTATTCTGAATCGTACGGCTCCATTCGCAGTTTCGCCATGAAGCACGGCGACGTGGTGCGGCCGAACCGGGATCTGGTGGCGCTCGGCATGGCCAACCTGGTCTGCGGCTTGTTCCACGCAATGCCGGTCGGCGCCGGCTATTCCGCGACCTCGGCCAACGAAGCGGCGGGCGCCACCTCGCGCTTCGCAGGCTTGACTGCAGCGCTGGTCCTGCTGTGCATCGTCCTGACGGCAATGCCTCTCATTGCGCTGACGCCGCAGCCGGTGCTTGCGGCAATCGTCATCCATGCCGTCAGCCACACCCTGCGCCCGGCAGTCTTCCGGCCATATTTTGCGTGGCGGCGCGATCGCTTCGTGATCGTCGTGTCGGTGCTGGCAGTACTGGTTCTGGGCATACTCGATGGTCTGCTGGCGGCCATCGCCGTAAGCTTGATGATGCTGCTGCGTACGCTCTCGGAATCCTCGATCACCGTCCTCGGGAGGCTGGGCAGCGGCCATGATTTTGTCAGCATGACCGCGCATCCTCGGGCCGCAGTGGTGCCGGGCATGATCATCCTGCGACCGGAGACGACCTTGTTCTTTGCCAATGCCGATCGGATACTGACGCAGGCGCGGCACTTGGTCGCTGCCTCTGAATCCGGTGCGCGCACCGTCATCCTCAGCCTGGAAGAGTCGCCCGACCTGGATGGATCGGCAATCGAATCCTTGAACGACTTTTGCCAGGCCCTGATCGCTCAGGGCAAGACCCTTTTTATCGCCCGCCTCAAGATGCCGGCGTACGAGGCGCTCTCGCGGGCTGCATTGCCGGGACTGACGCCGGACAGGCTTAGTGATCTCAGCGTGGATGATGTGGTCCGCGCGGCTACTGCACCGGGCTGATCGGTGCAGCGGTGGGCCTCTGATGCCGGGCAACCGGACGACACGCGTCCCGTGGACGCTGGTAGTGGCGCCGCCTCCGGTGCCTGACTTGTAAAACAGATAACATGTGCCACTACATCTTCCAGAATCGCCACGCACCGGTCGGGCACCGCAAACGTCGTGCCCGCCGCGGCCAACCATCACCAGACCATGCCAGGAACCTCAATGAAACCCTATGTCATTTGCCACATGATGTCCTCGATCGATGGACATGCGCTCACCGATGGCTGGGACCGCGCCTTCAAAAAAAGCGCAGGTGAACTCTACGAGCACCTTGCGCAGCAATTCAAGTTCGATGCCTGGATCTGCGGCAGGGTCACGATGCAGGAAATTGCCCATGGCGATGGTTATCCGAAAGGGCTTGCAACGGCGGCCATCCCGCGCACCCACCGCTTCGCGGTGAGCGACGCGTCCTGCTATGCGGTGGCCATCGATCCGCAAGGAAAGGTCGCCTGGAAAAGCAATCTGGCGCTCGATTCGCACGTGGTCGCAGTGGTGACCGAGGCGGTCTCCGACGACTACCTGGCCTACCTGCAGTCGATCGATGTGTCGTACATCTTCGGCGGCAAGACCGAGATCGACCTGGCGCAGGTGGTCCGGATTCTGGCCGATGAACTCGGCACTGCACGCCTGATCGTCGAAGGCGGACCGCATGTCAGTGGCTCGTTCGTCAACGCCGGACTTGTCGATGAGATCAGCGTCCTCGTGCTGCCGCTGATCGATGGGCGCGGAGAGCATCCGGCCTCGTTCGAGGTAGCGAAAGATGCGTGGGTGCAGCCAACCTATCTGACGCTGACCTCAGCCGAGATCCAGGCCGGTGGCAGCGTCTGGCTGCGCTATGCCAGACCTGCCTGAAGCGTCGGTGAATCGACTGGCCCACGGGGCAGGGCGCAAACACCCGCTTGCGCCACCAATGCCTCATTTTTTACACGCTTACATCCGACACCATTGTTTCCGTGTGGTAACATCGCGGAAGAATGAGGGCAAACCCGTCGAAAGACGGGGACGCAAAGCCTCCGGCCTGTAGCGCGCAAGCGCCATGGTAGCGGGGTCGCCGCAGTACCGCCCCCGGTGCTGCGCCGGGCGCGACCCTCGCTTGTCCTGGAGCGAAGTGGCCATGCTGAAATTTTTCCCTGAATCAAAATCCCCCCGTGCAGCTTGGTTGCTCGCCTTAGGCGTGAGCTCACTTCTGGGCGCCTGCGGTGGCAGCGGTACAGACGGCGGAACCGCTGCAGCGATCTCGGTTGCGGCAGACGTTGTTGTCGCACCGACAGCGACGGCAACGACGACCATCCAGATCGACGTGGCGACATTGCCGGATGCGGCTGCCGCACAGATGGCGCGACCGACCTTTCATGTCGCGCCCGTGATCCTGGAGGAGCCGAGCGATATCGACAGGGTTGATGCAACAGCATCGGCCCAATCGGCGCCGCGCAGGCAGATCGTGCCTGCCGAGTTCGACGGCATGTCGACTCGTGGCTTGACGATGCCTGCGATGAAAGCGGTCCGACGG
>JACMRD010000163.1 GCA_014376645.1 Herminiimonas sp. | reverse complement strand
TGTCAATTACAATCCTCTATCTTATATAAGACATATCACCACACACTTTTTGCTGGACTGCAATGAGTGTTTTGTGGTGAAATCATGCTTCATGAGCTCAGTCCCCATTTCTGTTCCCGGTATCCTGCCACCCGCCAGCGGCGGCGCTGGCGCTCGTGGCGGCGGTAGTGCGCCGACCTTCAGCCCCCTGTACCAGCAGATCAAGGTATTGATCACGCAGAGCCTGCAGTCCGGTGAGTGGAAGCCGGGCGAACTGATCCCGAGCGAGGTCGAACTGGCCGGCCGCTTCAAGGTAAGTCAGGGAACGGTGCGCAAGGCGATCGATGAGCTCTCGGCGGAAAATCTGGTCGTGCGGCGCCAGGGCAAGGGTACTTTCGTTGCAACGCATCATGAGGCGCGAGCCCAGTTTCGTTTCCTGCGCCTGGAGTCCGATTCGGGCGAGACCCACTACCCCGATAACCGGATCGTCGACGTCAAGCGTCTGCGTGCGCCAGCCGAGGTGGCCCGTCTGCTAGAAATCAAATCAGGTGATTCGGTGATTTTTATCAAACGTGTGCAATCCTTCGATGGTGCGCCGACGATCGCCGATGAGCTATGGTTGCCGGGTTTGCTCTTCAAGGGGCTGACCGCCGAGCGCCTGATCGAATATAAGGGGCCGATGTACGCCTTGTTTGAAACTGAGTTCGGAACTCGCATGATCCGGGCCTCGGAGCGGGTACGGGCCGTTGCAGCCGACCCGGACACGGCATCACTGCTGGCGGTCGCGGTCGATACGCCACTACTTAGCGTCGAGCGGATTTCGTACAGTTATGGGGACAGGCCGGTCGAAGTACGGCGCAGCCTGTATCTGACGACACAGCATCACTACCAGAACGAACTTGGATAGGACAAACGACGCCTGGATTGCCCGGGCGCCGGGACGCAGGTAGAGCAAAGAACTTGCTCATCATGCATAATACGGATTGGTGTGCTGCACAAAAACGGTTGAAATTGCACACTTAACATGTCGGGAGCAGGGAATGTCGGAAGTGACAAAAAAAAGACCGCAGTTCCGTAATATCCACATCACACAGATCGCAGGCTACAGGCTGCCGCTGGCCGGATTCATCTCGATATTGCACCGCGTCAGCGGTGCGCTCATGTTCTTTCTGTTGCCCCTGGTCTTATACCTGCTCGAATTGAGCCTGACCTCTGAAAACTCGTTCGCCTACCTCAAGGGGTTTGCCTCGAACTGGTTCGTCAAGCTGACCATCCTTGCCCTGGCGTGGGCCTTCCTGCACCATTTCTGTGCCGGCATTCGCCATCTCGTAATGGACTACCACATCGGTTTGGACAAGGATTCGGCGCGCAAGAGCGCAGTAGGCGTCTTCGCTATCAGCCTGACGCTGGCAGCCCTGGTGGCGATCAAACTGTTTGGAGGATTTTGAGATGGCAGGCAACAACAACATCGGACCGAACCGCCTCGCGGTCGGCGCACACTACGGCCTGAAAGACTGGCTGGCGCAGCGCGTGACGGCCATCGTAATGGCAATCTACACCGTGATCCTGCTGGCCGCGTTCTTCAGCGCGGGCGACTTCAGTTATGAAGGCTGGGCCGGCATGTTCGCCCGCCAGTGGTTCAAGATCGCCACATTCATCACGCTCGTCGGGCTTTTTTATCATGCCTGGGTCGGGATACGCGACATCTGGATGGATTATGTCAAGCCGGTATCGATCCGGCTGACTTTGCAAGCCGCCACTATTCTGTGGCTGATCGGTTGTGCCGGATGGGCGGCACAAATTCTCTGGAGAGCATAACTGTGGCAGCTATCAAATCCACTATTCCTTCACGCCGCTTTGATGCCGTCATCATCGGCGCCGGCGGATCCGGCATGCGGGCATCCCTGCAGCTGGCGGAAGCAGGACTGAACGTTGCAGTATTGTCCAAGGTATTTCCGACCCGTTCGCACACGGTCGCGGCGCAAGGCGGTATCGGCGCATCGTTGGGCAATATGTCGGAAGACAACTGGTACTGGCACATGTTCGACACCGTCAAGGGATCGGACTACCTGGGCGACCAGGATGCCATCGAATTCATGTGCCGCGAAGCGCCGAAAGTGGTCTATGAGCTCGAGCACTTCGGCATGCCGTTCGACCGCAATCCGGATGGCACGATCTATCAGCGTCCGTTCGGCGGACACACTGCTAATTTCGGCGAGAAGCCGGTGCAGCGTGCTTGCGCTGCGGCCGACCGTACCGGTCATGCGCTGCTTCATACGCTTTATCAACGAAATGTCCGCGCCAAGACCCACTTCTTCGTGGAGTGGATGGCGATCGACCTGATGCGCGACGCCGAGGGCGACGTCATCGGTGTGGTAGCACTCGAAATGGAAACAGGCGATGTCATGATGCTGGAAGCGAAGACCACGGTCCTTGCAACCGGCGGCGCCGGCCGCATCTGGGCTGCCTCGACCAATGCCTTCATCAACACGGGCGACGGCATGGGTATGGCGGCGCGGGCCGGACTGCCTCTGGAAGACATGGAATTCTGGCAGTTCCACCCGACCGGCGTGGCCGGTGCGGGCGTGTTGATCACCGAAGGTGTGCGCGGCGAAGGCGGTATCCTGGTCAACAGCGAGGGCGAACGCTTCATGGAGCGCTATGCGCCGACGCTGAAGGATCTGGCGCCGCGGGATTTCGTCTCGCGCTCGATGGATCAGGAAATCAAGGAAGGCCGCGGCTGTGGCCCGAACAAGGACTATGTGTTGCTGGACCTGCGCCACATCGGTGCCGAGACGATCCAGAAGCGCTTGCCATCGATTCTGGAAATCGCCCACAAGTTTGCTAACGTCGATGCGACCAAGGAACCGATTCCGGTCGTGCCGACGATTCACTACCAGATGGGCGGTATCCCGACGAACATTCACGGTCAGGTCGTGGCGCCGAAAAACGGCAATGCGAACAGCGTCGTCAACGGCCTGTATGCGATCGGCGAATGCGCTTGCGTCTCGGTGCATGGCGCCAACCGGCTCGGCACCAACTCGCTGCTCGATCTGCTGGTGTTCGGTCGCGCTGCCGGCAACCATATCGTTCAGAGCAAGTTGCGCGAGCGCGAGAACAAGCCACTTCCGGTCGATGCGGCTGATCTGGCGCTGTCACGACTGGCGCATCTCGAGAGCAGTACCGGCTCCGAGAAAGTGCAGGATGTTGCCAACGACATCCGCGCGGCGATGCAGCATTACTGCGGCGTGTTCCGTACCGACGAACTGCTGCAGGGCGGCTACAGGAAAATCATGGAACTGGACGAACGGCGCAAGCATGTTTCCTTCAAGGACAAGTCCAAGGTCTTCAACACAGCACGCATCGAGGCGCTGGAATTGGACAATCTGATCGAGACCGCCAAGGCCACTATTACATCGGCTGCAGCGCGCAAGGAGTCACGTGGTGCCCACGCCCACCGCGACTACGAAAAGCGCGATGACGTGAACTGGATGAAGCACTCGTTGTATTACTCGGAAGGCAACCGGCTTGATTACAAGCCGGTCAACCTGAAACCGTTGACAGTTGAAACGTTCCAGCCAAAAGCCCGAACCTTCTAGGGAAAAAGAAAATGCCACGTACTCTCAAGTTTCAGATCTACCGCTACGATCCGGACAAGGATGCCAAGCCGTACATGCAGGACCTGTCGGTCGAACTGCAGGATACCGACAAGATGCTGCTCGACGCACTACAGCGCATCAAGGCCGATGTCGATGATTCGCTCGCGCTGCGCCGTTCGTGCCGTGAAGGCGTGTGCGGTTCGGACGCCATGAACATCAATGGCAAGAACGGATTGGCCTGCACCACCAACCTGAATGAGCTGACCCAGCCGATCGTCCTGCGCCCACTGCCGGGTCTGCCCGTGATTCGCGACCTGATCGTCGACATGACGCAGTTCTTCAAGCAATACAATTCGATCAAGCCGTACCTGATCAACGACACGATCCCGCCCGAAAAGGAACGCCTGCAATCGCCGGCCGAGCGCGAAGAACTCGATGGTCTGTACGAATGCATCCTGTGTGCATGCTGCTCGACCTCCTGCCCGTCGTTCTGGTGGAATCCGGACAAGTTCGTCGGTCCGGCCGGGTTGCTGCAGGCGTATCGCTTCCTTGCTGACAGCCGCGATGAAGCCACGGCCGAGCGGCTCGACAATCTGGAAGATCCGTACCGCCTGTTCCGCTGCCATACCATCATGAATTGCGTCGATGTCTGTCCGAAGGGTTTGAACCCGAGTCGTGCGATCGGTAAGATCAAGGAACTGATGGTTCGCCGTACGGTGTAGTCGCCACCCGTTGCGCGGTGCCCGCATGGGCGCTGCGCAGTGCATTTACAGAGGTCCGATGTAATGTCCCACCAAGCCGATCCACTCAAGCGCGCCCGCCTGCGCTGGCGCAGCCGTCGGGGGCTGCTCGAAAACGATCTGTTGATCACACGTTTTCTGGATGAGCATGAAATCACGCTCACCGATGAGGAAGTCGACGCGTTTTCGCGGTTGATGGAACTGGGTGACAACGATCTGCTCAGCCTGATATTGGCGCGCAAGCCGCTAGAAGGCGAAGCCGATCTGCCGCATGTCCAGGCATTGCTGTTGCGGCTGCAGGCTGCGTAGTGCCCGGTACAGGTGTTTGTTGATCCCCTGATTTATTCGTAACGTATTCCCTACCACCGACTCACCCGCCCTGATCTGAAGGAAGCGCCATGACCAACTCCGAAACCAAAGCGACGCTATCATTTTCCGATGGCAGTCCCTCTGTGGATTTCCCTATTTACAAGGGCACCGTCGGCCCTGACGTGGTCGATATCCGGAAGCTGTATGGTTCGACCGGGAAGTTCACTTATGATCCGGGCTTCATGTCGACTGCGGCCTGCAACTCGTCGATCACGTATATCGATGGCGACAAGGGTGAGTTGCTGTATCGCGGTTATCCGATCGAGCAGTTGGCGGTGAACTGCGACTTCCTGGAAACCTGTTATCTGCTGTTGAACGGCGAACTGCCAAACAAAGCCGAGGGAAAGAAATTCTCCGATACGGTCACCAATCACACCATGGTGCATGACCAGATGCAGTATTTCTTCCGCGGCTTCCGTCGCGACGCACATCCGATGGCGGTGTTGGTCGGGACCGTTGGCGCCTTGTCGTCGTTCTATCATGACTCGCTCGACATCACCGATCCGCATCACCGTGAAGTGTCGGCGATTCGTCTGATCGCCAAATTGCCGACCCTGGTTGCGATGGCCTACAAGTACAACGTCGGCCAACCGTTCGTCTATCCGCGCAACGACCTGTCGTATAGCGCCAATTTCATGCGCATGATGTTTTCCAATCCATGCGAGGAATACAAGGTCAACGACGTGCTGGTGCGCGCACTGGACCGCATCCTGAT
>JACMRD010000162.1 GCA_014376645.1 Herminiimonas sp. | reverse complement strand
GCGGCGATCGTGCGGTATTTTGGTCAGGCAGCGCCCATGCACCACGCCGATGAAGAGGAAGACCTCATCCCGCTGCTGCGGGCCAGCGCGCGGGACGCCGATGCGGCCCTTCTTGACCTGATGATCCCGGTGCTGATGGCCGAGCACCGTGACATGGCATCGACATGGGAAGCACTGGCCGCGCAGTTGAACCAGATTGCACTGGCGCAGTCAGCACGGCTGGACCTCGAACTGGTGACGCAATTCTCGCTGCTATATGCCTCGCACATGGATACAGAGGAAACACACATTGCGACCATGGCCAAACGACTGTTCGACCCTGCCAGGATGCAGTTGCTCGGCGACGCCATGCGCGTGCGGCGCGGCTTGCCGGTTGTGGGAACCGCCGCCGGAGCTACAGCCGGAACAGGGGCCTGACATGTCGATCGCCAGCTTACGCAAGGACTACAGCCACGCCAGCCTGTCGGAAAACGATGTGCTGGACGATCCGATTTCTCAGTTTTCGAAATGGTTCGACGAAGCGATCACGGCCAAGCTACCGGAGCCGAACGCAATGAGCCTGGCCACGGTCGGCACCGATCACCGTCCGTCGTCGCGCATCGTGCTGATCAAGCAATTCGACCAGAACGGCTTCACGTGGTTTACCAATTACGCCAGCCGCAAGGGCCGGGACCTGCACGCGAATCCCCACGCCGCGCTGCTTTTTCACTGGGTCGAACTGGAGCGTCAGGTGCGCATCGAAGGCCGCGTGGCGCAGGTGCCGGCCGAGGAAAGCGACGAGTATTTTCACAGTCGACCACTGGGCAGCCGGATCGGTGCAATCGCCTCGCTGCAAAGTGAACCGGTCGCCGACCGCGCAGCGCTCGAAGAACAGTTCACCCGGTCCGAGCAGGAACAGGGCAACGAGCCGCAGCGCCCCGAGCATTGGGGCGGCTACCGCCTGATCCCTGAATACATCGAATTCTGGCAGGGACGGCGTTCGCGACTGCACGACCGTATCGCCTACGCATTGCAACCGGAGGGATGCTGGCAGCGGCAGCGACTGCAACCCTGAATCAGGCGTCCATGAAAAGCGCTCTCGGATCTGGCGCGTCTGTCTGGGCGGCTGCGCCGATGCAGTCGAAAAGGATCGGGTTGCGTCGGTAGGTGTGCGCTCCGGATCGCCGTCGTCAGTCGACGGCGCGCTCGGCAAACGTGCTACGGAATTGCGCAACCTTGGGTGCGACCACGAACGCACAGTAGCCCTGTAGAGGATTCTGACGGAAATAATCCTGGTGATAGTCCTCGGCGACGTAAAAGGTTTCCGCAGCACTGAGTTCGGTCACCAGCGGCGCATCCCAGACGATCGCCATCTCCGCGATGACGGACCGGGCCGTGGCCTGCTGCTGGGACGAGTGGTAATGGATGACGGAGCGATACTGGGTACCGACGTCATTACCCTGGCGATTGAGGGTCGTGGGATCGTGGATGGTGAAAAAAATCTCGAGCAATTCGCGATGAGAGATCACGTCCGGATCGAAGCGCACACGCACCACTTCGGCATGGCCGGTAGTACCCTCACAAATCTGTTCGTAAGTGGGATCGGGAACGTGGCCGCCGGTGTAGCCGGATTGAACCGACTCGACGCCTTTGACCTCCCGGAAGACGGCCTCAGTACACCAGAAACATCCACCGCCAAAGGTTGCAATTTCGGTTGCCATGATGAGTCACTCCGCTTGTTTCTTTGCTCTGACTTTAGCGCAAACACAGCGGCGCCGCCTATGGATTTTGGTTTGTTTGAAACCTGCTGTGGTCAAGCGGTCACGGTGATCGCGCGCGTCTGGCGGATCGCGCTGTCACCGTGTGTTCGGCGTGAACTGCAACGGCACACCGGCGAGCAAGGTGGCCAGGACGACCGGTCCGAAAACGCCTGGGTCGAACAGTGCGTCGACCACCACGTGATGGCCCGCAGGGCACGCTAGCGCGGTCGCGGTCAGTGCGTCCAGACTGCGCGAACGCGGTATCTGGCTCGCATCACCAGGCTCGCCGGCGAACTCTAACAAACTGATCGCTGCGCTATCCTCCTGCACCGATTCACGATGCCGGCATGGCGTTGCGATCAGGCTCGACAGCGGCCGGCATGGCACGCCCAGCGCCTGTTCATCGACCGGCAGCGCATCGTCATGCAGCACCAGCGTGGCGCCGGCGTCACGCAGGAGAGATCGGGCAGCCTCGCGCAGCGCCGGGTGCTCCAGCGGCAGCAACCGCACCCCGCATCGCGCAGCAGCCAGATACATCACTAGCGCATCGAGATGACCGCAACCGAAATAGGCAATCGTCGCACCCGGCAGCACGACCCATTCCGCCTGCAGGCGTGCGGTCGAGCGCTCGATGCGCGACCACATCTTTTGATAGGAAGCGATGCGGTAAGGCGTCGAGGCGGCGATTGCGTCGGGCTGCTCGCGAGCGTGCTGGCGGAGGGTATCGAACGGATTTGTCATGAGGCTTTTCGGTAGAGGCCGCTTTTTAGGCATAATAGGGGTGAACGCATGCGGAAGCGCCCTGGCGAGCACTGAAAACGTGTTTCTCCAAAGCATATAATACAAAAACCACACGAGGATTGACGATGAACGCTCCTGAGACAGGCAAAAAACTCAAAGCCCAATTCCATTGGGACGATCCACTGCTGCTGGATCAGCAACTCAATGAAGACGAGCGCATGGTACGCGATGCCGCCGCCGCTTATTGCCAGGACAAGCTGCAGCCGCGCGTGCTGGAAGCCTTCCGCCACGAAAAAACTGATCCGACGATCTTCCGCGAGATGGGCGCACTCGGCCTGCTTGGACCGACGATTCCCGAGCAATACGGCGGGCCCGGCCTGAATTACGTGTCCTATGGTCTGATCGCGCGCGAAGTCGAGCGGGTCGATTCCGGCTACCGCTCCATGATGAGTGTGCAATCGTCCCTCGTGATGGTGCCGATCTATGAATTCGGCACCGAAGAACAGCGTCAGAAATTCCTGCCGAAACTGGCCACCGGTGAATGGATCGGCTGCTTCGGCCTGACCGAACCGGATCATGGTTCGGACCCGAGCTCGATGATCACGCGCGCCAAGAAGGTACCGGGCGGCTACTCGGTCACGGGCGGCAAGATGTGGATTTCCAATTCCCCGATCGCCGATGTGTTCGTGGTGTGGGCAAAGGACGACGAAGGCGCGATCCGCGGTTTCATCCTCGAAAAAGGCATGGCCGGCCTGAGCGCGCCTGCGATCCACGGCAAGTTTGGCCTGCGCGCCTCGATCACGGGCGAGATCGTCATGGACAATGTCTTCTGCCCGGAAGAAAACGCCTTCCCCGACGTGCGTGGCCTCAAAGGTCCGTTCACCTGCCTCAATTCGGCCCGCTACGGCATCGCCTGGGGTGCACTCGGTGCGGCCGAGTCCTGCTGGCACATCGCGCGCCAGTACGTCCTGGATCGCAAACAGTTTGGCCGTCCGCTGGCAGCCAATCAGCTCATCCAGAAGAAGCTCGCCGACATGCAGACCGAGATCACGTTAGGACTGCAGGGTTGCCTGCGCCTGGGTCGGATGAAGGACGACGGCACGGCGGCGGTAGAAATCACCTCGATGATGAAGCGTAATTCCTGCGGAAAGTCGCTCGATATCGCGCGTGTCGCTCGCGACATGCTGGGTGGTAACGGCATTTCCGACGAATTCGGCGTCATCCGCCACATGGTCAATCTCGAGGTCGTCAATACCTACGAGGGCACGCACGACATTCATGCGTTGATTCTGGGCCGCGCGCAGACCGGCATTCAGGCCTTCCAGTAACTTTCAGCACGTGCCTCGACCGGTCAGTTGCCGGTCGAGTGGAGCATTCCGGCCAGCACGCTGGTTGAACCGTGCGCCGCCCGCTTCAGTCGATCGCTGACGGGGTGCCAGTCGGCGCTCGCTGGTGGCGTCTCCAGGACGATCAGTTCGGTTCCCGCCTGGTCCGATGCGCGCAGGGCTGCATACAGATCATGCGCGAATCCGGCTGCGTCGGTGGGCAAGACAACCCGCGCAAAGAGCCCCATCACAACCGCCGGATCGGCCAGAAGGTTCAGCTCGGTCCTGTGTAACAGCGCCACGCGGCGCCCGGCAAGCACCAGTGCCGTGAGCGTAACTGCCAGGCGGTCGGTGGCAACCAGCGCGACCGGCGCCTGTGGCGCATAGTGGGCTTCGAGCGTTCCGGAGGCGCGCGGCGCGGCGGCATCCGGCAGTGCAGGCCAGATTCCAAGCAATTCGGCGAGCTCGGCGGCGCTGACGTGACCGGGGCGCAGCAGGACTGGCACACCTCTTGTCAGATCCACGATGGTCGATTCGATTCCCACCTCGCTCTGGCCGCCGTCGAGCACACAAGTTACCAATTCGGAAGACCCGAATTCATCGCGCACATGTTGCGCCGTGGTCGGACTGACATGCCCAAAGCGGTTGGCCGAGGGTGCGGCGATACCGCCGCGACCACCTTTGAAACTGCGCAGCAGCGCCTGCGCCACCGGATGCGATGGACAACGCAATCCGATCGACGTCTGTCCGCCCGACACGGCGTCGGGAATATGCGCCGCTCGCGGCAGGATCAGGGTCAGCGGGCCGGGCCAGAATGCTGCCATCAGTTGTTGCGCCATGGGGGTAACGCCGCTCGACCAATAGCCAAGATCAGCGCCCGGCGCCAGATGGACGATGACCGGGTGATCCGATGGTCGGTCCTTCGCACGGTAGATGGCTGCGACAGCGGCAGGGTTCTCCGCATCGGCGCCGAGGCCATACACCGTCTCGGTCGGAAAGGCCACCAACTCGCCGGCTTCGAGACGGCGCGCCGCCGCATCGATGGCTGCCCCGGACAGAGTGCCTGTTGTTACTGCCGCAGTGGATGCCGGGTGACTCATGCGACTGCCTTCAAGGTACGATGCCGAGGATGGCGCAAGCGGCGACAAAACTGGCCCGCGCCGCCATCATGGTCGGCGCCACGAAGGTCACGTGCCCCATCTTGCGGCCGCGCCGTGCTTCTTCCTTGCCGTACAGGTGCAGACAAGCGCCCGGCAGCGCCAGGATACGGTCCCACGCAGGCTCGCTTGGGCTGTCCTCAGTTGCGTCGCCCGCCGCGCCGAACCACAGGTCGCCCAGCAGATTGAGCATTACCGCCGGTGAATGCTGGCGCACATCACCCAGCGGCAGACGCGCCATGGCCCGCACCTGCTGCGCGAACTGACTCGTGACGCAGGCATCGATCGTGTAATGGCCGCTGTTGTGCGGCCGCGGTGCCATTTCGTTGACCACGAGGGAACCGTCAGCGAGGATGAAGAACTCGATGCACAGCACGCCGACATAATCAAGCTCGGCGACGAACACCAGCGCCGCCGCCTGCGCACGGGCTTCGGCGTCCGCCGACGCATGCGCGGCCGGCACGGTGGTGGTGTGCAACACGCCATTGCGATGCATGTTTTCGGCGATCGGGTAGACCAGCGCCAAGCCGTCGGCACTGCGCGCAACCAGGACCGAGACTTCACACGCCAATGGCAGCATCTGTTCCAGCACGCACGCGGCGCCTTGCATGCCGTCGAAAGCGGCTTTTAGTTCGGCGATGGTGGCAACGCGCACCTGGCCTTTGCCGTCGTAACCGAGGCGCACTGTTTTCAGCAAGCCCGGCAACAGCAATGCCGAGACATTGTCGATGTCACTGCTGCGCTCGATCAGGTGATGCGGTGCCGGCAGCACGCCCGAGGCGGTCGCGCACCCGGTGAAGAAGCGCTTTTCGGCCATCCGGTCCTGCGCGATCGCCACGCAATCGGCCGATGGTGCGACAAAGGCATGGGCCGCCAGTTGCCGCAGGCTTTGCGCCGGCACGTTCTCGAATTCGGTGGTGACGGCGACGCATTGCGCACCCAGCTCGGCCAGCGCGGCCGGGTCGGCGTAATCGGCGCACAGGAGGTGGTCGGCTGCATGTCCGGCCGGACAGTCCGGCGTCGTCTCCAGCACCGCAATCTTGAAGCCCATGGCTTGCGCCGCGTGCGCGAACATACGGCCGAGCTGCCCGCCTCCCATGACGCCGAGCCAAGTGGCAGGCGATGCGCCGGGAATGAAAGCGCGCTGATCACTCATCGAAAAACCCTCGCTGTTTGCATATTATTGTTGTTAGTGGCCGGGACGCGTCAGGTCGGCAGCACCATCGTGCGCGCCGTCTCGGTCTGGGCTGCCCGAAACTGCTCCAGGCGCTGCGCCAGCACCGCGTCGGTCGTGGCCAGCATGGCGATCGCGGCCAACGCCGCATTGGCGGCGCCGGCTTCACCGATGGCGAACGTCGCCACCGGAATACCCTTCGGCATCTGCACGATCGACAGCAGCGAGTCCTCGCCGCGCAGATATTTCGATGGCACCGGCACGCCCAGTACCGGCACGATTGTCTTGGCGGCGATCATGCCGGGCAGATGTGCCGCACCGCCAGCACCGGCGATGATGGCGCGTAAGCCCCGGCTGCGAGCCGTCTCGGCGTAAGTGAACATGGCGTCGGGCATGCGATGCGCGGAGATGACGTTGGCTTCGTGCGCAATCCCGAATTCCTTCAGGATCGCAACGGCATGTTTCATCACGTCCCAGTCCGATGACGAGCCCATGACGATGCCGATGACGGGCGCTGCCTCGGGCCCTGTCGCTGGTTCAGCACCGCTTCCGATTACGAGTTCCACGCTCATCTCATTGCTCCAGCGTGGTGCCGGTGAGGCGGCTGAGCGCCTCGCGATACTTGGCGCCGGTTTTGGCGACCACGTCATCCGGCAGGGACGGCGCCGGCGCCGTCTTGTTCCAGTCGGTCAAGGTTTCAAGATAGTCGCGCACGAACTGCTTGTCGAAGGACGGCGGCGAACTGCCCGGCACATAGGAATCGACCGGCCAGAAGCGTGACGAATCGGCGGTCAGCACTTCGTCCATCAGGTACAGGGTACCGTTGGCGTCGAGCCCGAATTCGAACTTGGTATCGGCAATGATGATGCCGCGCGTGGCGGCGAATTCAGCAGCCGTTTTATACAGGGTGATGCTGATGGACCGGATGCGTCCAGCCAGGTCTGCGCCGATTTTTTGCTCCATTTCGGCAAACGAGATGTTTTCATCATGCTCGCCAAGTTCGGCTTTTGCAGCCGGCGTGAAAATCGGTTCGGCCAGCTTGTCGGCCTGGCGCAAACCGACTGGCAGCGCGATGCCGCAGACGGCGCCGGTAGCCTGGTAATCCTTCCAACCGGAGCCGATCAGGTAACCACGCACGACGGCTTCAACCATGATGGGGGTGAGCCGCTTGGCTACCACCGCCCTACCCTCCACCTGCGCGACTTCGGAAGCTGCCACCACCGAGGCCGGTGCGATGCCCGTCAAATGATTCGGCACGATGTCAGCGAGCTTGTCGAACCAGAAGTCGGACATCTGGTTCAGCACGCGGCCCTTGCCGGGAATCGCTTCACTCATCACGACATCGAATGCCGAGAGGCGGTCCGAAGTCACGATCAGGATCTTGTCGTCACCGACGGCGTAATTGTCACGCACCTTGCCCCGACCTAACAGCGGCAGGGAGGTAATGGTGGATTGATACAGACTGTTCATGGATTGATTCCGTTTTACATGATTCTCAAACGCGTACCAGGCAGGCCCGATCTTGCAGGTCGACGCAGGTACGTTTGCTGACTGCGGTTGTTGATACACGCTTTAGTGCACACGCTCTACTGCAACACGCGTTACTGCACGATCTGCGACAGTTTGCCCGACTTGTACATTTCAGCAATTTTATCAAGCGTCAGCGGCTTGATCTTGCCAGCCTGGCCTTCGCAGCCGAACGAGATGAAACGTGCCTTGCAGACGGCCTTGGCCGCTTCACGGGCCGGCTTCAGATAATCGCGCGGATCGAACTTGGTCGGGTTTTCGACGAAATAACGGCGGATCGCACCGGTCATGGCCAGGCGAATATCGGTGTCGATGTTGATCTTGCGAACGCCGTGCTTGATGCCTTCCTGGATTTCCTCGACCGGGACGCCGTAGGTTTCCTTCATGTCACCGCCGAATTCGCGAATCTCGGCCAGCAGTTCCTGGGGCACCGACGACGAGCCGTGCATCACCAGATGGGTGTTGGGGATGCGCGCGTGGATTTCCTTGATGCGCTCGATGGCGAGGATATCGCCGGTCGGCTTGCGCGAAAACTTGTAGGCGCCGTGCGAGGTACCGATCGCGATCGCCAGCGCGTCGCACTGGGTCTGCTTGACGAAGTCTGCGGCTTGCGACACGTCGGTCAGCAACTGCTCGCGCGTCATCTTGCCGTCGGCGCCGTGGCCGTCTTCCTTGTCGCCCATCATGGTTTCGAGCGAACCGAGCACGCCCAGTTCCGCTTCGACCGTGACGCCGATCGCATGCGAGAACTCGACGACCTTGCGTGAGACTTCGATGTTGTATTCGTAGCTGGCGACCGACTTGCCGTCTTCCATCAGCGAACCGTCCATCATCACCGAGGAAAAGCCGGAACGGATCGCGGTCATGCAGACCGCCGGCGACTGGCCGTGATCCTGGTGCATCACCACTGGAATATGCGGATAGGCTTCGACCGCAGCCGAAATCAGGTGCCGCAGGAAGGCTTCGCCGGCGTACTTGCGGGCGCCAGCCGAGGCTTGCATGATCACCGGCGAATTGGTTTCATTGGCCGCTTCCATGATGGCCGTGACCTGCTCCAGGTTGTTGACGTTGAAGGCGGGCAGGCCATAACTGTGTTCGGCTGCATGGTCGAGCAATTGACGCAATGATACAAGTGCCATGATGACTCCTTCGGTTCGATTTCAGTTAAATTCAGTTAAACAGTAACGGCAAAACGCGCGGGCAAGACAAGCCGCGATCAATACTCTCCGATCGTCATGATCTTCAGCGCGTTGGTGCCGCCGGTCTGACCCATCGGCTCGCCCCAGGTCACCACGATCCGGTCGCCTTTTTTCACGACGCCGCGCGCCAGTAGCAGGTCTTGCGCCGCTTTCAGGACTTCCTCGCGGTCGGTGGTCTGCGCCATCTCGAACGGCTGCACATTGCGAAACAGCGCAGTCTTGCGCTCGGTCGCCTTGCTTGGCGTTAAGGCATAAATTGGAATATCGATATTGTGCCGGCTCATCCAGAGCGCCGTCGAGCCCGATTCCGTCAGCGCCACGATCGCATTGACGCGCAGATGGTAAGCCGTAAACAGCGCGCCATAGGCAATCGATTCGTCGATGCGGTTGAACGTGATGTTCAGGAAATCGGCATCGAGCTTGTAGTTCTCGTATTTCTCGGCTTCCAGGCACACCGAGGCCATGGTCTCGACCGTCTCGACCGGATACTTGCCGGTGGCGGTCTCGGCCGAGGTCATCACGGCGTCCGTGCCGTCGAGCACCGCGTTGGCGACGTCCGAGACTTCGGCCCGGGTCGGCACCGCATTGAAGATCATCGACTCCATCATCTGGGTGGCAGTGATGGCCAGCTTGCTCGAAGCCCGCGCCATCTTGATCATGCGTTTCTGCAAGGCTGGTACGGCCGCGTTACCGACCTCGACGGCGAGGTCGCCGCGCGCGACCATGATGCCGTCGGAGGCGTCGAGGATTTCCTGCAGCGCCGGTATCGCTTCGGCCCGTTCGATCTTGGCGATCATCAGCGGCTTGTGGTGATAGGCCTCACCCGCGATGTTGGCCAACTGGCGCGCCATCACCATGTCGGTCGCATTTTTCGGAAACGACACGGCCAGGTAGTCGGCCTGAAAACTCATGGCCGTCTTGATGTCTTCCATGTCCTTGGCCGACAGCGCCGGCGCCGTCAGACCGCCGCCCTGGCGGTTGATGCCCTTGTTGTTGGACAGCTCACCACCGATCTTGACGGTGGTATGGATCGCATTGCCGATCACCCGGTCGACCACGAGCACGATCAGTCCGTCGTTGAGCAACAGGACGTCGGCCGCCTTCAGGTCGCGCGGCAGTTGCTTGTAATCGAGCCCCACCTTCTCGGCATTGCCGAGCGGGCAATCGGCGTCGAGGATGAAGCTGGCACCTTTCTCCAGCTGCACCTTGCCATGTTCAAACTTGCCGACCCGGATCTTGGGCCCCTGGAGGTCGGCCATGATGGCGACTTCGCGACCGCACTTGGCGGCTGCTTCGCGGATCAGCGTTGCACGATCGATGTGATCCTGCGCACTGCCGTGAGAAAAATTCAGGCGTACGACATCGACCCCCGCAAGGATCATCCGCGTCAGGGTGTCGAGGTCGCTCGAGGCCGGTCCGATGGTGGCAACAATTTTGGTAGCACGCAGCATGATGACTTTCGAAGAGCGACGCGGCAGGTCCTGCGAACGCTGGCAGGATCACGGAACCTTCGGTCCGACCGATCCTGTTGCGCGCTTGGCAACCCACACGGTGAGCCTAGATCGCGGACTAGCCGTTGGCGCGTTCCTGCAATATTGCGACGGCCGGTAGCGTCTTGCCTTCCAAGAATTCCAGAAAAGCGCCGCCGCCGGTGGAAATGTAATCGATCTTGTTGCCGATATCGTATTTTGCGATCGCGGCCAACGTATCGCCACCGCCAGCAATCGAGAATGCCTTCGAGTCGGCGATGGCATGGGCCAGTGTTTTCGTGCCTTCGGCGAACTGGTCGAACTCGAACACGCCGACCGGGCCGTTCCAGACCACGGTGCCGGCGGTGGCGATCTGCTGCGCAAGCAAGGCAGAAGTCTGCGGCCCGATATCGAGAATCATGTCGTCGTCGGCCACGTCCGCGACCAGCTTGACGGTGGCTTCGGCCGTGGCCGAAAACGTCTTGGCACACACCACGTCAGTCGGGATCGGAACCGAGGCACCGCGCTCGGCCATCATTGCGATGATGGCGCGGGCGTCGTCGACCAGGCCGGCTTCGGCTAGCGACTTGCCGATCTTCAAGCCGGCAGCCAGCATGAAGGTATTGGCAATCCCGCCACCGACGATCAGGTGATCCACCTTGGCAGCCAGGGTCTTGAGTATGGTCAGCTTGGTCGAGACCTTCGAACCCGCCACGATGGCCACCAGCGGCCGGGCCGGGTCGAACAGTGCCTTGCCCAGTGCATCAAGTTCGGCGGCCAGCAACGGGCCGGCACAGGCGACCGGTGCAAATTTCGCGATGCCGTAGGTAGTGGCCTCGGCCCGATGCGCCGTACCGAATGCATCGTTGACATAGACATCGCACAGCGCCGCCATCTTGCGTGCCAGCTCGTCGCTGTTTTTTTTCTCGCCGACATTAAGACGGCAGTTCTCCAGCAACACGACCTGCCCCGGCAGGACATCGACGCCGTCGATCCAGTTCTGCTTCAGGTGCACGGTCTGGCCGAGGATGTCCGACATGCGTTTTGCAATCGGGGCCAGCGAATCGGCAGCCTTGAACTCACCCTCGGTCGGACGTCCCAGGTGCGACGTCACCATCACGGCGGCGCCGGCAGCCAGCGCCTGGCGGATCGCGGGGATGGACGCCCGAATGCGGGTGTCTTCGGTGATTTCGCCGGCATCATCCTGCGGCACGTTCAGGTCAGCGCGGATGAAAACACGCTTGCCTTGCAGCGCGTCTTGCGCAATGAGATCACTGAGTCGTTTGAATTGCATGGTCGGTTGGCAGGATGGCGAGATAGAAAAACCGCTATTTTAACTCAGCAGCACCCGTCCAGAACCCGATTTCGACAGCCCCGCTGCGGGTCGTTCTTACGCTAGCCGAACACCCTCAGCAGCGAAAAAGCCGCCATGCCGACCACGATCGTGCCCAGCAGATGGCGCGTCGCCAAAAAAAACAACGCAGCTGACAGTCCGCCCATGAGCTTCGGATTGGCCCAGCTCAGGCTCAGTTCGCCGCCTTGCAACAGCAAGTCGGGGGCGACAATGGCAGCCAACGCCGCCGCCGGCGCGTAACGCAGGGCGTGCATCAGTTTGGGTGGCAACTTGACCGCATGCCCGAGCAAGAACAGCGAACTGCGGGTGATCAACGTCGCCAGCAACAACAGGCCGATGACGATCCAGGTGTCCAGCGCACTCATGTCGGGTCCACCGGTGGTCCTTGCGGTAGTTCCTGGTCACCATAGAAACGGTCAGCCAGCATCGCTGCAGCCATTCCCAGCACGACCGCCAGCAACAGGCCGAGCCGGAACGGCAGCCCGATCGCCAGCACCGCGACGGCTGCCGATACCAGCACGCCGGCGAGCGCCGCCAGATTGATGGTCAGGGGAATCATTACGCCCAGCAGGGCCAGCGTGCCGGCAAAGCCGACCTGCCAGCTCTCCGGAATCTGCCCGGCCAGCAACAGACCCGTGATCGCACCGCCCTGCCAGGCAAGCCAGTTCGGCGCGGAGATACCTTGAAAGAAACCGGCCTTGCCGAGCGGCTGGCCGAGCGTCGAATATGGGAACCGCTGCGGGAAGAATGCCATCAGCATGTCTGAACTGAGATAGCCGTAACCGATCCGGCGCACCCAGCCGAGATGGGTGAAATGCGGGCCGATCGCCGCCGAAAAGATCACGAAGCGCAGGTTGACCACTAGTGCCGTGGCGAAGATCACCAGCGCCGGCGTGTGCGCGGCGATCAGCGGCAGCGCCGCCAGCTGTGCCGAGCCTGCGAAGACCAGCAGCGTCATGCCGAGCGCTTGCCAGACGGTCAGGCCGGCCTTGATCATGGCCATGCCGGAGACCAGTCCCCAGGCAAAGATGCCCGGCATGGTGCCGGCGCTAATGCGCACGCCGTCGCGGAAGGCCTGTTTTTCGATTGCCTTTTTCTGTTCCCGCGATAGTACGGCCGACGTGGCCGGATCGACGGCGGAGGCGGCAGCCTGGGAAATTGAAATGGGGTTCGGCATCGTGATATCAGGTTCGGCGGTCGTCAAATGCATCACTATTCTACCGACGAATCATTTTTCTCCTGCCGAATCCGTTAAACTCGCATGTTTGCGAAACCTTGGGAGAGATCTGATGTCGATGTCCGACCGTGACGGAAAAATTTGGAAAGATGGCGCCTTGGTCGAATGGCGTGACGCCACCGTCCATGTCCTGACCCATACGCTGCATTACGGCATGGGTGTGTTCGAAGGCGTGCGCGCTTACAAGACGCCGCAGGGCACAGCGATTTTCCGCTTGCGGGAACACACCCAGCGGCTGTTCAATTCGGCCAAGATCTTCCAGATGACGATCCCCTTCGACATGCAGACCATCATGGATGCACAACGTCAGGTGGTGCGGGAAAACCAGCTCGAATCCTGCTATCTGCGCCCGCTGGTCTGGATCGGCTCGGAAAAAATGGGGATTTCACCCAAAGGCAACACGATTCACGTCGCCATCGCTGCTTGGCCATGGGGCGCCTACCTCGGCGAAGAAGGCCTGACCAACGGCATCCGAGTCAAGACTTCGTCGTTTACCCGGCACCATGTCAATGCCTCGATGGTCCGCGCCAAGGCCAGCGGTTACTATATCAACTCGATCCTGGCCAATCAGGAAGCACTGACCGACGGTTACGACGAGGCGCTGCTGCTCGATACCGACGGCTATGTGTCCGAAGGCGCGGGCGAAAATGTTTTCCTCGTACGAAATGGCAAGATCTACACACCCGACATGGCCTCCTGCCTCGACGGCATCACCCGTGACGCAGCCCTGACCATGGCGCGTGACATGGGTATCGAAGTCATCGAAAAACGCATTACCCGCGACGAGATGTACTGCGCCGACGAGGCCTTCTTCACCGGTACCGCCGCCGAAGTCACGCCGATCCGGGAACTAGATAATCGCACCATCGGTTCAGGCAAGCGCGGCCCCGTCACGGAAAAGATCCAGTCGATGTTCTTCGACGTCGTCAACGGTCGCGCACCGCAATATCAACATTGGCTGACCCTGGTCTGACGCCGGCGTCAGAGAAATCCACTCATTCCGAAAGCAAGCAATGATCGATGTAAAACATGACGCCGCCGCCGTTCTTTTGGAAGGCAGGGATCTGCCGGCTTACTGTCCGAACCCGGCCATGCCTGTCTGGTCATCGCATCCCCGGGTATTTCTCGAGATTCCGGCCGACGGTCAGGCCAAATGCCCCTACTGCGGCACCAGTTACCGCCTCAAGCCCGGGACTGTCCACAAGGCACATTGAACCGCACGCAGCGCATCCTGCGCTGCATCAGGCGCCAGTACGCTACATTGCGCCTGATTGATACCTGCCCGAACAAAGCAGCGTACATTGCAGGCGCAAGCGCCTGAACCAGCGCGCCGTGGCCACGATGGCACATCGATTTCTGGAGTTTCCGATCGACCGATTCGCCACCACCGCACGGGCATCGCAGTTCTGCACCGTCCTGATCTTCCTGTTGCCTGCGATGGCGCTGACGACCCACGTCAGCGTCGGCCTGATCGAGGCGGCCATCCTGCTGAGCGGGCTGGCTTTCGCCGGGCCGCTGTGGCACCAGCGCGCGACCCTGTTCGGCTCCGCCCGATTGGTGATCCTCGCTTTCGCCGTGAACCTGGGGGTCGCTTCGATCTCGCTGCTCAGCACCAGTTTCGACTGGCGATTCATGGAGAACCCGATCAAGATGCTGCTAGCGCCGGTAGCCATCGGCCTGATCCTGTTGACACGACCGCGCGCCCGGATACTCTGGATCGGGCTGTGCGTGGGTACCGTTGGCGCCGCCGGTTTCGCGGTGCTGCAACGCTTCGTGCTACTCATGCCGCGCGCCGAAGGATTCAGCATGCCGATCACCTTCGGCGACTTGGCCATGGCGATGGGATTGATGTCGCTGGCCGGCATTCAACAAGCATCCCGCACCCGCTGGGCCGCATTGCCGTACCTGTCGTTTGCCGCCGGCGTGATCGCCTCGATCCTGTCGGGCTCACGCGGTGGCTGGTTGGCGCTGCTGCTGTCGTTCCTGCCAATGTATTCCTACGGCCGGCATGCGCTAGGCCGCCGCACGGTGGTCATTCTGGCGGCCAGCATCGGCCTGATGGGCGCGGCGTCGCTGCTGCCGCAGACCGGCGTGCGCGAGCGCCTGCTGGATGTCTCCCGCGAAATCACTCTTTACAAGAACGGCAATCCGGACACCTCGGTCGGGGCGCGCCTGGAAATGTGGAAAGGCGCCTGGACCCTGTTCACCGAACATCCGGTGGTCGGTATCGGCCGTGCCAATTACCACCTCGGCATGAACGACCTGATCGATCGCGGTCTGATCAATCCCGCCATGCGCGATTATCACCACGCCCACAACGAACTGTTGAACGCACTGGCGACCCAAGGGCTGCTGGGTGCGTTGGCACTGCTCGCGCTGTATGCCGTTCCGCTGCGGTTTTTCACAAGACAATTGCGCGCCGAAGGCCCGCATCGACCGTACGCGCTGGCAGGTGTGTTGCTGGTGCTGTCGTTCATCGATTTCGGCCTGACACAGGTCATGTTCGCGCATCACGTCAGCTCGGCCTTCTACGCCGTAACCGTGTGCGTGCTGGTGGGCCTGTGCCTGGAGCAGCGCCGGCTGGTGGCTGATGCCGGCGGTGGCTTCAGCGACGCGCGCACCAACCGGGCCACAGGCTGACATCATCGTTTTTTGACCAAAGCCGGTATCATGAAACCTCCAGCTGCCAACCGATCGGCGCGAAACTTCTGCCCGGATACCAAGATGCCCAAGATAAACCGATTGTTCGCCAGTCCGGAGGCGACGGAAAACGCTTTCTACGACGCCATCGCACGCGCCGATCTGGATGCGCTGATGACCCTCTGGGCCGATGAAGATGAAATCGTTTGCATCCATCCCGGTGCGGCCCGACTGGTCGGCCGGGCCGCGATTCGCGCGTCCTGGGAAGCCATCTTCGAACGCGGCGGCGTGCATATCCATCCGACCCAGCGCCACGTCGTCATGAGCAGCATGAGCGCCGTCCACAACCTCATCGAGGAAATCCGGCACGGCGATCAGGAACCGACGCAGCGCCATGTTCTGGCAACCAACATCTACTTGAAAACGCCTGCCGGCTGGCGCATCGTCGTGCATCACGCCTCGGTTGCGCCGGGCGCGGCACCGGTCGACACCGCCCCGTCGTCGACGCTGCATTGAGCCGGCGCGACTCGCCACCGGCGCCCGACCGTTCGGCGCCTTCCGCCATGCCGTATCCGGCGCTGCGCTGGCTGCCGGGCGGCCACCTGCAGACCATCTACCCGGCGACGTGCATACGCAAGCCGGCGGTCGCCTACCGGCGTGAACGCTGGCTGGCGCCCGACGGTGACTTCGTCGATCTCGATTTCGTCGATGGCTTGGCAGGCCAGCCTTTGCTGCTGCTGTTTCACGGCCTGGAGGGCTCGTCCGACAGTCACTACGCCCGCTCGCTGATGGCGCTGGTGTCACAGCGCGGCTGGCATGGCGTGGTAGTCCATTTCCGGGGCTGTTCCGGCGAAGCCAACCTGGCGCCGCGCTTCTATCATTCCGGCGACGCCGAGGAAATCGACTGGATCGTGCGCCGACTCGATGCCTATCGCACGACCTGCGGCGCCGGTCGTTTTTATGCGGCCGGCGTGTCTCTCGGTGGCAATGCCTTGCTGCGTTGGTTGGGCGAATCGCAGCATCAGGCCGAGATCATCGACGCGGCCTGTGCGATTTCGGCGCCGCTGGATCTGGCAGGTGGTGGCGCGGCGCTCTCGAGCGGGCCAAACCTGCTCTATACCCGCATCTTCCTGCAGACCCTGAAACCGAAATGCCTGCACAAACTGGAACAGTTTCCCGGCCTGTTCGACCGGGAACGAATGCTGCGCGCACGCGATCTGTTTGAATTCGATAACATCGTCACGGCGCCGCTGCATGGCTATCGCGATACCGCCGATTATTGGGACCGCGCCAGCGCCAAGCACGTGCTCGACGACATTACGGTACCGACGCTGGTTCTGAACGCGCGCAACGATCCCTTCCTGCCACCGCAGCATCTGCCGGCATCGGCCTCGCCGCACGTGGTGCTGGATTATCCGCAGGAGGGTGGACATGTCGGCTTCGCGAGCGGCGGTTTTCCTGGCAGCCTGGCCTGGCTGCCGCAACGGATGCTGCATTTTCTGTGCGGCGCCGAGCAATTTGAAGGAACAAGATAATGGATGAGATCGTCAGGAAAGCGATGGCCAAATGGCCAAACGTGCCGCATTGTTATGGCTGGCTGCTGCTTGACGCCCGCGGACACTGGCGGATGCGCACCGAAGCCGCGCAAGCCGCCGCCGAGCCCGGCGACAAGATCGCCCACACTGCCCTGCTGGCCTTCATCAACCGCAATTACACGCATGATGCCGAGGGCCGGTGGTATTTTCAGAATGGTCCGCAGCGAGTTTATGTCAATCTGGAGTCCACACCGTTCGTCATCCATACCGATGGTGAAAACGCGTTCGTGCTGCAGACGGGCGAGCCGCTCGGCGCGATCGACGGCGCCTGGTTTACCGATCAAGGGCAACTGATCCTGCAGAGTGCCGACACGGTAGCCAAGGTCGATGATCGCGATCTGGTGAACTGCCTGCCGATGCTGCGGATGGACGCGGCTGTAGTCGACGATGCGCAGCTGCTGAAGTGGATCGAGGGTGCGTCAGGTCAGACGCTGACGCTGGTCCGGAACACGGCGACGATCGAGGTGGGCAGGATCAAGACCGAGGCAGTTGCTGACCACTTCCATTTCGTCAGGCTGCCGCAACCGGATGCGACCACAGGTGGCGTGTAGGCTGGTACGGCACGCTTGACCAAATCGGCAATCGAATTTTTGAAAGATCCAGATGTCATCTGCTACCGTGACTTCAAAAGGAGAAATCACGATTCCGGCATCGGTTCGCGCAGCCCTTGGCCTGAATGCGGGAAGCCGGGTCGAGTTTGTCTAAACTGAAAACGGCAAGTCTACGATTGTTCCGGTGACCAGTCCGGTGACAGCGCTAAAGGGGATGTTGCGCAAGCCCGTGAAATTCGTTTCGATCGAGGAAATGAACCAGGCAATATCGTCCAGCGACGCGAAAACGTAATCATTCAATCGAATATCTTGGTCCGGTAAATCGCGCAGTATGACCCCAAGCAATCCGCATGTGCCAACCGAGTGATCAGCTCGTTTCCAGCAAGCCTTAGCGCGCTTTCT